>NZ_JBTHHM010000005.1:0-47066 GCF_054353935.1 Mycoplasma sp. 246B
CAAACTCTCGAAAAAATTGACTGTCATGTTTTATATCTAGTTTTCAAAGAACTTTTTTGAACTTTTTTTAAAAGTCGCTTAGATATTATAGCAGTAAAATAAAAAAGCAAAATTATTTTTTTATTTTTTTTTGATTTTTAATTTGTAATTTATCGAAAGAATAATTATTCTTCTCTTACATATTTTATATTTATTTTATATTATATAAATGAATTTGTGTGAAAAAGTAGTAAAATATTAGCAAACATTAAAAATAATATAAAAGGAGATTCAATGACAAGAAAGTATAAGCTTCTTTCAGTACTTTTTGGTACTTCAAGCTTAACTACACTAATTGCTGCTAGTTGTGGAACTTCGCAGCAAAAGAAAACACCAGGAACAGGCACAGAAACAGCTCAATATCCAACCGACAAAGCTGCTTCTGATAATACTGTTCGTCTAGCAACTGCACAAGGAAAGGTATACCCTTTAATGATTGCTCTTAAGCAACTTGTGCCTTTATATAATCAAACAATGAAAGATCAAGCAGGATATTTACCTGTTGTTTTAGAGACAGCTGATGAAACTAAAGCAAAAAGTGAATATGAACTTGGAACACAAGCTGAAAATTATATCAGAACTAATGATGCAAAACTTGCTAACTTACTCTTAGGTAACAAAACCACTGCATATCAAATTAATTCATATGGTAAGATTTTAGATGTTTCTGATACTTTACCTAACAATTTGTTTCCAACTAAAATCTTAAAGAATCACAACAACTTAGTTGGTGAAGATACATCAGGTGGAAAAATTTATAACCTTCCTTTTGATGTTTCTGATACTAATGGATTTAGTATTAACATCGACTTATTAAACAAAGCATTAGAACTAATGAAAACAGCCGGTGCTACTGTTGTGAGTGAAGGTAAAGTTTTTGAAAAACTTACTGCAAACAAAGACAAAGGAAATAACATCCCTGCTGAATCAGTAATTAACTACTTAAAAGCAAAACCTGGATCACTAACAGGATATATAGTTAATCAAAAAACTTTTGAAGGTGTTGAAAGTTTATTTGAATTTGCAAGAAAATTCTATTCAGCAGTCGAAGTTGATACTGCTAAAGTTGCTACAGCAACAACCGAACTTATTCCATTACAAGCTTTTTCAATTGACTACCAACAAGATGAGTTTTACAAACTTATCAATAATGATTTAAATTATAAAAAACTTTGAGAACTTGAACCTACAACAAATAATCAATTTGACTTGTCTAAAATCAAATACAACTTACCAAGTGATCAAGCAATGAAAGACAAATTTGTTGAAGTATTTAACAAATTTGTAGATAACCATTCAATACAAGTTCAAACCAAGGTAGGTGATAAAGATGTGTCTAAACCTATCTTATTTAGAGATGTAAAATTCGAAAATAACTCAAATGAATGAGCATCATGACATATGAGACAATATCAAACCATTTTTGCTATAGTTGCTTCTGTCGGTCTTGAGCAATCAGTTAATTCGCAAACATCTCGCAATTTCTTTGCTGCTAAAAACCCTGATGCTCCAAAGAAATGAACAACTCGTGATGATGTTTTCTTACAACAACAAATTACTAAAAACAAAGCAGATGATACTAATGCTACCTATTTTGAAGGTGGTTCTAGTTTAATCCCTGTTGCTGTTGGTAGTAAAGAAGATGCTGCTACAAAGATGTTTTTAAACTGATTGTATAACGGTAAAACCACATGAAATAATAAAGAGGTTAATGTTCGTGATTTAATGTCTGAACTTTCTGCATACATCATTCCATTAAACACAGATTTAACTCGTGGAGTAAGTTTTTACAACAATGTGGAATCAGATTTAGATACACAAATTGCTGCAAATGAAACAAAACTAAAAACTTTATCAGATGGTGAAGAAAAAACCAACCTACAAAAAGCAACTGAAGCATTAAAATCACAAGCTAACTATACACACTCAGCTGCATTATCATTCACTTCATTAAAAGAATTTAACGATGGTAATGAAGATTTATTTAGCTTACCAAGTAATCCTAAAACAACAAAGATTAATGCATACATCGCTACACAATTGCTTAATTCAACCCTTGATAAAAATGCAACTAAAGCAAACGGAACAGATGTGTTAAACCATGTTTTAGATTTAATCAGTAAAGAAAACTAATAATACGAAATCATGTGTATACATGATTTTAAATTTTAACTTTTAACTAGTATTAATAAAAAGGACACAAATGAAAAAATATACTAAACTCTTTTCTATTATTTCCCTTGCTTCAGTAGCTCTTGCAGCAAGTTGCTCACAAAGTAAAACAAAACAAACTGAATATCTAACAAACAATGCTGCAAAAGATAAGAAAATTGTTTTTGCCACTGCACAACCTAATTCTTGACCTTTAATGTATGCATTAGAAAAGATGATTCCTCTGTATAACAAAGAAATGAAAGACCAACCTGGGTTTTTACCTGTAGAGTTACAAACAAAGGAAATAACAAAAGCAGATGGCGAATTTGGTTTAGCTACACAAACTGAAAATTATATTAAAAGTAACGATTCCAGACTTGCTAACTTGCTTTTAGGTAGCAAAACCACTGCATATATTATCAATAAATATCAAAAACTTCTTGATACATCAAAAGAACTTCCAATTTCTTTATTTCCTAAGAAAATACTTGAAAATCATACTAGTGTTGTTGGAGAAAAACTAGGTAGCAAATTATTTAACTTACCTTTTGATGTCTCAGATACCAACGGATTTATATTAAACATTGACTTAATGAATAAGATGTTAGACTTAATGCGACAAGCAGGAGCAAATATCGACCGAAATGGAAAACTTTTTGATACCTTAAATGAATATAAAGATAAAGGAAATCACATCCCTGATGAATCAGTAATAAATTTCTTAAAAATAAAACCAGATTCATTAAAAGGTTACGCTATAAATTCTAAAACTTTCCAAGGGGTTGAATCGCTTTTTGAACTAGCACACAAGTTTTATGATTCAGTTGAAATAGATAATGATAAGGTTGCTAAATTCAACAAACCTATTATCCCTTTACAAGTCTTTTCAATCGATTACACATTAGATGAATTTTATAAAGTGCTAAATAATAGACTTAAAGGTAAAAAACTTTGACAACTAAACTCCACAAATGGTCAATATGATCAAAGTAAAATTACTTTTAATTTAGCAACAAATAAGAAGATGCAAGCTGATTTTATCGATGTTTTTAACGAATTTGTTAAAAACAAATTAACTATTGTACAAGCATCAAATGACAAAAATGTTAATGATGTTTTATTTAGAGATGTTAAATTTGAAGGAAAAAGCGAATCAAGTTCTTCACATATGCGTCAATATCAGGTAATTTTCAGCATCTTTGCTTCTGTTTCATATGAATACACATTTAATTCAAAGACTATTAGATATTTTAATAAACCAACTGCTGATGTGTTAGCAAAGTGAACCACAAGCGATGATGTTTATTTACAACAACAAGTTTTAAAAAATAAGGCAGACGATGATTTTGCAACCTATATCGAGGGTGGATCATCATTAGTCCCTATTTCAATTGATAATGGTGGCGATGAAGATAAAGCAACTACTATGTTTATTAATTGACTTTACAATGGAAAAACTACTTGAAATAATAAGGAAATTAATGTCCGTGACTTAATGACACAATTAGCTGCTTATGTTATACCTTTAAATAAGGATTTAGAACGTGGAATCAGTTTTTATGAAAATGCTGAAAAAACCTTAAAGGATGAAATTGATGCTAATGAAGCAAAACTCAAAAATCAACCTAATAAAACCTTAGATGATCAAACTGAAGAACTAAAAACAGAGACACATCACCTTCATTCAGGAGCATTGTCGTTCACATCTTTAAAAGAATTTGTCGATACAGATGTAGCAAAATTATTTGATTTACCAGGTAATGAAACTACCTCAAAAATCGATGCTGTAATTAAGGAATCATTAATAAATTCAACATTAAACAAAAATCCATCTTTTAAAACAGGACAGCAAGTTTTAGATGAAGTTCTACAAATTATTTCAAAAAATCAGTAATAAGATTGCACTATGTGCAATTTTATTTTGCTAATTCTTTTATTTATGATTTTGCATTATAATATAGCAATAATCCATAAGGAGTTATAATGAAAAAGTTACTGAGATTTTTATCAATCGCATCATTAGCAACATCAGCAGTTGCTATTAGTTGTTCAAATGCACAAAAACAAAGAGAAAGTAAAATTCTTTTTGCTACATCACAAGGTGATTATTTTCCTTTGATTATGGGACTAAAGGAAATTATCCCTTTGTATAATCAACAAATGAAAGACCAACCTAATTTTCTTCCTGTGCAACTACTAACTAGCAATGACACCAAAACTAATTCAGAATTAAAATTAGCAGCTCAAAATGCAGAATATATCAAAAACGATGATAGCAAGCTAGCAAACATTTTTTTAGGTAACCAAGCAGGTGCATTTTTAATTAATTCATATAATAAACTTTTGGATGTTTCAAGTGTGTTACCAGTTAGTTATTTTCCAAGCAAACTTGTTACAACTCACACTAATTTAGCTGGCGAAAAAATTAATAATACTCGTATTTATAATCTTCCTTTTGATGTTACTGATATAGATGGTTTTTCTATAAATATCGATTTGTTAAATAAAGCATTTGAATTTTTAAAACAAGCTGGAGCAACTATTGATGAAAATTCAAAAATATATCAATATGCTTTGCAGCACAAGGATTTAGGTAACCAAATACCAAGTAATTCATTAATCAACTACTTAAAAATCAAAGACGATACCAATTTAAAAGGTTATATAATTAATGATGCTACATTTAACGGGATAGAATCACTTTTTGATCTTGCTCGTAAGCTTAAAAGTATATTAGAATTTGATAAATCAAAGGTTGAAACAAGCGATCAAATTGATGATTTAGCGATTTTCACAATCGATGAAAGAGATGATGCATTTTTAAAAGTTTTAAATAACAAACTACAGGGCAAGCGAATTTGGCAACTTCAAAAAACTAATGATAAATATGACTTTTCAAAGGTGAAATACAATCTTGAAGATGCTAACATAAAAAAGGCATTTATAGATACATTTAATGAATTTGTCGCTCTAAATCATAATGAGTATTTAAATAATGCAGTTTTTCAAGATATAAAATTTGAAAACCAAATGGATGAATGAGGTTCATGAGCATTGCGTGATTATAAAGCGATTTTTTCTTTTGTAGCTAATGTAGGTTATGAGCAATCTATGGATAGTCCAATTTCCAGATTTTTTTATTTAAGCAAAGATGATAAAGAAAAATATAAAAAATGAGCTCAAAGAGATGATATTTATTTACAGGAGCAACTTACTAAAAACAGAGCAAATGATGCTTTTTCCACATACATCGAAGGTGGATCAAATTTAATCCCAATTTCAATTGATAATGGAGGAAAACAAGATAATGCAACTTTATTATTTTTAAAATGACTTTATCAAGGAAATGTAAATTATAATGGTGAATACATTAAGGTTACTGATTTATTAGCACAAAAAACTGGTTATATAATCCCACAAAAAAGTCAAATTGAATCTGCATCAGATTGATATGTTCAAAGACAAACTATTTTAACTAATAAATTAAAGTTACTTAAAAATCAACTTAAAACTAATTCAAATAATTCCGATGAAATCCAAAAACAAATTGATAAATTAAGCACAGAAAGCAATTATTTATATGCAGCTGATACAACTTTCAAAGGATTAAAAAACTTTGAAAACAGTAAAAGCGAAGATATTTTTTGAGTTCCTATCGACCAAACAACATCTGCTATTGTCGAAAAAATTCGCTCTTTACTTCTTGATTCTACATTGAAAAAGAATCCAAAAATAATAACAGGAGAACAAGCATATCAAATCATTTTAAATATGATAAAAAACTCATAGTTATTGTCATATTTATTTTTGTTTTTGTATATTTGGTAAAATTTATTTATGAATGGTATAGCAAGTGTAAAAAATCTTGTTTTTGTAAAACAAAAAAAAGAAATTTTAAATATCCCAGAATTATATATTCCTGAAAATAAAATAATATCGATAGTTGGGCCATCAGGAGCAGGCAAAACTACCTTATTAAATTTGTTATCTAAAATTGAAACACCAAAAAGTGCTGAAATCACTCTTTTTAACAATATGCAGACTGCTCAAATAGGTTATATTTTGCAAGAAAACTTTCTTTATGAGGAAATAAGTGTTTTTCATAATATTTATCTAAGCGCAAAAAACTCATTTGTTTGAAGACATGAAAAAAGGTTAGAATTCTTACAAAATTTTGATGCTAAATATTATTTATCACCTTTTTTACAAAAACTTATTAATAAGTATAAAGAAACAAAAAACGAAAAGAAAGAAAGATGATTATTCTATACAATATGACATTTTTTGTTTTTTAAATATATGTTTAAAAACCAAAATGCATTTAAAGTTTTACAAAAAGAATCAAAACTTAAGCAGTTTTTCAAAAAAGACCTAGATTTTATTGCTGATAAAGTAGAAATAAAGCAAATTTTAAAGCAAAAAGCACAAAATATCTCAGGTGGTCAAAAGCAGCGTGTATTAATTGCTAAAGCGATAATTAAAAAGTCTACTTTGATGCTTATGGATGAACCCTTTTCAGCTCTCGATGTTAAGATTAAAGAAAAAACTATTGAATGAATTTTAAAAATCAAGAAAGAATTTAATTTATCAATTATTTTAGTTACTCACGATCAAAATGATGCTTTAAAACTTAGTGATTATATAATGGTAATGAATAATGGCAGAATAGAACAATTCGATACAAAAGATAAAGTGTTAGAAGAACCTGCATCATACTTTGTAGCGCACTTCTTTTGCTCACCAAGATTAAATCTAATCAAAGAGGATGATATATATAAATATTTTGTAAAACCTAAAGATATTCAAATTTCCTTATCGACTGATTCAGAATGAATTGTTAGACAAAAGGAAAATATTGCTGATCTAACAATATATACAATACAAAATCAAGACAAAGAATATGTAGTTTCAAACACAAATTCAACATTGAATATTTTAGATAAAGTAGATGTAAATATACCAGAAAACAAAATAATGAGTTTTAAACATGAAGAAGTTATCGATCAACAAAACTAAATTATCTAATGTTTCACTTGCTTTATTATATATTCTACCTTTGTTAATCCTTGTAATCATCTTTTATATCTACCCCGTAGTGAATTTATTTCATGAATCATTTATAAATTTTCCATCAAAAACTAAGAAAATTTATTATTCTTATGGTTGAGATAATTATCGTCGTGTTATAGAAGATAACGACTTTCAGACAGGATTGAAAAATTCCACCTTTTTGTTTTTTGTACCTACATTTATCTCTTTATTTTTATCTATAATTGTTTCTTATTTAATCAGTTCTTTAACTTTAAAAAGAACTAGAAACTTTTTTTTAAAGTTAATTTATTCACAATTTTTTATTTCTGGTTATACAGTTGGATTAGCCTTTATCTTACTGTTTGGTGAAGAGAACTTGTTTTTTGGTATATTTAACTCGAAACGGAGTTTTCTTTACGGAAATAACTTATTAAGTATTAAATTTTATATGACGCTGTTTCAACTTTGACGATCAATGCCCTTTAATATCATTATTTTTGGTTTTATTTTTAGTCGCATTAATGTTAAATATGCTAAATTAATTAAAATAGATAATCTTAGATTCTGAGATCGACTTAAATATTTATATTATGTTGAATTCCGAAAATACTTTATTTTAGTTACATATACAAACTTAATTTTCTCTTTTTTAATGTATCCTGGTGCTATCATACCTGAAGAACGCATCGTACCAACTGGGGCCCATACACTTACAAGTTATATTTTTTCATTAATTAAACCTTTTGCAGGAACATTATCAGTAGATACAAACAAAGCATATGCAGCAAGTTTACTAGTAATTTTATACTTACTGTTTCTGTTTATAATAAGCTGATTAGGTTTATTTGTATTCAAAAAGACTTTTCAACTTATTATAAAGTATAAAGGAGCAAAAGATGTATAAAAAAGCATTTAAGGAAGCATTAATTATTATTTTAATAGTCATTTTAATCATTATCATCTTATTTCCGATTTATATTTTAATCGTCTCTGCCTTAATGCCTACCGATGATGTGGTTAATAAAAGATTTACTATAAGATTGAGAAAGTTTGATTTTTCTAATTTCAATTTCTTTAGTGATATTCGTTTTTGAAAAGCAGTTGGACTTTCTCTAAGTAGTTCCTTGATGCTTTTATCTATTCGTTTGATAACATACACACTATTTGTCATAGGTATTTCAAAACTCGGAAAAAGATCTAAGAAGGTTATCTTACTTATAATACTTATTTTATCTTTCATCCCTGAATTTGCTATATACTTATCATTAAATAAGGTGCTTAATGAACTGAACATCACAAACAGTTTAACACCTTTATCACTTGTTACAAATGGATTTTTCTCTTACTTTTTTATGTATAATCTACTTATCCATTTTGAAAAGAGTAAACAAAAATATTATAAAGCAATGAAAATTGATAATCTCACATTATGACAGAAAATATATTTAATTTATTGAAAAGAAATGAAAGAAACCTATATTCTCTTGATTATTTTTAGTTTTGTTTCTGTATGAAATGATTATTTATGACCAAATTATATACTTAGCGGAACAAATGATGCAACTGTCGGTATCTGATTTAGACAAATTGGACAAGTCCCTGCTGGAGGAAGTTTGCTAAACATTCAATCTGCTGGGGCATTAGTTGTTATTGCTATACCATTAACAGTTTACTTTATTTTTTCTAAGAAAATTGTTCGTTCTGTTTAAAATACTTTTAAGTCTTTATTATAACTTAAAAGTATTTTATTTATAAATATCAATATTTTGAATGTTTAATGTTTCTATTTTATTTTTCTTTTCTTTCATACCATTTTTATATAATGTAATAATAACCCCATTTATTTGGGTGTTGTTCGAACTTACAACAAATTTTTCTTTTTTACTTCCATCATCATTTATTTTAGCCATTATTTCAGCAGGATTTACACCAATAGCAGAATTAATAGGACCTACCATTCCGGCATCAGTTATATAGACTGTTCCGTTTGGTAAAATATGTGCATCGTTTGTTTGTACATGTGTATGTGTCCCACATATAGCATCAACTTTTCCGTCTACATACAAACCAAAAACATATTTTTCGCTTGTTGTTTCTGCATGAAAATCTATAAAATGAAAATCTGCTTTTTGGAAATTATTTGTTAATTCATCAAAGGATAATAAAAATGAATTAGCATATTGTTCCTGTCAAGGCTTAAACAGTTCGTTAAAACTTACTCCCATAAAAGAAGAAACTCTTAATGTTGAACCATTTATACTAAAAACCTTTGATCCAAATCCCTCATATTCATAATTAACATTAAAAGGTCTCACTATATCTGCTTTATTAATAATTTGCAATATACTTTCATCAGCTCAAACATGATTTCCCATTGTAAAACAATCAATTCCTGCTTTTTTTAAGCGATAATAATCTTCCACCGACAAACCTTTACGTCCTGTTACATTTTCTCCTTGTGCAATGACAAAATCAATATTGTGTTCTTTTTTTATCTTATATAAATATTTTTCAACAGTTATAATACCTGGTAATCCAAAAACATCACCTAAAAACAAGATTCTGATACTCATAATACATATATTATAAATGTTTATAAAAATAAGTAAGGCTAATGCTTACTATATTCTTGAACTTGACTTAGGATTTCATCATATATATCAGAATGTGTTAATAAATAATCACGTAGGTTTTTCTTACCCTGAGCAACATTTTGTCCTTGATATCCATATCAAGCACCCTTTTTATCAAGTATATCTTTTTCAGTCGCCATATCAATTACTTCACCAATTTTATCAATTCCTTTATCGAAGTAAAATTCACTTTGTCCACTACGATATGGTGGTGCAATTTTGTTTTTAACAACTTTAAATTTAATTTCAGCACCTATAACTTCTTTATCTTCAATAATTTGTTGTCCCTTACGAACTTCTACACGAATGCTTGAATAGAATTTCAACGCACGACCACCTGGTGTTGTTTCTGGATTACCAAAAATTACCCCAACTTTTTCGCGGATTTGATTAATAAAAATAATAGTAGTTTTATTTTTATTAAGATTTCCTGTTATTTTTCTTAATGCCTTTGACATTAAGCGGGCTTGAGCACCAATTTGTTGATCTGTCATTTCTCCGTTCAATTCTGCTTCTGGAACTAATGCTGCTACTGAATCGACTATTATTAAATCAATATTACCTGTTTTTGCTAAAATATCGACTATTTCTAGTGCTTGCTCACCACTATCAGGTTGCGATAGTATTAAATTATTAACATCTACACCTATTTTTTGAGCAAATAATGGATCTATTGAATGTTCTGCATCGATAAATGCCGCAACTCCACCTTGTCTTTGAATCTCTGCTACTGCATGTAATGATAAAGTTGTTTTACCACAACTTTCAGGTCCATAAATCTCTATGATACGCCCTTTTGGATAACCACCACCAAGTAAATTATCTAGTGTTATGCTGCCACTACTGAATGTTTCTACTGCTAATTCAGGAACATCTCCTAAAAGCATAATAGATTCTTTACCAAACTTCTTTTCGATTTGATTTATTGTTGTAGTTATAATGTCTTTATTGTTTTCCATTTCACCTCCAATATTATAATAAAATATTCAATAATACGGACCAATAAAGAACAAAATACAAACTATTTCACTGTATTTATCAATGTATATCTCATTTCTCTACCACCATATTCTTCTTCAAAAACAACTTTTGTAGCAGGTGATGGCGAAACATTCGGATCTGCTCATATTCTTGTGCTATTTACATATTTTTTTAAATCAAAATCTTCTAATTTTTGTTTACTTAATAGCAATTTTGGATATGTATAAATATATTCACTTAATTTTTTTCTTGTTATTGTCTTTTTACCACCTTTTTCAGTAGTTTCTATTTCAAAAGAAAGGATATATCCTTGTTTTGTTAACATAAATATTCTTTCTTCATAATGATATGTTGGTTTTTTTATAGAAACTTTTACATCATTTGCAATACTAAATAATTTTTTCTTAGGGAAAAATGATGGTGGGATTTTTGATAAATCATTGCATTTAAGTTCACCCTCATCCTCACATTCATCGTCATCTTCATCAACATCAGAAGCTTTGCTATTTTCTCCCTCCATATCCTCATCTTTTTCATCGGATTCTTGTATTTTTTTAGAGTCTTCTGGTTTTTTCAGTTCTTCTTCTTTTTGTTTTTTTTCTTCTTCCTCTAGTTGATTATTATCTTTTTGATTTTCATTTTGTTCATCTTTCTCTTTATCATCATCATCTGTTTTTTGGGTTTTTGGTTCATTGAATGAGTTCTTTAGTTTCTCTAACAAACTTTGATTTTGTGTTTTTTCATCTTTTTTAGGTTCAATATAATTTTCTTCTTTTGGTTTTTCTACAATCTCTTTATTTTCTTGCTTATCATCTACTATTTCTTTCTTTTCTTTAGGTATTTCTCGTTCTAATGGTTCTTCAATTTCATAAAAATTATATCTTTGCACAACAAAATCAATTATCTCATTATTATCTGCTATAAAATAATCTTTATAAATCTTTTGTTTAGTCTCTGCATCATCAACAACATCTGCTTTAACAAATTCATCTGTTGCGATATTTGGTGACTGCATAAATTTAAATTTATCTAAATTAAATAACAAAAACAATCAATTCTCTTCGAACAACACCCTTTTTTCATCTTCTGCTTTTTCTGTTGTAAAATTTCTTTTAGTCTTAAATGTTTTATAGTCAAAAGAACCTTTGTCATAGGAAGAAATGAAATTATTTGAGTATCTTAATCAAGTTTTTAAAGAAGTTAAATACTCTTGTGCATTAATACTCTTTTGCTTTTTAATATACTTTTGAATATCTTCATTATTATCATACAATTTGTGTAAAATTTCTTGGATATAGCCGTTTTTTATAAAGTTATCTCATTTATCATTTTCTGCATTTACAGAATTATTTACTAAGAAACTAACTTCATTTTGCTGTGGCTTAGAACAAGAAATAGCAGCAAGCACTGGCATAATAAATAATCCTAAACTTATAGTTTTTCTAACTCATTTTTTCATTCTTTCAAACTCCAAACATAAATGCAGGTTCACCATATTTTTGTTTTTTCACCATTACATCTTCAAATTCTGGATATGCATTAGGATATTGATGTATAAATAATGTGTGAACAACTGATGAAACTAGCGGAAGTGAAATGGTATTTGCTTTTGAACTACCAAAATATCAATTCATTGCTTTCATAGATAATTTAGGATTTTCAGTATCTAGATTTTCTATTAAAATTCTGAAAACCATCTTTCCTTTACTAATATAATAGATAACACTATTTCGAAATTCTACGCTTTCAATTCCTTGAATCTTATTATCTAAATAATTGTCATAAAATCTAAATGGTGGATATGAAATTTTTGAATCAATTGATTTTTTGTATTCTGAACTTGCTGTTTTCCCATTTTGCAGTCCATCATAGACATATTCGATAAATTCAAAATCGAATTTGTTTATATTTGTGAAAAAATAATATCAATTTTGGGAGAATATTTCATTTTGTTTTATCGCAAAATCTCTAAAATGAACTCTTATATCAGATAATTGTTTTATTTTATTTACGAGTTGTGATTCTTTTTCAATTATTTGTTTACTGTTTATTTTAGGTGTGAATTTTAGTTCCTTTAAATCTGTTTCGATATCATCTATTTCATCTTCTATATTACTTAACTGTTCTTTATATTTTTGTAATAATTTATTATATTCCTGTGACATAGTCAAAAAAGTCTTTTCAATTTCATCTTTACTTTGCTTTTGGTTATTTATAAATTCAAGTTTTTTAACCTCTGAACCTTTAAACAGATCATTTAAAATATCATTAATAATAGCATCTGTTTTCTTTTGTTTAATGTCATAAGGATTTGAACTTATATCTTCTTCGTTTGATATCAAAGCACTTAGTTTTTCGCCTTGTGAATAATTGGTGCAAGAAACAGATATCAAAGGAACTAAAAATAATGAATTTAAAAATATTTTTTTAACTTTCATCACTGTCTCCCAGACTAAAACGAGAAATATAATTATATTTGTGGTTTAGATTGTATTCATAAATGCTTCGATGTAGCATTTCTGAATAATTTTCTCTTTCGAATAATTTTGCAAAATTTTGGTCTGTAAATTTTGCAAAAACTTCTTTTTTTATTTGTGCATCTGTTTTATTTTCATCTTCATCTATTATCTTTTTTTGGTAATTAAATAAACTATCAAGTGATTTTTTATATGCATCTTTTCAACTTTGGATAAATACATCATAAACTTCATTGAATGTCCCTAAAACTCTTGTGGTTAATATTTCAGGTAATATAAAAATATGCTTTTGCGGTTGGTTATTGACTTGTTTTTTATATACAAAAACAGTCATAATTGAGCCATCGGTAAGTTCTATAAATAATATTTTTGTATCTATATATTTATTTAACTCAGATGCTGCTTCTTTGTATTCATCTGGTATCAAATTAATGAATCTTTGTTCATAAATTTTCTTAATTTTGAATTTATTTATTTTATACAAAAGCGAATCAGTATTTTTTACTTCATCATCTTTGTTTTTAATCATTAACTTTTCAAACAACAAATCCATTATATTTGTTGTTTGATTATTTAAATAATCACGATCATCTTTGAAATTTTCACCATATGGGTTATAAATAAAAGTGAATTTATTAATATTATTTAAATACCAAAACCAATTTTCATTTAACAATTTTGTTAAAACATTTATACCTTTTTTAGCATATTTACCAGTCAATTCACTTCGATCTTTCGAATTTACATAAATAAATAAAGGTGCATATGTTAAAGCAGATGATATATCTGATAAATAACCATTGTTTATTGAATTTTGTTCATTATAAAATTCGTTTTTAACTTGCTCGCTTGTGCTTTCATCAAAATAGTAACTATTAGCAATTGTTAATAAATCATCATTTTGATGAACTTGCTTTACTAAATAATTTCTGTAATCCACTTTACTTTCTTGTTTATTTGTATACGAGTTTATAAATTCGCTTTTGTTAGAGTTTATACTAACAAAAGCAGATACAAGTGATATCGCTGCTACACCCAAAACACTTGCTGATGTTATTAGACTAATTTTTAATCACTTTTTCATAAAAAACCTCTTCTAAATTATTTTCATTTGATCCAGAATACAAAATTTTGCCTTGATGAATCAGTGTAAATGAATCTACATATTTTTTAATTTCACTCAATATATGCGAACTTATAAAAATAGTTGTTCCGTTTTGGTGCAATTCTTTTAGTATTTTGAATAATTGATATCGTGCTGTTGGGTCTAAATTAGCAGCAGGTTCATCTAAAATTAATAATTCTGGATCATTCAGTAATGCTTGAATTAATAGAACTTTTTTCTTTTGACCTGATGAAAAATAAAAAGGTTTTTTGTTTTTTAGATCTAAAATACCGAAGTTTTCTAGCATCTGATCGATTTTTTGTAACAATTTTTCTTTTTCAGTTGCTTGTTTTAAATTTAACATCCCTAAATACTTTAAATATTCAAATGTAGTAATTTCTTTAGGGAATATAGTGTTTTCAGGAACATATCCTAATCTTTGTCTACTATCTGGTTTTTTAATGCTTATTCCATTTATTAAAACATCTCCTTGATAATTTATATATGATCCAATAATAGTTTTTATTGTTGTTGTTTTCCCTGCTCCGTTTTCTCCTATAAAAGCATGAAAACTTCCGGTTTTTACATCAAAATTTAAATCAAAAATACCAGTATTCTTCTTTTTTGAATAAAATTTACTTAAATTTCTAACTTCTAGAATATTCATTATTTATAATCCTTACGATAATATAATTTGTTATTTACTAATACCAATGCTGCTGATAAAATAATTCAAATCAAAAAGTAAATATTTTTTTCAACTACCTTTATATTTGTTCGACTTAGCTCATAAACATCTTCAACTGGTGTAAATAAATAATTGTTAGATTTGTTTAAATCATAGCGAATAATTATTTTTGAATTGTTTTTATCACCTGATACTTCTTGTTTTGCTACATAATCAGAATATCCACCTATATTGTAGTCAAAACCATCTATATTAATTGTATATGTATCAGGATCATAATTATTATTAATATCATTATGTAAAATTGCATCAAAAAGTTTTGTGTCTAAATAAGAAAAATATCCATAATAAATCAATGCAACTGCTAAATAAATTTTCTTTTCTGTCAAACTCTTTATTAACTTGTTTTTTAAAGAACTTGGATCCAATACAACACTCTGAGTTTGTAATCTTAATAAATGACTATTTTCACTATTTAATGCATCTGAAAGATATTTAAAATAGATATCCTTGCTTTCAAGTTGCTGTGTATTTTGTGTTTTATTAAGCACTTGTTGATAAAATTTCTGTGCATAATCATCAAATGCCAAATCTGATAAAAGTTCCTTAATATATTTTCACTTTAGTTCACCTACAATATTTTGCGAAGAGTTATAAACAAATTTATCTTCCGGAAATTCAGTCTTAAAAGTATCAGCACCATCTCTTGCATAAATAATATTGGTATTAATTAAATTATTGAATATAGTTTGATTTTTAAGTGCTGTAGGCACCAAAAATGCATTTTTATTTACTATAACAGCAGGTTGAATAATTTGAGAATCAGGATTTTTAACTTCAGATGTGCTTTTTAACTTATCAGTTACACTATATTGTTTTAGATTAGATTTAGGTAAAAGAATATAATTATAGATATAAGAATCCTTGTTTTTATAAAACAAGTATTTGGATAAATTGCTGTCTTGTTCATCTGAAAATGCATTAAAAATATTAGCATTATTAATATTAAATATATCCAGCATTTGATAAGGTGTAATTAAATATGAATATATTTGTCAATCTCTAGCAGATGCTTTTGAAGTAGCAAAAGCTTTATCAAGAAATTCTTTTTGATTTTTATTGAATTCTGAACTCTCATATCCATTAGGAACTATGTAATATTTATCATATCCATTGTTTAAATAGAATTTTTCTGCATTTACTCTATTTCCTGATAAATGATTCTGATATGGTAAATTTAAATAATATGCATAATTATTTGCTGTTGAAGTGCTTTTGGCAGCAATTATGCTTCCACCTATTGCTAGCGGACTAAAAAGCAAAATAGGTAGTGTTATAGCGACTTTTGTGTTGATTTTGTAAGCAATCAAAGATGTGAATGTTCCAAATAAAATGTATGCTAGAAAGAATGTAGCAAGACTTATAAAGATTAAATATCACATAATTACTAATAGTTTTAAACTTGCCAGAATAAATATATTAGAGAATATAATTATAACAGCTCAATATAGTCCAAAAACTATATTAGAAAATGTTTTTGCTCATATAATGCTTTTTCTCGAAATAGATTTTGATAAAGTAAGTAATTCTATCCCTTCTTCTTCTAAATCTTTATATATATTAATAGTTTTTATTGCTGAAAAGAAAACTGTAATTAATAATTCAACAAAGATTACTATATAAAAGGATAACATTTTTTGTTTTGTATTTATATTTAGTTGACTAAATACTATTGAACTTATTATTGAAATTATAATCCATATAATGGGTACTATAATTGTGTTCTTTTTCTTCAAAATTAATTTATGTATAAAAAATACATAATAGAAAAACTTTTTCATTTGTCTCCTTATATTACTTAATAGTAATATATTAATATTATAGTATAGTAATATAAAAAAGCAAATTATTTTTAATTTTATGTTTTTCTTGCTTTTTTACTTTCACACAAGCATAAAAAACAAGAAAAAAACTACATATAAATTTATGTAGTCTTATTTTTCTTTGTATAAGCAATAATTTTTTGAATTAATTCTTCTTTTTCCATATCAGCATAACCAAAAATATTTAATTTTTCTCCTATTTTATGAAGCTGGCTAAGTGGCAATCTAATAAGCTTTTTATATTCTTCGCTTTCTTGTGGTTTCGGTTCTTGTGGTTGCTGTGTTTGCTGGTTTTGTTGT
This sequence comes from Mycoplasma sp. 246B, assembly GCF_054353935.1. NCBI lineage: Bacteria > Bacillati > Mycoplasmatota > Mollicutes > Mycoplasmatales > Mycoplasmataceae > Mycoplasma > Mycoplasma sp. 246B. Next base: position 17,292 of record NZ_JBTHHM010000005.1, read on the forward strand.
GGATTTTGATTAGTAAATCCAAAAGGCGAAACAAAGGGATTATTATTTTGGTTTTGACTTACATTTTGCATAAATTCTTTTAATGCCTTAGTTTGTAAGATAATAATAAATGTTTTTCTTATTCGACTTACTTCTCTTTGAACCAAAACAAACAATAACACATAAATAAATAAAATAATTATTGATACAATGAATTTAAATAATATAATCTGATTTCCTTGTAAACCCTTGTAATTACTTGGAGTAAATAAAAAAATTGCTAATGTTATTATGTTATATAAACTAATTAATCAATTAAATAACAATGCTCCATTAGATAAATAACCATAATTTTTTTCTTTTGTTGACCTTTGAACTGACATTACAAAAAATATAATAGTAGAAGCAGAAAACACTAACGAAAAAAATGTAGTTGTAATGTCTTGTTTGTATGTATAAACAGCAGCGCCTTGAATATCTTTTGTTTGTTCATTTGGTTCAACAGTTTTATTAATTGTTTGATATAAATCTACATAAGAATTATAATTAAGACCTACAAATATAATTTGTGCTAAATATAAAGCAGTTAATACAGATAAAAGTCCGATAAAACTAAAAACTCAAATATTAAAATAGTTTTTGTATTTATCTCAAAGACTCTGTGTATCAGCAAATTGTTCGTTATAATACTTCTTCATTTTGTCCTTTCTTTGCTTCATATATTTTAATAAATTCATCAAAATCTAAATTAGCTACATCAAATTTTGAGTCTGGTTTGCTATAAAATTCTAGATATTTTTTGGTTATCGGATGCTCAAATTCTAATTTATATGCATGCAGTCTTTGACCCTTATCATCAACTGATTTACCATACAAAGGATCCCCATAAACAGGATTTCCTATATGTTTTAAATGAACCCTGATTTGGTGAGTTCTGCCTGTTTCTAATTCGCATTTAACTAATGTTTTAGGTAAATAATCAATATAAAAACTCTTAATCATTGTAATATGAGTTATAGCAGGTTTGGAATTTATATTTGTAATAGCCATCTTTTGTCTATCGATGTTCGAACGACCTATTGGTAGGTTTAAAAGTAACTTTTTATCTTCTATTATCCCATCGCATATTGCTAAATATTTACGATTTATTTGATGTTTTGCAAACTTTTCCGATAGCAACTGATGTACTAAATTATTTTTAGCAATTATTAATAAACCACTAGTATCCTTATCAATTCGATGCACTATCCCTGGACGCAATAATCCATTTTCATTAGATAAATTGTTTTTAAAGTGATATAAAAGTCCGTTTACCAGTGTTCCACTAGTATGTCCAGGTGATGGATGCACCACAAGTCCACAAGGTTTATTTATTACAGATATATATTCATCATCATATATTATATTTAAATCCATTTTTTCAGGTTGAACATGAATTTCTTTATCTAAAACTTTCTGTATTTCTATGTTTTGCCCAACTGAAACAACAAATTTAGGTTTATTTACTAAAATTCCATCTACTCAAACTACTTTTTGTGCAATCAATTCTTTTATATCATTTCGAGAAATATTAGAATTATTTGCTATATATTTATCAATCCTCTCTGTATATTTGACTGTTAAATGTAACATTTTCAAATTATACCAAATTTAAAAAAGTCACACGAAAATATTGTCTTAATGTATAATTGAATTATGTTAGGATTTTTAGAAAAAAGAATGCAAAAGGCACTTGAAAAAGTGCAAAAAAAAGTTACCTTAAACGAAGAAGATATTTTGGTAATCATGCGCGACATCAAAATGGCACTTTTAGAAGCTGATGTTAACTTGCAAGTAGTCAAAGAATTTATTTCTAAGGTTAAAGAAAAAGCTTTAGAAGAAAAAATTGTCGGTAAACTTAACCCATCGCAACACTTCATCAAAATATTGCATAATGAACTTGTTGAAATACTTGGTTCAAAAGTAAAAGAAATTCAAATTAGCAAGCGACCTTATATAATAATGATGTGTGGTTTGCAAGGATCTGGTAAAACAACTGCAACAGCAAAACTCGCTTACTGATTCCGTAAGAAGAAAATGGTGACTAAACCATTAGTTATAGCTGCCGATATTTATCGTCCTGCTGCTGTTGAACAACTTGTGACATTAGCAAAAGGTATTCAAGTAGATTTTTATGAAGAAGGTATAAATAACAGTGTAGATAATATTGTTTCCACAGCAATGGCAGTAGCAAAAGAAAATCAAAATGATTTAATCATCATCGATACCGCAGGTCGTTTATCAATTGATGAAAAATTAATGGATGAATTAAAAAGATTAAAAAAGATTGCAAATCCAGATGAAATATTCTTTGTAACAGATGCTTTAAGTGGACAAGATGTTATTAATGTTGCAAAAACCTTTAATGAGGCATTAAAACTTACTGGGACTATAATTACTAAACTTGATTCTGATGCTCGTGGTGGTGCAGCATTAAGTTTAAGATATATCTTAAACCTACCGATTCGTTTTATCGGAACTGGTGAAAAAACATCTAATTTAGACTTGTTCTATCCTGAACGTATGGCTGATAGAATTTTAGGTATGGGTGATGTTATGTCTTTAATCGAAAAAGCCCAAGATGTAATTGATGAAGATAAAGCAACTAAAATGTTTCATAAAATGATTACAGGTGATTTTGGTTTAGATGATCTTCTTGAGCAAATTAACCAGGTAAAAAACCTCGGTAAATTTTCTAAAATATTAAAAATGCTCCCCGGAAACCTTGCATCCAAAGTAGATGAAAGTCAAATAGAAAAAGCAGAAGAAAAGATGTATGTTTATCAAATTTTGATATCTTCTATGACAAAAAGAGAGCGTCAAAATCCAAAACTTTTAAAACAAGTTTCACGGAAAGAACGTGTATTAAAAGGTAGCGGTCGCTCTCCTCAAGAATTTAACAAACTTATTTCTGACTACGAAGCAATGGTAAAACGTATGACAGAAATGGCAAAATCACTTAAAAACGGAGGAGGATTGGGAGGATTAGGTGGAGGTTTTGGTTTCTAAAAAGTAAGTTCAATGAACTTGCTTTTTGTTTTTTTTGCAAAAAGCATATAATTTTTCAAATAAGTAGTTATGAAGCAAGGAATGAAAAAATTTACTGGTTGATCACAAGGAACCAGAGCAGTAGAAGGTAAAAAAGAAGGTGAAAACTTTCTAAAGAACATTTTAAATATCCTAAATATACAAACTCTGCAACTAACACCTGGAAATAAATTTCACAGTGTTAAAAGCGGATTAGAACCAAACAACTATATGTCTCCTGATTTTGTTATAAATTGTCCTAATACATTTAAAATTAAATTCAAAAACCGACCACAATATTTATTTTTAGAAAGTAAATTCAAACAAATAAATGGTTCTGACTGAGAGAAATTAGAATCTAATTTTGGATATCATCATCACTTTTATAATAACTTATCAGAATTATTCGGTCAAGATATAAGAATTCAAACAATTGTTATATTGGTAGGTTTTTGAAAAATATTACAGAAAAATTATTGAAATTTTATAGATTATTACAAAAGCACATATGGTGAATTTGTCATATTTGATTTTGGTTTCAAAGAAGATATTTATACCTTTGCAAGACTAATGGATATTAAATTAAACAAAGAACAAGAACAAAAAATTGAAGAAGCTTGAATAAAAGTACACAAAATAGATTAATTAAAATTCTTTAAGATTTGATAAATTACACCAGCAGGAATGTGTGATGTTTCATTTGCTTCCCCTATTTGCTTTGTATTAAAATCACCAATAGTTTTTAATGCATATTTTTGTTTAGTTAATTTTCCTAATGTCATTGAAGTTTTCTTTAGTGATGAGTGTCCTTTATCCCCAATTTTATAACCTATATCAACATATCACCTACGATAATATTTATAGCATCCAAATTCATCAAGAACTTTTTTAACATGTCTAAAATCACCTGACCCATTAAGGTAATTTTTCTTATATTCAACATTTTCAATTCATTTATCATAATATTCTTTGGACACTTCTTCTCATTGAGTTTCATATGTTCTAGGTCTGCGATCTTTTTTTAATTCTATTTTTATATTTGAATAAAAGCATCCAGATTTATTTTGTGGAAAATCATATGCACCATAGCATGCAACATTTTCATAACCATTCAATCCCAAATTTACTCTTAAAAATTGAAATAACATCGAACTATCAGGATTTTCTATATATCAATATTTTGGTTTAAAAGTTTTTATCAAATTCACGGAATTGACTGCGCATTTTTCACCTAATCTCTTTATAAAAAGTTGTTTTGGTCCGTTAAGTCTTTTAGTAAAACCAGATTTAAGGTTTTCAAATTCTTCCAAACTTCTTTCGATAAGTTTGGAATTTTTGTCACCTTTTATTTCTTGTTTTCAAAAACAAGTTCCTCCTCCAACCATTGATAAAACCTTACTAAAAGACTGACACAATGTTGAACTAAGAATAATGTCAGGTTTTTGTATAGTGTTTTCTTTAATTAATTTATTAAAATCACTGATTATTGAACCAGAACTTAAATCGATATCTATATAAGTTTGGAAATTATAGTCAGTTTGACCACGAAAACTTTCTTTATGTGTTTTAACAACATCGAAAGTATAAACTTTGTAATATTGATCTAAATTATATTCTTTTATTGCTCTTGATACAGAATTGCAACCACCACCAAATAAATCTCAAATAATTTTCTTATTAAATGATTGCATTTTTCTCCTTATATTTATTTTATCAAATTCTTTAATTTTGCTTTCGTTAATCTGTATGCTTCTGAATATTAATTATTTCAATATTTTGCTCTTTTTTAATACTATTTTTATAAAAATCTAATAATAAGATATGATTATTTAATATATATGAAAGGATTTGATGGCAAAAATATTATCTAGGAAATTGTTAATAATTCTTATCTTACTATTTACTTTCTTTTCAACTACATCTACCTTTTTATTGGTATATTTTACTACAGAACTAATAAGTCTACTACAAGAACAAAACCAACAATTTTATACAGATTTATATGCAGATATATCATTAATTTCTATATTTTTAATAAGTAGTATTATCAATGTTTTTCTTAGAAATAAGTTAGATAACGATATTTCAAAATTAGTAACGAATAATATTGTAGACAAAATCTTTAGTGTGCCAAATATAGAGCTTTCAAGTTCAAAATCACAAGAAAATATCAATTGAATTAAACATAAAATCCCAGAATTTCGAAGTATTGTTTTAAAAACTTCATTAGATGCAGCAACATCATTTATAGTAAATATTGGAACATTATTAGTATTAATTATCTTAAGTTATGAACTTGCTCTAATTGGTATAGGTGCACTTATATTACTACTTATTTTCCCTTCCTTTTTAAATCTAATAATTAATAAACATAAGCATACAAATAACCAAAAAGAAACAAGATTTTTAAACTCTCTACAAACAACTTTTAACGGATTTAGACTGTTTTACTATTTAGGAGATGATAGTCATATCATTAAGTATATAGATGAAATTTTGAAAAAGTGAATTATAAGAATAGATAAAGATCATTCTAAAATTAATATTATTGAGACAATTAACAATGCATTTACTTTTCTTATAGGACTCTTTTTAGTTTTTATTACAGGTTTTTTTATAGCCAACCAACATCAACCAGTTGCTATTATTTTTGTACTACCGAGTTTCTTTATCGCTTTTTCATCAAATATTCATAATTTAATTAAATTAAATTCAAAATTAAATGAATATAAAAGTTTTTATAAAAAATTTAATTTTGAATTTAAAGATGTACATCACGATTTTTCTAAAATTACTTTCGGTTCTATAAGTATTAACAACTTAACTTATCAAAATAATAATCACACAATCTTAAATAATATAAATTATGAATTTATCAAAGGTAAATCCTATGCAATAATAGCAAATGACAAAAATACTAGAAACTCATTTATCAACATACTTTTAAAACAAATAAATACATATAATGGACAAATAAGTTTTGATGATAAAAATATAAATAATATAAATACAGCTCAATTTCTTAAAAGTATTAGTTATATAACTTCCCATTATAAGCTTTTTGATGATAGTCTTTATAATAACATTACACTATGAGAAGAAAATCAGGTAAATAAGGTTAAAGTAGTTTTAGATATTGTAGAACTAAAAAACTTAGATATTGATATGCAAATATCAGAGCAATCGCTAAATCGTAGTCAAAAACAGCGAATACACCTTGCTAGAGGACTTTGTGAAGATAATTCTATTATTATCTTAGATGATGCTTTTTCAAATGTTGAAATGAATTATTTAAATAAGATTTTTAGTTATCTTAAAACAAAAAATATTATCGTTATCCATTCAACTGGTAGTATCAAAAATCTAAATCACTATGATTTTATTTTAAATCTTGATAATCAAACGGAGGAATATGAAGAAAGTATTTAAGGATATTAAATTAATATTTATATTTTTTACTCTTTTATCTATATTCATCTCTTTATTCGCTATTGCTATTACTTTTTTAGAAGGATATGCAATTGATGCTTTATTAAAAAGATTTGAAGTAATTAAAAATCATAAGATATTGAATTTTGTTATTTTATTATCTGTTGTATGCTTAGCTTATTTTATTTCTTTAATCGGTAAACATTACTATCAAAAAATAAACAATAAGTTTGTTTTATATATATCAAAATCAATTACCAGCAACCTTTTCTCACAATTTAAAGATGCAAGTATCGAAGTAAAACAAACTTACTGTGTACAAGATATTTTTAAAGAAATAATCGATCAATCAAAAACTATTGATATTCATACTTTTATCCCTTTATCACAATCGATTTCTATTTTATTTACTTATTTAGCTATCATAATATTTTTTGCTATTACAAACTGAATTGCTTTAGTCTTACTCTTGGTAGTTTTAAGTTTTTGCTCGATAATCTATCTTATATTTGCTAAAAAACTTAAAAAAAATTCAAAAGAGAACAATGTCGCTTTTAAGCAACTTATAAATAAATTATCCTACTATATGAAAAGATATCCAGTTCTTTATTTTGCAAATAAAGAACATCTTATCAAGGAATTTATGCAACAAGAAATTTATAAATATTATCAAGCGAACTATAAATATAATTTTATAAATTCTATAAATGATAGTTTTATTAAAATTGTCCTAGAATTTAGTTCTTTCTTAGGTTTGGTTGTTTTAGGAACATTATATTTAAATCAAAATCCCTTTACATCAATTGGTTCAATTTATATATTTAAAAAAGTTATTGAATTATCTAAGAATCAATTACCTTTATTAGCAAATAATATAAAAGTATTAACGACATATAAACACGAATTTACTGTTTATAACTTTCACCATGGAGATTCTAAGAATTTAAGTTTTTAAGTTCAAAAAAATCAATTTAATTTTGTAAAATTTAATAATGGAACACAAAAAGATAAAAAACTCTTTTTCACGCGAAGTAAAAAAGGAAATAATAAATCTAATTAAAAGAGATAATGAATTTGTTGCTTTTTTAAATGGATTTATTTTTTCTAATGCGATTATGTCCGAAACCGAATTTGTTTTAAATATAAGAAATGAATATATTTTTGAAAAACTTGTTAAAAAATTTGAAAAAAAAGGTTTGAAATTTACCCCTAAACAAAGTAAAATAAAAATTAACAAAAAAGATTTTCAAATAAATTTTGAAAATGAAATGAACCAGCAACCCACTTTCTTTTTTGCTGGTGTTTTTGTTGGTGGAGGAAGTATTTCAGATAAAAACTCTACTTCATATCACCTAGAATTAAAGACAAATTATTCAGAACATATAAAAACCATAATTGATAAACTTAATAAATACGAATTTGAATTTAACGTACTAGAAAGAAATTCAAAATTTATTGCTTATACTAAAAAACTTGATAATTTACTTGATTTTTTATCTGCAATAAGTGCTAAAAAATCTTGATTTTCTTTACAAAACATTAAGATAAATCGTGATATGGAAAATTTTTCAAATCGGCTGAATAATATTGATTTTTCAAATTTAAAGAAAGTTACAGATAGTGCAAAAAAACAATTCGATAATATTTGCTATATATATAATAATAATTTAATGAACCTTTTTAATGAAAATCAACTTATTGCATATAGAATAAGAATGGAAAATCCATGGATTTCATTAACTGATATAAAAAATACCCTAGAAGAACATCACAATATTTATATATCAAAAAGTGGAATTAGTCATTGATTTAGAAAGTTAGATAAAGTCGCAAAAGAAAGTCAGAAATAAGAGAAAAATATAATAAATTTTTTATATTTTTGTAATTTAGATATATGCTTTTTCGGAAAATTAAGATATTATAAATTTTAATACTTAATACCAGTTAAAAAAATATATTAATTTCTTTTGTTATCACTACACAAAAATACAAATATGATAAAATATAGAAGCAATAAATTTATTTAATTGCAGAAAGTAGATGAAATCTCACCTGATGGTCATAGCCTTGGGTTTAGCTACAATTAAATGTATCAAACTTCTGATACTTTTAAAGTAGGAGAGCGAATCAAACTTTTTTATAAGGAGACATTATCATACACGACAAAAGAAAAAAACCTACTTCAGAACATTATGTTAACAAAGATATTCCATTTCCAAAAGTTTTCTTAATCGGAAGTGGTGGTGAGAAATTAGGTGTTAAATATACTTCTGAAGCTATTGAAATAGCAAGAAACGAAAAAATGGATTTAGTTTTAATCAGTGTGGAACCTAAACCTATCGCTCGAATTTTAGATTACGGAAAATTTAAATATGATCGTAAAAAGAAACAAAAGGTTATTAAAGAAAAACAAACAACCATTCAAAATCGTGAAATCCGTTTGACTCCTATGATTGGTGAAAACGATTTAACTACCAAAGCAAAAAAAGCTCGCGAGTTTCTTTTTAAAGGTGATCGTATTAAGGTTTCTGTAAAACTTAGAGGACGCGAATTAGGTAGAAAAGACTTAGGTGAAAATATATTATGAAAGTTTTTATCTAAGGTCGAAGATATCGCTGATAAGACAACCGAACCAAAACTTGTAAATGAACGTTTCTTAGACATGAATCTCCAACCAAATAAAACAAAAATCGCTAAATACTTAAAAGAACAGAACCTAAATGCTCAGCATCAAGGTTCTATAGAAGGAGAAACAAATGCCAAAGATGAAAACTAAAAGTGCATTAAAAAAACGTATTAAAGTTACCGGAACAGGTAAGGTTATGAGAGAACAAGCCTTCCGTTCACATTTAGCACAAAACAAAACTACCAAACAAAAACGTCAAGCCCGTAAATCAACTCTTATGCACAGAAGCGACCTTAAAAGATTTAAATCATTGATTTAATCTTTCAGCTTGATATTTTATTAACTAAGAAAGGAAAATAAATATGGCAAGAGTTAAAGGTGGAACAGTTACAAGAGCAAGACGTAAAAAATGAATAAAATTAGCTAAAGGTTACTTTGGACATAAATCAATCGGTTATAAAGTTGCAAAACAAGCAGTTATAAAATCATGAACATATGCATTTAGAGACCGTAAACAAGTAAAGAGAAATTTCCGTAAACTATGAATTGCACGTATTAATGCAGCAACCAGAGCAGAAGGACTTAGTTACTCAAGATTTATTAACGGACTTAAAAAAGCAAATGTTACAATCAACCGTAAGATGCTTTCAGAATTAGCAATCAACGAATCAAAAACTTTTTCTATGCTTGTTAAATTATCTAAGGAAGTTTAGAAAGCACAAAAGAGCAGATGCTCATTTGAGTCAAAATGCAATCTAAAAGCTACACTATAAAAATTAGGTTATTGTGTAGTTTTTTTGTATAACCACAAATTATTTTTCGATGATAAATTTACAATATTAACTTAACAAAAGCAAAAATAATTTTAAACTTACAAAATCATTAACCCTAAAAACTCATTTAATGTAGGATGTAGGCGTGGTATCTCCCAATATCCTACTTTACTACTTTAAAAACCGTTTTTTTTTTTTTTTTTTTGGTTTTAATTTATAATATATTATATGAAACAATATAAAAAATTAAAACATTTGATTTTAGGTGCATCATCAATTGGTGTTATTGCTGTTTCAGCAACAACTACTACAGCACAAAATCAAGATACAACTTCTGCAAGACACTATGATATTGCACCAGAAGTTCAATCTATTACTTATTTGAATAAAACATCCTTGATTTCTAGAGATGTTAATTTAGTTTATGAATCTAATATTGATCAAGCAACTAAAAATCGTCTAAAGGCTGCATTAGCATTTAGAAATATTACATCTTCAGAATCAAGAAATATAGTAGAAGGGAAAACTAATATTCTCGTAGGAATACAAGGTGATAGTGACACCTTAGTTGATGATCAAATTAAAAAAATTGATTCATCAAATGATTTTAATGCTTCTAATTTTGCTAAAAACGATTCATATGTAATTAAAACACAAGATAACTATATTGAACTTTTAGCCAAAGATTCTGATGCTGCTTATTTTGGTGCTACTACTTTGTGACATATCTTTCAACAACTTGATGGATATAAAATAGAAGACTTCACCATTAATGACTATGCTGATATTAAAATGCGTGGAATGATGGATTCGTGAAAATTATATTCATATGCTCCAACTCAAAGTAAGCAAGATATTATTAACTTAATAAATTTTGCATCGTTTTATAAACTTAATACCTACATCTGAAACCCAGATCAAAAAATCTTAGGAGAAAATAAATCAAATCGCAATCAAATTGATAGCAAACCTGGTTGAAGTGTGTTATACACAGCAGATGAACTAAAAGATCTCAAAGATATCACCGAAGCATCAAAACAAAGTCACGTTCACTTTGTTTATACATTAGATGCACTAGGTGATTTTAATGCTAAAAATTCTTCGCAAACATATACCGATGCTGAATATCAAAAAGATTTAGGATTGCTTAAAGAAAAACTATTACAAGTTATCAAAGATGGTGGAGTTCGTCATATTGGAATGTTATCACCAGGTGAAGATTCTACAAAAGTATCGCAGTTATTTAATGATTTAGTAAGTTGATTAAAACAGTTACAAACAACCTATCCAGATTTAAGCACTCAAATTTTATTTGAAGGTAAATATGGTCAAGGTGGTTCTGATTTTACTGATACAAATCACACATCGTTAAATACGGGATATCTACCTTATTATGCTAATTTACCACACGAAGTAATTCCTTTTTTAATTAACGATGCATCAAAAAGATATATTGATGCTTTTACAGTTGATAGATATTCATCTGATTCATATAATATCAAACCTGTGTTTCACAAAACTTTTTCAGTTGATTTAGCAGATAATTCTTGACTACAAAATACCATATTAACTCGTGGAGCAGAAGATTTAATTAAGTTATCTAATAATAACAGTGACAATATCAATCCAGATAAATTTAGTGGATTGGTATTAACTGATGTTAATATCCATCCACAATTTTCTTTGTTTTCATATTATGATTTAGCTAACATCTCTTGAAAAATCTTACCTACACACTCAAATTCACGAAATGAAGCAAAGAAAAAGTTATACTACGATTCGTTTAAAGTGGTTGCATCAAATACACTCCTTGATACTCCAGCATCAATTGCTTTGCGACATGTTGCTAAATATTTATCAGTTGAGTATGCTGGACAAATTAATGTGTTTGGTGATGATCCTTTAAAAGAGGCAGCTACTAATTTTTCAAAATTAGATTTATATACAGGTAATCATTCTACTGAAGCGAATGCATATTTAGAACAATTAGAAAATATTATTTCTGAAATTCAATTACTACAAGATAACAAGGATAATTCATTATTTTTAGCAAACATCAAAGATAACTACTTATCTGCAGTTAAAGATATGTTTTCAGCATATAAATATTATGTGCTAGCTTATTTAGAAAACCAAAAAGTTGCTCCAGTTTTAGACCGAGTAGTTAATTTATATAACATCGGTCAAACTTATTTACAAAATTTTGCAACTTACAAATATGGTGATCCAAAATATGGACAAGTGATTATTAAAAACTTAAATGTAGGTGCAGATGTAATGAAAAATCTGCAATCATATCTACAAGATATAGTTTCAAAATATCTTGATAAAGTTCAACCAGTAGGTGATGATGATAGTGATAACCAACCTAGTGTCATTACTTCAATGTCAGATCCATCTAATGCTTCACTTTCAGATATTTTTATCTTAGGAAACCAAAGACAACTAGTTTATAAAAATAATGGTAGGGGAACTAATAAAATAAAAACAGGTGATTGATTTGGTGTTTCATTTAAAAAACCAATACATGCTAAAGATTTACAAGTAAAATTTGGTTCTAATAATAATAATGGCAATGAATACTTTAAATCCTTTAAAGTACAATATCAACTTTATGGACAAGATGTTTGAAATGATTTACAAAAAGATGCAGATACAGAACATTCAAGTAGTTCAACTAGTAATGATTACACATTAAATGATGGAGCATTAACTACAACTACCGATAATAATAAATGAAATATTAGTGTAAATAAAGATAATGTGTCTGCAATTAGAATCGTAGATACAGAACTTGCAAACACCCAGAGAAATGCTTGGTTTAGAATTTATGAATTTGTTGTAAATACTGATTCTGCACCTAGAATCGGGAAAATTTCAGATAATTTACCAATTTCAGAAGATAATCATAATCATAACAGTGCTGATTCATCGAATAAACAAATATTTAATTTTAAAAATATAACCAATGTTCAAAAATCAATCTTTGATTTATCTACTAATATAAATAACTTTGCTAATAACAAATACATCCAATTTAAATTAACAAATGAATCAGAAGTTACATCAGTAGTCATTGAACAAGGTAATAGTAAATTAAATTCAGGGGTGGTAGAATATTGAGATTCAAATGCATCTACAGTTTCTGATGAAGGTGCTTCTTCATCAGGTACTTGAAAATTATTTGGTAACATCCATAGTGGTGCATATCAAATTATCCGTGGTAAAGCTCGTGCTCAATTTTTTAGAATTAGATCAACAGATACATCACTAACAGGAACTTGAAATCTTGTTTCATTACATCTTTTCGGGCCTTCAAATCAGTTTTTATATACTGATAAAGATGATTCAAATAAAACTAATTTATTTACCACGAAGTTAAATAATAATGAATTTAACTTGTTTGTAGCAACCCCTAATTCTACAACTGCATCATCTTCACAAACTCAAACAACACAAATTACTTTAAATGATGACAAATATGTTGGATTAGACTTATTAAGAATGTATGAACTTACTAATATTAAGTTTAACGGAAATGCTACACTAGATAACAAAGTTGTTTTAGAAACATCAAGAAACGGAATTGAATGAACACAATATACAGGAACACTTGATGATACTAATAAGTTTGCTCGTTATATCCGTGTTAAAAGAGCAACAAATCAAACACCTTCTTTTTCAAATTTAGATGTAAGTGTTCAAAAACCTAAATCATTTGGTACATTGCTTGGTTCAAATGTGCAAATTATTAATGGTTGAGGTAATGATACTCGTTATTCAGATTCTGCATTAGACGGGGATTATACTACATCTGATAATTTTAAAGGATGACCAAAAGCAAATGATTATATTTTATATGATTTAGGTAAGCCTACTACACTTCAATCCCTTAAACTTTATGTAGATCCCAACACATCTGATTATCCACGATTCTTTAAGATATATGTTTCAGAAACAAATAGCAACGAAACAAATAACTGAGATGAAATATTTTATTCAGGGAACAAACAAGCTACATCTGATTCATCTACCACTGTAACAGGACCAACCACCTTTGAAGCAGTCAAAGATTTTCAATATCTTTTTGATAACACTCTATCAGATCAGAGATTAAATTATATGGTTAAAGTTGATCCTCAACGCAACAACTTTACCTATTTTGAAGCAGATGCTAGCAAGATTGCTGCATTAAATAACAAAAATATTAGATATGTAAAAATTGTATTTACCAAAGATATAAATGACTTATTACAAGGAACATCACATAATAAAAATCGTGGTGTAACAATTAATGAAATTGTAGTAAATGATAAATGAGATAATGTACCACATTCTGATGCAAGATTTTCAGGCACTAATTATGAATCTACTTTAAAGATTAATTCACCTAAATACTTTGTAGATGGTGATTATTATACATACTGAACACCTGCTCAAAATAATGGAAATTTAAAATTCTATATCAATCCACAAACATATAATGATAAAGATGTTAATGTCTTTTCTGATGGTAGCGCACAAGATGCAACATTTAATGCAATCTGATATAATACAACTACCAATAAAGAAGAAATTACTAAATTAGGAACCTTAAACCTTGAAGCACTGAGTTTTTCACTTAAAAACTCAGATAATACTAAAAAACTAGTAGGATTCCAAATTAATTGAACAGATAAAAAACCTTTAATTTATGAAATTTCTCCATCTCCACGAGAAACTCAAGACAGCGGAGATCAAACAAATAAACCAACCTTAGCAACCCTAAAAGAATCTTTAGCAACCGCTCCAACTGGATATAATGATTGAACTCAAGATTCTAAAACTCGTTTTGATAAAATAAAGACATCAATTGATGCGATGGCTGCTGAAAATGTTGCATTAACTGATCGTTCACTTCATCAACTTAAAGTTGCTGTTGATGCCGCTAAAGCAGGAACACCAGCAGTTTTGACAGCGAATGTTGCAACCTTAAATAACATCATCAACACTGCATATTCTAATCAATCATACATTCAAGATGCCAACTATGCTAAATATCAATTCTTATTAGATCAAGTGAAACAAATGGCTACTAATCCATCAAAATATTCAAATGATGATTTTAATGAATTAAAATCGCAGCTGGATGCAGCTAAACAAGGATTAAAATATTCTACATATAACCAACAAGTAGCTGAATTTAATATCAAAGAACTTGATAATCTGAATGCAAATCACTATGATCCGCAAACTTATGCACAACTACAAGAAACTAAAAAAGCACTTGAAGCAAAAATCAAGGATGGAACTGCTACTATCGATGATTTTGTTAAACTTAATGCCCAAGTTGCTACCAAAGTTGAAGAACTAAAACCAAATGATTTAGGAACCACATATACAAACCTTGCAGATGCAATTACTAAAGCAAAAACATTTATTGCTGAAAACGCTCTAAAATTCCCACAACAATCACAACAATTACAAAAACAAATTGATCAATGACAGGCAACTTTAAACAACAAAGATGCTAAGTTAGAAGATTTACAAAAAGCTTTAGATCGAATGAATCGTGCTAATGAAGATGCACAAACTCAAAAAGATGAATTAGTTGCTTCATTAGATAATTTATTAACACCACTTGCTAATACTGATGAAATCTATACCGATGCATCATACCAAACATATCTTGATGCAATCAATCAAATTAAAACAATCAATCACGATCCATCGATGTTAACTGCATCAGATATCCAAAAATATGTAAAACAAATTCAAGATGCACAAAGTATGTTAGCGATTTCACCAACTAAACTTGAAACTGCTAAAAAACAAGCTGTCACATTGACCGAAGGTCTAGATTCAGATGTTCAACAAGAATTTAAAGATCAACTTGCAAAAGCAAAAGATACTGCTGCATTAGTTAAAATCATTAATGCAATTAATGATAAAGTGCAACAAAGCAAGAAAAATAAAGAAGTTTTATCTAATAGCATCAAACGTTTATTAGATAAACTAACAAACGAAAAACTCAAAGCAGACTTAGAGCAAGAAGTTAAGGAAGCTAAAACCGAAAATGAATTAGCAAACTTTAAATCAAAAGTGTTACAACTATTAAGTCCAAAACCAACCTTACCTGCTCAGCCAGATACACCAGAAAATGGTGATAATGATACTCAAAAACCAGAGCAAGGCGGAAGCACTAATAACCCATCAAATACCGAAGGTTCAAAACCACAAGAAGGAGGCAATAGTGGATCAACAATCACTCCACCTACTTCCGAAAACAAACCAAAAGACCAAAATCCACAAGATAATAAAAATACACAAACATCAAAAACTGTTGAAAAATATACTGGACTTACTGGTGGAGCAATCGCTGGTATTGTAATCGCTGTATTAGCATTTGTTCTTGGTATAGCAACCTTTGGATATACTTGATTTAAAAACAAGAAGAAAAAATCAAATCAATAATTTAAAACTTCGCATCTGCGATGCCTAAATGCAATATAAAAAGCTACACTATAAAAATTAAGTTATTGTGTAGCTTTTTAAATTGTGTTTTAGAAGAGCAGATGCTCTTTTTGTTTTGTTTATCGTTTTGATTTATCATACGGGATTCCTGCTGCGGCAGGTCCATATGTATTGCGACTTGTAGCAACTAAGACTATTAAAGTTACAATATAAGGTAAGATTTGGAACAAGTCTTTATAACGACGGAATCCTTCCCCGAATGAGATCGCTCCATAAAATGAAATGGAAAGTAGAATTGAGAAGAATAGCGATACTATAATTGAAATTGATACCTTTCATCTTGAAGTTATCATAATTGCTAATGCGATGAAACCAAAACCAGAAACATCCTTAGTCAGTGAAAACTCGGTGAGTCGACTCGATTGAATAAAGATTGAACCAGCAACACCTGAAATTAACCCTACAATCATTAACCCTTGTCATTTCATGCGATTAACATTAATTCCAGCTACATCAGCTGCTTGTGGATTTTCTCCTATCGCTCTAAATCTAAGTCCTCATTTGGTTTTACGCAAGGCAAATCAGGCTAAAAATGTGATTACAACGGTTAAAACAACCTTTAGCGAAAGTATATTCCCATACTTGTTTTCATTGGTATCTAATGCTAGTTCAAAACGGTTTTTAAACTCTACATATTGTCCTGCATATACTTTTGAAGCAAGCAGATACACGATTAAAGCACCAATTCCACCAGCAAGTATATTAATTGCAAATCCTACAACGGTTTGGTCTGCTTTTAACTTTATAACAGCAAACCCGAATAGGAACGAGAGCAACAAAGTTGTAATTGAAGAAAGAAATACTAAAGGAATATTAGTTCAAACATTGTTGGTTTTAATTACTTCAGTAAATATTGTGCTATAAACAGCATATACAGAAGCACCAAACACCATAAATCCATTAATTGCAATGTTAACTATCCCAGCACGTTCGGAGAAAATACCAGAAATTGTTCCTAATAACAAGATACAAAGAAAGAATGCACCATGACTAATAATAATTTCCATTATGCAACCTCCTCTTTGATTTTAAAGGTCTTAAAGTATTTATCTTTTATTTTCTTAATAAATGTTAAAAACAGTTCTTCTTGAAAATGTTTAAAATTGTTTTTTAACATTTTTGCTTCATTTTTATGTTTTCCAAGTAAGTCTCGATAAATATTTAATCCTGCAACTTCTTTTTGGGCATTATGTTGAAATTTAATTTTTGATAACTCATCATACATCTGCATCAGTTGTTCGTTGCTAAAGTCTTTTGAAGCAATAATCCTTTGGGCTACATTATTTTGGTAATCTTTTTCGGTTTTAGCAAAAGCTCGTTTGAGTTTTTGACCTTCAAATCATTTATTTACTAATTTAAAGCGATTCGGAACAAAAATACTAAATTTTTGTTGATAGTATTTTTTAAATTCTTTCCAGTACACTTTATTCGTAATCAGATAACTTTGTTTAAACAATCACCGAAACGGTTTAAATTTATAAAAGATTAGTGACAGCGAAGCGATGAAGATAATAATTCCATAAATTAGCATAAAGAATTCTTCACGAATTGCTTCGCTTCCTTGTGGAATAGCTTGAAAGAAAGTTTCTGATGTATATAGCAGTGAGTATAAAAATGCAGATAAAATGACTCCTATTGGGGAATTTAAAGCAATCAAGGCGATAGCAATCGAATCAAATCCGATGACTATTGGGGAATTTGATGCTTCTAAGGAATTACGTTGTAAGACTATGTAATAAAATCCCGCAAATCCTATGAATGCTCCCGACAATCCCATCACCATTACAGTCAGCATTTTTTCATTTATACCTACATATTTTGCATTAGTTTTATTTAAACCAACCATTTTGATTTTATAACCAATTGATGTTTTTGCATAAATATATCAGATTAAAACTGCAAAAAACCCTAATAAAACTAGTCCTGCATAAATAAAGTTATATGTAACTGTTTCACTAATGAATATTTGTGTTGTTCCTTGGATTTGATCAAATCAAGGTTCTAAACCAGTTCCAAATGCACCGTTATCCTTTTTAAATAAATATTGTGCTAAGTAAGCGATAATTCAGTTAAAAAAGATGGTTGAAATTACTTCATGTACATTTAAATATGCTTTTAAAAGCCCTGATAAAGCACCCATAATAAATGCAACTATAACAAAGATAAATAGCATTATCACAAGGTATGAAACACTTATTTTATTAACGGGTGTTCTTGAAAGAATCAATACAGCAAAAAAGATAATTGCTGGTGTTGTCATCTGGTTTGCAGCACCAATATTAAACAATCCTGACTTAAATCCGATGGAAACACCTATTCCGGCAAAACCGAAGAAAATTAAATAAAGCAATAAATATTTTTGGTTTAATGAATCAAAAGCAAAAGTAAATACATATGTTATAAATGTGAAAAGTCCTGTTTGTCGACCATTTTGACCAGATCTCCCTAAAATCATATAGAAGACTGAAGCAATTAGTAAACCAAAAAATATAGCTCATAAGGATGAATAAATTTTTGTTCGAGTGTTTTTCTTTTCTTCAAACATAAAGAATCGTCGAGTTGATTCCATAAATGAAGCAAATTTACTATCTGCATATTTATGCATTTACACCTCCTTCTTTTTTATGTGCCATATATATACCAATTTCGGTTCTGGTTAAATCTTGAGCTTGTTTTACTGCTAATATTTCTCCACTGTTAATTACAGCAATTTTATCAGCAAGAGCAAGGACTTCATCAAGTTCATATGAAATTAATAAGATTGCCTTTCCGTTTTTCTTTTCTAATAAAATTTGTTCATGAATGTTTTTAATTGCTCCAACATCTAAACCACGGGTAGGTTGAACAATTAAAATAAAATCATGTGGAGTATTCATTTCACGACCAACAATAAATTTTTGTTGGTTTCCACCAGATAATTGTCTTGCTTGTGACAGACCACTTCTTGTCCCACGCACATCATATTTAGTTGTAATTAGGTTGTTTTCTTTTTTAATATTCATATCTCTTAAGATACCAAATCTCACATATTCACTATCTCATAAACGTCTTAATATTGTATTATTTTTGATGTTATAATCTAAAACAAGTCCGTGTTTGTGTCTGTCACTTGGTATAAATGTAACACCTAAACGTGATATGTTTTTTACTCCATAATCAGTAAGTGAAATATTTTCAGTAGTGTCTTTTTTAATCATAAATTTAGCCTGGTTTTGTTTAAATACAAAAAACATATATATAAGCAAACCGATTAAAAAGATACTACTAAAAACGATTACTAAACTTTGAAATACTAATAAAGTTGAACTTCTAATGATTAATGAGAAAACAAAATCAATCAATGCTATTAACGATAATAATCCTATAAGATGAGCACTTAAAAGTTCGTTTTTTTTGTTTTTAAACTTTCCGTAAATTGTTGAATATCAAAATGAATGTAAAACAATTAATCCGAATGCTACAAAACAAATAATCGATATCATTAATAAAACAATTAATGCTACAGTTTTATATTTAAATAACAATCCTACAAATATTAAGGTGAAAAGAAACATTATTATCATACTTGAAAAAGATCAGGTTGCTAGTTTTTGAAATGGTAGTTTCATTTTATTTAACCCATTTAAACGGAATTTATTTATTACATGTTTGATTTGAATTCCAAGTATCAATTTAAAGAATATCCCTAATAATAATACAAATCCAAAAATGAATATGCCACCTAAAATTCTAAATGTAAATTGTTCTGATACTTGCTTTGGTACTGCTATTAATACAATTCCGACTATTAGCATCAATAAACTTAAAACAAACAATCCGATGTTTTTAAATTTATTTGCTCTTGCTATCTCTTTAACACGTTTTTGTGATAACTGAGTTTGTGCTAGTAAAATATCACCAGATATCGGCTTTTTCATTCCACTAACAACATATTCTAAATCTAATTGTCCGTTCCCTTCAACTCCAGCAATTGCTAGTATTTCACCAGATTTAACATCTAATGAAACA
The DNA here is from genome assembly GCF_054353935.1 of Mycoplasma sp. 246B. Classification (NCBI taxonomy): domain Bacteria; kingdom Bacillati; phylum Mycoplasmatota; class Mollicutes; order Mycoplasmatales; family Mycoplasmataceae; genus Mycoplasma; species Mycoplasma sp. 246B. The sequence goes on from NZ_JBTHHM010000005.1 coordinate 37,686, forward strand.
TTTTTAAGTGGTTTATCTCCTTGGGTTGAAACATTTTGAATGCTTAATACAACAGGATTTTTGGTGGTATCAGAATATTCGTTTCTGGTGATCTCAACATCTCCTCCCACCATTCTTGAAGCCATTTCTTCTATTGATGCATCTTTAACAGCAAAGTCACCAGTTACTTTTCCTAAACGCAGGACGGTAGCATTATCAGAAACTTCCTTTATTTCGCCTAATTTATGTGAAATAAATAGAATTGTCTTTCCTTGACTACGAAATAGTTTAAACGTTTCTAACAACCCTTGAATTTCTTGGTCTGTTAATACGGCAGTTGGTTCATCAAAAATTAAAATATCTGAATCACGATAAAGCATCTTCATAATTTCAACTTTTTGTTGAGTAGCAACCGTTTCAGTTCCAGTAACTTTATTTAAATCAAAGTATAAATTAAATGATTCTTGAATTGCTTTTATTTTCTTTATTGCGGGTTTAAAATCAATGATTCGGGTGTGTTTGTTATTATCTTCACTACCTAAAACGATGTTTTCTAGATTTGTATATACATCTACTAATTTAAAGTGTTGATGCACCATACCAATTCCAAGGCGATTTGCTTCATTTGGTCCATCTATTGAAACTTCTTTATCATTAACTTTAATTATTCCTTTATCAGGTTCGTAAAGTCCAAATAAAATAGACATTAAAGTACTTTTTCCGGCACCGTTTTCTCCTATTAAGGCATGAATCGTACCTTTTTTAACTTTAAATGAAATATTTTGATTTGCTTTTATTTCACCAAAGGATTTACAAATATCAATAAATTCTATTGCGTGTTTTTCCATCTTACTCCTTTAATGACATAATGATAGAAAACACATCAAATATGATGTGTTTTGATAAAACTAATTATTTGTTTACTCCTTCAACAAGTTCATTAATTAAATTAGCTAATTGATCATCTGTATATGCTGTTCCATCAGTAGTTGCTTTATTTGAATCGATAAATGCTTTTTGATCTGCTGTTAATGATCTAAATTTGGTTTCTGCTGCTGTTATAGCTTCATTCATTTTTTCTCTGTTTGTTGTGTTTTTTAATGTAGATGGTGCCAAACCAACTCAACCTTCAGCAAAGTCACCTTTTACACTGTTCTTGTCCCTGAATACAGGTTTTTTAGTATCACCAAATGCTTTTTCTAAAATTGAATCATAAACAGCTTGAGCCATATTTTTAAGCACTGATGTTAAGAATCTATCAGGTGCAGAAAGTGATTTACCTTGGTCAACATCCACTCCTACAATATATGTAGATTGGTTGTTTTGATTAAGCTTATCTAATGTCGCTTTTGTAGCAGGTCCAGCTACTGGGTAAATTAATACTGGGTTAGAAGCTAATGCAGATGTAATAACTGGGTCCATTTGAGGTCCGGGTTGAAACCCTGAATCTAATCTAACTGCTTCATGAGTAACTTTTTTGCTTGGATTTTCTTTGTTTCATTCTAAAATACCTTTTAGATATCCAGTAATATAGTCGGTTACACCGTGAAATGCTCCACCACCAAATGATGAAAGTTTTTTATCAACTTCATTTTCTGCAACATATTTAGCTAATGCATAACCAGCCATTCATGATGCTTCGTTTACATTAAAGTTAATATTATAAATATCAGGATAATTAAGTTCAGTTGGATTTAATGCAAAATCCACATTAAATATTTTTACTCCTTTTTGTTTTAATGCAGCATTATTTTGTTGAATAAAGTTTTTAATGTGATCAATATGGGTAAATCCTGAAAGAACTCAAATTTTTGCTCCCGATGTTAAAGCAGCTCTATATGAATCGTCATATTTACCTTCTCTTGGTTCACCTGATTTTACTTCAAGTTGATTTTTTCCATCTTTTCTTGTTTGATCTAAAATGGTTAATGCCGCTTCTCATTGTGATTGGTTAAATGATTTATCAGTTACATGTCCTGTGTCAGTAATAACATATATTTTAGTTCCTACCATACTATCTGGTAATGTAAATGTGTTATCTTTAGTAATTGTAGCAACACGTTCATTTGGATTAATGTAATTGCTTGGATTAGGAATATCAAGAACTTCCTTATTTTGGTTTTGAGTCTTTGTTCCACATGATGCTGCAATCAATGCAGTTGTAGCAGCAATCGGTGTTCCAAACCCAATTAAAAATTTCTTAAATTTTTTTGTCATATTATTTTAAATCTCCTATTTATATATGTATAAATTTTATAGAATTTTTCAGTTTTTATTTGTATTTAACTATGATATAAACAAATTTCTTGTTTCAAAATTGCAAAATTATGAAAATAAAATCATTTTTATATTAAATAAGCGAATAAACTTATTTATTTATATTTATCAGGATGTTCTTTTTGCATCTTTTTGATAAATTCTTTTTTATCCATTTGTCCATATTTTTGCATTAACTCAATGCATTCTTGGTATTCTGATAATGCTCAATCAACATCTTCAAATCCAGAAATCTCAGTAATATTAGGTCTTTTTCAGTTTTTATATGTTGAAAAGAAGGTTTTTACAGTATCTAAAAATGGTGCCGGCAAATCTTTTAAGGTTTTTATGTTATCTAAACGATAATCATCAGCATGTACAGCAATTAATTTTGTATCGGTTTCTCCATCATCAATCATTTTCATCGCTCCAATAATGCGAGCTTTCAACGAAACACCAGGAATAAATGTCTCAGGTGAATATAATAATACATCTAATTCATCTCCATCTCAATCTAGAGCATCTGGGACAAATCCATAATTGCATGGATAAACAAAATCGTTACGTAAAATTCTATCAACTTCTAGTTGCTTGGTTTTTCGATTATATTCATATTTTATCGCAGAATTCTTTTGAATCTCTATTTTTACATTAATTATATTTTTCATATTTATATTATATATAAAACCTTGAAATACTTTATATCCTGTTTTATCTTTTTAATATTTACAAAAATGCATTGAAATGTTTATATAAAAATATAATTTAATCAACTTATTGGAGAATGATGAATCTAAAAAGTGAACAATTAAATATTGATAATTCTGTTTGTGTCGATTTGGATCAAATATTAAGTTATGATGAAAAATTTCAGCTACTTAATAATTTGCTAGATAACAAAATAAAGATAGAAAAATGTAATAAAAATGCTAAATTTTTCAAATATTCCAGTTTAAATAACACAGACATTTTTCTTCTTATTGCTAATATAACTTATTTAGGTGGGAATGGACAACATCCCATTTATAAAAAGAGAATTCAACTAAAATCTTGATATAAGGATGTGATAAATACCAACAAAAATACCTTTATTCTTGGTATATACAAATATAATACAAATATCATATTTGTTTCTTTTGATACAAAAACTTATATAAACAAGAAAATGAATAATTCATCAGCACATGTATATATAAATGATTTAAGTCAGGGGTTGTTGTATGGAATATTTGAAAAATATGATAAAAATAACAATAAAATAACTGTAATCAGAAGCGATAAAATTAAAGATTATTTGAACAAACGAATAAATAATAATCCATCATTAATAAATCAAATAAATTTATTTAATCTTTCTTTAAAATGAAATATACAAATTAAAGGTATTGATGCATATAAACAGATGTTTTGTGCAAACTTTAAAAACACATTTCAAGTAGAATGAAGTGGTTGATATTTAGAATATTTATTTGAAAAATTCATTAAAGATAATAAGATATATAATATTGTATATACTAATTCAGAAAACATAAATAAAAAAGAATTTTTGGATTTTGATTTATATTTTAAAAATGATGATTTTTATGGTGATTTAAAATCAAGCGATGAAAATAACATACAAATTATTGGAAATGATATAGAACACATCAATGATGCTTTAATAAAACACAATAAATTATGATACCTAATTTATGAACATAGTTCATTAAAAGATAAAGATAGTAACACAAATTATCAAACTACTCGGTTTTGAAACAATTTAAAACAACATAGAAATATCAAACAAATTGATGATTTTATCTCCGAACAACAAGATATTTCTTCATTAAGTTATATCAACAGAATGAAACATTCTATAAAGTTTAAGAAGATGTATATTCTAGAAGTAAATAAGATAAATATCAAATATGTGTTCAACTTATTTAAACAAGGTAAACAACCTGATGGTAGTTTAAGAAAACCTAAATATTCAATCAATAAAAATGCTATAGATAACTTTATTATATATTCATTTGATGTAGAAAGGAAATAAAATGAAATTTGTCGATTTGTTTGCTGGTATCGGTGGTTTTCATCAAGCGATGAAAATTGTTGATAAGGATTCAATTTGTGTTCTTGCATCTGAAATAGATAAAGAATGTGTTGCTGCTTATTATGATAATTACCATCTTGATTCGAATCTAGATGTTGTTAATATAAAAGTGGATTCGATTCCACAACACGATATTTTATTCGCTGGATTTCCTTGTCAGGCTTTCTCAAAAGCAGGTAAACAAGAAGGTTTAAACGATACAAGAGGTACCTTGTTTTTCCAAATTGAAAGAATTTTAAAACATACTAAAACAAAATACATCTTATTAGAAAATGTTCGTAATCTTATTAGTCACGATGGTGGTAGGACATGAAAAATTATTCAAGAAAATCTATATAAATTAGGTTATAGATTAACTAAAAATCCTCTCATACTAAGCCCGCACCAATTTGGCATCCCGCAAATTCGCGAACGTGTCTATATACTAGGTAAATATGACCCAAAAAACAAAGATGTTCCTTTAAATATCTCATTTCATAATTTAATAAAAAAAGATGCAAATTCTGTTAATGATATTTTGGATAAAAATATTGATAATTCAAAATATCATATTAGTGAATATGATGAAGAAGTACTAAATTTTTGAAATGATTTTTATTTAAATATAAATCAAAAAGTTATTGGTTTTCCTGTTTATATTGAATATTTAAATAACAACGATGTCGATCCTTTATTTCCGAAATGAAAACAAGATATTATTAGAAAAAATCAAAAACTATATAATCAAAACAAAGCTTTTATCGACAAATGAATATCAAAAGATATTTCACACTTTAGGAAAACTCATCAAAAATTTGAATGACAAGCAGGGGATAAAATCAACAACATCTGAGAAGGAATCATTCAATTTCGTCCTTCTGGTATAAGGGTTAAAAAACCTGATGTATTCCCTGCATTAGTCGCGATGGTTCACATTCCGATAATAGGTAAATACAAAAGAAGACTAACACCAAGAGAATGTGCAAGATTACAAAGTTTTCCAGAAAATTTTAAATTACATCAAAATGATCAAAAAGCATATAAACAACTAGGAAATAGCATAAATGTTACAGTGGTTTCAGAACTTATTAAGAAACTTTTAAAGCAGTAAATAAATGTTAAAAACATAAATTATTTTGAAAATGTATAAGACTTACAAAATCACTATTTTAACACCAAATAGCAATTTATGAAAATATATGAAACGAATTACAAAATTTAGCACTCAAATGCTTGAGTTGCTTTGTTTTTTTTTTTTTTTTTGTAGAATAAAAAAGTATAAATGCTTATTATGCAAAAAAATTTTTAATTATAAATAGGAGGTTTTATGCCTGGAAACAAAGGAAATAACAGACCAGATAACGATCCAAATCGTGCTGGATTACCATCAAAAACCGGAAACCCATCTGGTGGTGGTCGTGGAAACAACAACCCTAAAAAATAAATAGTTTATTTTTATAAGGTTTATACATTTTAATATTTAAACATTTTACAAAGGAGATATTATGACAACAAAAGCAGAAAAATTATGAAGATTACAATTTGGTGATAGTAATACAGGAAAAGATTATGCAGGAACTATTGTTCATTTTGATGAATATGGTAAAAAATCAGTCTTTGGATGAAATATCGAACATATTACACCAGAATCATTAGGTGGAACCGATGCATATACAAATCTTACAGTTGCTAATGTGAATAACAACTCATTAAGAGCAGATCGTACTTCATGAAATTTAAACGGAACTAATTTTCAAGTTAAAAAGATTGATGGTTACAGCAGTAGTGGAATTTATGATATTTCAAATCCACATCAACCAAAGCTTCTTACAAAAAGTCACAAATTTTAATAGAGGTTTATAATAACAAGAAGATTAAAATACGAAATCTTATTATTAACTATCATTTCTGCATTATTAATTTTTCTTTCTTTATATGATTTAGATTCACTAATTTGAATTTGAGAAAGGGATATAGATACTTGGAAAAAGGTAGTTAATATTTTTGTTGCTTTTTCTGGGATATTGGGTGTTTTCTCTATTATTTTGTTTGCTAAAAGAAAGAAAATTGCTTATATTTTAGCTATTACTAATGCTATTTTATATCTTTTCTTTTCTTTTACAAACGGATTAGTTATAGATGGATTTATCCAAATTCTTTATATCTTTATTTTGTTTTATATCTATATAAAACAAATACTGATTCATAAGAACAATAAAAGGATTAGGGAACTAAGACTATCATCGTATGCAGCGATATTATTCTTTATAATCTTTGTAGTAATTTCAACATCATTTTACTTTTTAAACCCATACACCAATGATTTTATTAGTAAATTGCTTAGGATAAACTACATCGAATTTAGTTCTAATTTTAAGTATAAAACATCAGCATCTGCAATCCTTGCTATATTTAATGCAATATCTATTATCGCATTGATTATGATGGCGTTTGGATTTCGATCAAATTGAATAATTTGATGTTTTAAAAACATCATCTGCTTTGTTTTCTTCTCTGGTATTGGTTTTTTAAGTTGAACCTTGATATTTATTAACTTTATATATTTATCCATATCTATATATTTATACTTAATCACATCAAAAGAATCAAGATTATCAATTGCTTTTGTCGGTATGGGTGCAAGTGGAAAATCCAGTATTATCAATAATCTCAGAAAATTTTTAAATCAAAATAACATCCAAATTATTGATGAAAGACTAAAAGATGAAAAGATTTTCATAGATTATATGAATGATATGAAGAAAAACGGATATAGAACTCAAAAAATATTCTTTAAAGATCGATATATACAAATCAAGCAGATGCAAAATTTCAATAAATCCTTAATAGATAGACATATGATAGATGATTTCTTGTTCCCAAAATGTTTAATTAAGATAAATTATTTTACTAAATGACAAAAATTTGCTTGAAACTACTTCTATCATCCTTGATATAAGTTTTTGCTTTCTTTGGAACCAAAAATTGATTTAGTCTTTGTAGTTTTAAAAGATATAGACTTTATATGAAAAAATCGCTTATATGCAAGCAAAAACCACCAATTACAAACAGAACGATATCGCAGAACGATTGAATTGAAGAACAAAGAGTTTTTTAAAGTTGTAAATATTGAGTATTTAAATAATAGGCAACTAGGTAAATTACTTTCAAAGAATTTAAAAATTTACTCTAAAGAACATCATACATTTATAAATATTGAAAAAGATATAGCATCATCAAAAATTAAACAAATAATCAAATCAAAATTAAAAGAAAGTTTTAAATTATAATGGAATTTATTTTATAAGTCATGCCTTTGGTTTTCAAGGGTTTGCTTTTTATAATTTTTTCATAAATATTCTGTGTTTTTCTTTAAATTTCTTTGTTTTTTTTGTAATATTGATTTGATTCTTTAAGAAAAGAATTTGTTTACTATATGGAAAGCAGGTATTATGAGAATTGCAGGATATTGAAGAAGATGAGAAAGTCGTTTTATAAGCAGTTTACTAGTTACGGTAACCTTTGGAATTATGGGAATAGTTTTTCTAATTAATTTTATACAAGGTAAACAAAATTTAGTGATGAATGCTGTTAATATTACATATAGTCATGGAAGTGGAGAATGTTAAAATTATGACTTTTTAGAGCTATATGAAGAATGCTTATTTTTACATTTATCATAGACTTTTTTACTATTATAATGAAAAAAGGAACATTTCCTGAAAAGTGAGCAGATAACTATATAGTTATTAGAGATTAATTTTCCATATATAATACCTTTGATTCATTCAAAGGTATTTATTTTTATATTTTTCTTTCCTTTTCTCTGTATGAATTTCTTTTTAGTTTAAATATAGTAAAGTCTTTGAGATCATAGTAAAATATTTACATAATATATGTAAGGAGAATCATGACAAAAAACAAAACTAAGTTAACTGCTAAAGAAACTAAATCTTTAGAAATACTAAAAAATCAATATAAACAAATTATCGATGATCTTTCACCGACAGAATTTAATAAAGATCAAAAAGATCTTGCTAAAGAAATCATTGATAATTGCACAAATCCAAATAACATACAATATATTTTTCAATTTATTGCACAGAGGGTAAAAACAGGTTTTACCTTTGATGCAGCACCCGAAAGCAATAGCAAAACTATTGCTATCTTAAGAAAAGATGATAAATTATCATTTAATTTTGATGATAAACTGCCAAAAGACCAAAACACATTAATCATAGGTGAAAACTATGATGCATTAAAGAATCTAATACTCATAGAGAGAGAGAGAGAGAGCGGGGTTAGATTATAAATATGATGTAATTTATATCGATCCTCCTTACAACACTGAAAGATCTGCATCAGATGGAAATAATGTTGCAGATGATACTGAAAACAAGAAAAACAAAACTTTAATTTACCGTGATAAATATACTAGAAACGGTTGATTAAATATGATGAACGAACGACTTCGTATGGCAAGAGAACTTCTCAAAGATGATGGAGTTATTTTTGTTTCAATCGATGATAACCAACAAGCATATTTGAAAATTTTAATGGATGAAATTTTTGGTGAAAATAATTTTGTAGCATCATGTATATGAGTAAATAACTTTGGAGGAAGAAGTGATAAAAATAACGTTGCTTCTTGTCATGAATATATACATATTTATGCTAAAAACATAGACAATTTAAGTTTTAAAAAAGTCGGGATTCAAGAAAATACAAACAAATGAAAATTTAACGAAAAATTAAATTTATATGAAAAAGAATTATATCCATTGCAAAAAGGTGGTGGAGCAGAAACATTAAATGAGAGACCAAATATGGGTTATATTATTTGATGAAACAAAGAAACAAATGAGTTTATTATTGATAATGATGGTATAAAAAATAAGGTAAGCGATAAAACATCAAGTAGTGATTTTAACTTTATATATGACTTTAATACACCAAAACGAAAAACTCTTTTAGAATCGGGATTTATACATATCACTCCTGCTATAAAAAAGAATAAGAATAAAGTAGGACAAAAAGATTAACAATTAATTCTGTTAATCTTTTTGTTTTATTAA
>NZ_JBTHHM010000006.1:0-43022 GCF_054353935.1 Mycoplasma sp. 246B
TAATAAAACAAAAAGATTAACAGAATTAATTGTTAATCTTTTTGTCCTACTTTAAATTTCTTTGTTTTTTTTTTTTTTTTGTATTCTAAATAAAGAAAGGATTATAATGCTTAAAGCTTTGCAAAAACTCAATTTATCTGCTGCTATTTTGTCAGTTATTACTATAACTTTATGAATATTAACAACTATTTTATATCCTATCAAACAAGTTATTGATAGTAGAACATACAATGCATTATTCATAAATATGTTTAATGTTATTCCCACTTATGCTTCTATAACTGTAATAAATGTAGTTATTTATTTAGTAATATTCATCTTAATTATAATAATTTTTATATTATCATTTAGTCAGGAAGCTTCTGAAATCGGAAATATAAAAGTTATGATATTTGTTAACCTTGGATTAATAATTTTTTCACAATTTTTTGCTTGAATCCCAATGATTTCTTTATCAGCTATGTTTATTCATATTGCTATTACAGTAATGTTATTTATATCATCAATAGAATTAGAAGATATAATTAAGCAACAGACATTCAAAAAGACAACAACAAAGATGCATTTCAAAAAGTTTTGGCATAGTAGAAATTAATTTTGCTCAATTTTAGTATTTATGCATTTTTGCTTTAATATAATCAAAACAAAGTATTTCTTGATAAATTGCTTTGTTTTGATTATATTTAATATTTATACACAAGATATTAGATATTTGGTTTAGTTATAATATAAATGACTATCCTAGAATAATATTAAGTTTGAAAAAATACATATAATACAAACAATTAAAGTCTATATAGAATAGTAAAAGACCAAATAAAACAACACAAAATTGTGTTGTTTTATTTGGTTAAAAAATTAAAGTCATAATACTCATACTTATAAAAAGAATCAAATTCTTTTTTGTTAGAGAAATTCTTATTAAAATTAAGTTGGTATAATGGTGATTTATAGTTATTTAAACATATTTGATTATATAAAATAAAACTCTTATAATTACTCAATTTATAATTTTGGACTTTTTTATATAAATCAAAATGATTTTTATAAATTATTCTAATGTTATTTATATTTAAAAGTTTTACTGATTCTTTATACATCTTCACCCATTTTAAAATTAAATTAACATTCATTTTAAAGTCGGGTTTAGTATATATCATTTCTTCCTTTAAAAGTTCAGAAACAAACCGATAATTATAATTATTTTTATCTTTTACTTCATAAAAATATATATATTTAACTACTAAATCTTCTATAATATCTTGTCTTTTAAACATATATTACCTTTAGTTTTTAAAACAAGTCGTTTTAGCGGTTTAATATCACCTCTAATATCATACTCACTTAATGCTTGATAATATTCTTGTTTATAATCTGGATCTATATATAAAATATCCAAATTATGTTGAAGTTGCATCAAGAATAATATTGCTCTTCCTGTCCTTCCGTTTCCATCACTAAAAGGATGTATTTTTTCAAAATTACAATGATATTCTAAAATATTTTCTAATTTTTCGGTTGTTGTTTTTATTATATTTTCAAATTTAGCATTTAAGTTTTGTAATTTATATTCTACAACCGAATAATCACAAAGTCTAACATACGAACCACTAATTGCAACATTATGTCTTCTAAATAATCCTTTATTTTCTATAATATTATTCATTATAATACTATGAATTAGTTTTATTGTTTCATTATCTATTTTTAAATTATTATAATTATCCAAAATATATAAAATTACTTCTTTAAAATTTAGTAACTCATACACTTCTCTTAGTTTTTTAGTACTGTATTCATTAAAATTTATTTGTTTTTGTGATAATAATTCCTTTGTTTGTTGATATGTAAATGTATTATTCTCTATCACGCAAGAACTATGAGTTAATTTTAAAGCGAGTATTTCAATTTCTTTTTTGTTTTTTTTCATCTTTATTTAATTATATATAAAAATATTTAATAATAAAGCAGTAAAGTAGGACGTCGGGGTGGTGCTCCCGAGCGTCATTCTTTAATATTTTGCTTCAGTTTTTTTTTTTTTTTTTGTATTATTAAGTTATAAAGAAAGGAAAAATGAAAAAAATATCTAAAACTTATAATTTATCATTAACATCTACGATATTAAGTTATGTTATCATCTTATTTATAACACTTGTTTTTGTCTTTTACTTAGCAATGATATTTGGCGGTTTTCCATATGTATATATTGTGTTTTTGGTTTTTGTTATTCTATCTATATTAACTTATATACCAGTGCTTGTTTTAAATACAATAATATTTGGTTACCAAATTAATAACAAAGAAAAACAAGATATAACTTATTATTCTATATCTATATTTGTTCTTACTTTACTTGTTCCGGTTTTATTTGGTTTATTTATTATCCCTGTAGCAATATTAAATACTATGTTATCTACTAAGATTAATAAAAACTAACAATTTAAGTGAGAAATCAAAACCATTTGAACAAAAAGCAATATAAAACATCACAATGTGATGAACCAAAATGCAATCTAAAAAGCTACACTATAAAAATTAAGTTATTGTGTAGCTTTTTAGATTGCATTTTGGAAATAAGTATAACCACTTATTTTTTACTTGCTCCCATTATTAACATTAATAATTGTAATAATATCGATGCTGCATTAACAAATAATCTTATACCAACACTTAATGCATATTTAAATTGAAAATTAGAATCTGTATAGACCACATAATTTAATTCTTTACGTACTTGATATATATCAGCTGCTGTCATCGCTGCAATCAATACAATAGCAACTGCTGAATAATATCAAGTAATACCAAAAACAAATATTGATATAAAAAACATTACAATTAAAGCAATTGATAATACACCTATGAAAGCATATAAGAATTTTATTTTAATTACTTCAAAATAACCTATTAATCCAAAAACTCCAATAATTAAAATTGGTAATAAACTTATTCCTAGAAATCTAACTGTATCTAATTTATAAACTTGTAAAAAGAAAAATAAAATTCCCGTAAATATTAGTATCCAAGTCCCTAACTGAAACAAATAATAAAAATAAATAAATTTACTTTTAATTTTATATAAAAAACCTGATACAAGCGATAAAACAAACAATGCTGCTAAACCTACTCATAACATTATAAGTGCTATTTGGGGGTTATTATTTCTTCTTAAAAAATATTGAATCACTAACGAAATTGTTATAACAAAAGCAAAAGAAAAACCTAATACTGCTAATGAAATTCCTCATAATTTTGCCTTCTTTTTTCTTTCAATATTTATATCTATTTCGATTCCTGATGCATTTAAATTTATATCGTTCATATTACCTTTACCTTTCCTCTTCATTAATATTTTCAGCTGTTAATTTTAATTCATATGGACATGTTAATAATTTTTGATCTTCGCTAAATTGCACATATTGTGATTGTTGTGAGTTGTATCTACGATTATATTCACTTCCGTCTAAAAATTTCACTTTTAACAGCGGAACATTTAGAATATCACGTTCTTCAGCAGGTTTGGATAGAATAACCACAGGATATAGTTCTAACTCATAACCTGTTAATATATTTTTCTTTATCATCTTTATTTCTTCTTCTCAAAAGAAATTAAGAATATTTTGATAATTATGTTTTAATATATCATTCTTTTCTTGATCAGTTAATTTTTGATATTCTACAATATCTTTATTAAATAAATCATTAAAGTATTTATAAAACTCTTCTTCTTTAAACAAGTCCTTTTGTACTTTTTTATACTCACTTAAAAATAAATCGAATAATCTTAAGTCTTCAGAAAAACCAAAAATATAATGAGATGTTCGACCACATTTGTTACATTTTGCAGTTACATATGATGCCATTTTTTCTCCTTTTGTAATTATATAATAAATTATAAAATATTGTTATGTTAAACTTTGAAATAGAACATCTTGGTGAATATGATTATATTGCTGGTTGCGATGAAGTCGGTCGAGGTTGTATCGCCGGACCTTTAGTTGTTGCTTGTGTGATGCTTCCAAAAAATTATCTTAATAAAGATATAAAAGATTCTAAACAAATTGCACCAAACAAAAGAATTCAACTATCTAATCTTATTAAAGATATTGCTATAGAATATAAAATAAAATTTTATGATGTTTTTGATATAAATAACTCAAATCCAAAAGCAATATCAAAACTCGGAATGAAACAATGTATTGAATCATTTAAAAAAACACCCCAGATAACGATTACAGATTATGAAAAAATTGATCTTGATATTAGACAAATAAACTTGGTTAAAGGTGATAATAAAGCTCTCTGTGTCGCTGCTGCATCCATACTAGCAAAAGTTGCAAGAGATGAATATATGATGAATTTACATAAAATACATCCTGAGTATTATTTTGATAAAAACAAAGGATATCCTACTAAAGAACATTTGCAAGCCTTGAAATTATTTGGTATATTAAAAGATTATCACCGAATTAAATATAAACCTGTTTTAAATTTAATACAAAAAAAGAACTAATCTTGTTCTTTTTCTTGCTCTGTTGAGAAGATTAAATCATCAACACTTTGATCACTTGAATCACTTTCTGATGAATTATTATGTTCAGGTGGTAATTCAAGATGTTCAGCTATATAAGATATTTCTTCAGCAATAATTGTTTCCTTTTGAAGCAATAATGTTTTGATTAATTCTAATAATTTTGTATTTTCTGAAATTGTTTGATATGCACGACGTTGTGCTTCTAAAATAATCTTTCTTATTTCTAAATCAATTTCATGACTTACTTGGTTAGATAAAGATGAATTTGTAGCAAGGGTTTTTCCTAAAAACGGACTTCCTTTTTCTTCATGATATTTTATCGGACCTAAATCACTCATTCCAAATTCTGTTACCATACGACGAGCAATGTTTGTCGCTTTATCTATATCATCAGAAGCACCTGTTGAAATATTATTTTTTCCATAAATAAATTCTTCTGCTGCTCTACCACCCATAAATGAAGCAATAGATGCTAAAAGTTCTTCTTTAGTATAATTATATTTTTCATTTTCAGGCATCATTAAATTATAACCACCTGCTTGCCCACGTGGGATAATGGTAATTTTTTGAACTTTATTACCTCCTGGAATTCTTATCCCTACAACAGCATGCCCTGCTTCGTGATAAGCAACTGCTGTAAGTTCTTCTTTAGTAATTGTTCTTGATTTTTTAGCAGGTCCAGCCATAACACGATCAATTGCTTCATCTATAATTTCTAAAGTTATTAAATCTGATTTTTCTCTTATAGATAATAAGACTGCCTCATTAACAACATTTTCCAATTGAGCACCCGAAAATCCCGGAGTTCTTCTTGCGATGTTTGAAAACAATACATTTGATGCAAATCTCTTTCCTTTTGCATGAAGTTTTAGAATTTCTTCTCTTTCTTTTATATCAGGTAATCCAACTGTTATAACACGGTCAAAACGACCAGGTCTAGTTAAAGCAGGATCTAGAACATCAGTCCTATTTGTTGCAGCAACAAATAAAAGTCCTGAGTTTTCTTTTATCCCATCCATTTCAACAAGTAATTGGTTTAATGTTTGCTCTCTTTCATCGTGTCCACCACCTATACCTGATCCACGTGTTCTACCGATTGCATCTAATTCATCTATAAATATAATTGCTGGTGCGTTTTTTCTTGCTTCTGCTATAACTTGTCTTACCCTTTTTGCACCCATACCAACAAATAACTCAACAAAATTAGAAGCAGAAACAAAGAAGAACGGAACATTTGCCTCACCTGCCGTAGCTTTTGCTAATAAAGTTTTTCCGGTTCCGGGAGGTCCACCTAATAATATGCCATGTGGCATTCTCGCACCAGAATCTTGATATTTTTTGGGATTTTTTAGATAATCAACTATTTCAGAAATTTCTTCTATTGGTTCTTTGTTTCCTGCTATATCACTAAATTTTTTATCAGATTTGATTATTTGAGCCGGATTTTTTTCTCCAAATGCTCCACCTTGACCTGACATCATTTTTGCTTGAGCTCGATATACAAAATATATTATTCCAATCAATAACAATGTTGGAATCAAACTAATAAATAAATTTAAAGCAACATTTGGTTTTGGTGCCTGCACTCCCACTATCCCTTGTGATGTGTCACCAAAAAATGCATCTGATAATTTAATATTAGAGTTTATATCTTTTAAAATTGATTCAAATAAGTTATAACTTCCATAGATAACAAAATTACTTTGTATAATAGAACCATCAACCACTTTTTGATTAAAAGTTGCAGATATTGTATTAGAAAAACTATCAACTCTCATTTGTGTAAAATAAGTTGAGTGGTTTTTATCAGAAGCAGCTGCAACTACTTTTTGAGCTAATTGAGTTAAACTAATTGTTTTTTCTTTAGAACCTAAAAAACTTGTTATTAGAAAATAAAGAATGATTGCGATTATTATAATACTTATAATCGTTCAAAATACTGATTTTCTGTTTTTTGAAAACATTTTTCTCCTTTATATTAAATTATAAATTGTTTTTCTTTATTCTTTTGCAATTATTTTTCCTTTTTTCTTCCGTAGTTTGTTTTTATCATTTAATTTAAATTCACTTGTTCTATTTTTTGAGAGTATAAATTTTTCAATCGCTTGTATCTTTTTGGATGATAATTCAATATTATCAAAATTTGAATGTATAAATTTATATATTAATTCTTGTTTGTTTAAAAAAAAACGAAATATTTCCTGAGCAAAATTTGATTCTAATCATATTTTATATTCTTTTTCAGTTATTTGATTATTTTTGTGTATTTTTCTGTTTTTTAAATAAATATTAATTAATATTAGTATTTTTTGAAATTTGGACAATAATTTATTTTTATTTCTTTGAATATTTCTTAAATATTTATTCTGATTATTTGTATAATCAATATGAAAAGGTATATTATATTTTTTACATTTTTTTAGTATAGTTTCCTTAAAATAACGAAACAGAAATGGTCTATATATATTCATATTAAATAAATAACTTTTTTTTCTTATCCCTAATAAAGAAAATGTTCTGTTACTTGCTAATTGCATTTGTGCTGTTTCTAAATAATCATCTAAATTATGTGCAATATAAAGTATATTACGATTATATTTATAATAAATTTCTTTAAAAAAGAAATATCTTTTTTCTCTTGCTCAATCTTGAAAATTCCCTGAGATATAATCACTTTTATTTAAAACTAGTTTTTCTAATTTAATTTTGTTTTTATTACAAAAATCTGTAACTATTTGCTCATCTAAATAACTATCTTCCCTTTGATTATAATTAATATACGCAACAACAACATCTAAATGTTTATACTTATTTAACATATACATACTATCAGGTCCGCCACTAACGGCTAACAAAATTTTTTTATATTCCATTGTTCTTTTGGTTAAACTTATTCATTACTGTTTTTATATCATTAAACGCATATGAGATTGCTGCTTGTGCTGAAATATTTAAAATAGGTTTTAATATTTCAAATTCTTCTTTTGTAAATTTTCCTAGTACAAAATCCTTTAATTCTCCTTGAAAAGGGGTTTTTATTCCTATACGAAGTCTTTTAAATTCCTGAGTCCCTAATTGGTCAATTATATTTTTAACACCATTATGACTTCCGCCAGAACCACCTATTTTAATAGTTGCTCTTCCTAGTTCATAATCTTTTTCATCGTGAATTACCATTACGTCCTCTGGTGATATTTTAAAAAAACTACACATTGAAGAAACAAAGCTACCTGATAAATTCATAAAGGTTTTTGGTTTTGCAATAATTAAATCATCGATTTTTACAAAATCACCATTAAATTTTGTTTTATTTAATGATATATTCAATTTATTACAAATTTCATCTATTACTAAAAAACCTGCATTATGTCTTGTATATTTATATTCAATCCCTGGGTTTCCTAAACCTACTATTAATTTCATATTAATCCTTCAATAAAATCTGCATATTTGTATATATTTCTTTTTCTTTTGTAAATTGCGGAACTAAAAGTTGTGAATATAAAAATTCAGTTGGAGAAAATATTCATATTTCATTTATTGCACGTGAAACCGCTGTATAAACAAGTTTTCTGTTTAACATATGTTTAAAATTATTATTTATTATAAACATTACTGCTTTTGTTTCACTTCCTTGAAATTTATGAACTGTTATAGCATAAGCTAAATTAATTTCAGCATTAAATTCTTCTTTATTATAAATAATTTTTATATTTTTATTTCCTTGTTTAAAAGTCACTGTTATTTGACTCTTACCATCAATTATCTTTTCATCAGTTATATATCCTATATCACCATTTGAAATATTTTTATCATACTTATTAACTAATTGAATTACTTTATCACCTATTTTATAAATAACTTTATTATCATTAAAATTAGTTCAATGAATAATTCTTCCTTTTGGATTATAAAGTTTTTGTATCAAATTATTTATTTTGTTTATCCCATATAAGCCTTTATACATAGGACACAATATTATAGAATCATTAATACCATATTTATTTAGAATTCCTTTATATATATTAACTATATCTTTTTCGAAGTTTTTATAAATAACAAAATTAACTTTTTCTTTCTTTATCGAATATCCCATTCAATCATTTCAGTTATTTTCAAATGTTAGAATCTTATTAAATATATTTGTTTCAGAAGGTAAATAATCTGTTGATACAACCTTTTCATAGAGTTGTTCATTTATATAATTTCTTTTAAATAACTCTTTAATATATTCTTTTATATTTTTTATATACCTGATATCTTTATAATTACCAAGAAAATTTATAAAATCGACATATGATTTAATTTCTAACGAATCACTTCTATAAAATTTTTCTAATACTGTTGTTTTTATTTTTTTACTATTTATTAAATCATTTAATATATAACCAGGCCCTATTGCAGGAAGTTGATCCTTATCGCCTAACAATACTATTTTTTCCAAATTTGGACAATTATTAAGTAGTTTATAAAACAAATTTATATTAACCATACTAAACTCATCAATTATTATAACTTTTGCTTTTTCTGCATCTTCGTTTTCTAAAACTTCTTCTTTATCATCTTTTATTTTTAAAAAACTATGAATAGTTCTTGCATAAAAATGTCCTTTAGATGATAAATTTGAAGCCGCTCTACCTGTTGGTGCTAAAATAAAAAAATTAGATTCAATTTTATAATCGTTTTGTTTTAAGGTATTATAAAAATGTTTTATCAAACTACTTTTACCTGTTCCGGGGTTTCCCGAAATAATTGAAACATTATGATTTATAAAAGCAAAGTATGCGTCTCTTTGTTCGTTTGATAAATAATTTAATTTATCTTCAGATTCTTTTTTTAGTATCAAAGGTTCTTTTTTATCTATTTTAACTAATTTATCAACTATAAATTCTTCTTTTTTTTGCATTTCGACACGACAATACATAAAATGATCATTAATTAAATATTTTAATTTTGTAAGTTCTTTTAACCTGTTTTTTACCTTTTCTTGGTAATCTGGTAATTTTTCTAAGGACATCATAGTCAGTGTTTTATCAACAATTTCTTTTGAATTTATATAAGTCGAATTATTGTCTTCTAAATCTATAAATGCTGTATGAATAAAAGCATCTAATCTTTCTTCGCACAACTGATTTCAACCAAGCAAAATCGCAAAACGATCTATGTCATATAAATTGTACGAATCTTCAAGGTAAAGTTTATACGGATTAAGTAATTTATATTTTTTTATAAAATCCTCTAAATCTGTTTGATATTTAATTTTTAGAAAAGTATATAAATTTACTAAATCATTACCATAAAAAAATTCAATATTTTTTCTATATTCTTCTGAATCGACAGATGCGGCATTTAACACTTTTTTTACTGAATCACTATTATGTTTATAATATTTAACAGAATTTTCTATTTGAACATCTGAAAGAACACTTTTTAAAATTTTGCTATTCTTTTCTGGATCTTCTAAATAGTCAAAAAACTTCCTTCCAAATTGTTCAAATATTTTTTTTGCTGTTATTTTTCCTACTTTAGGTATCTTTTCTATATGTTGTTTTAATTCAACATCTATATCAACATACTCAATAACAGGTATATATGATGTAAGTTTTATTCCTTGTCTATTATCTTTGTAATTTGATATTTCATAAGTTATTTCATATTTTTTATATAACTCAGGAACATTTTTTCTTGCATAAATTGCTTTTTTTTGTTTTTTTTCTGTTGATTCAAAAATCATAAAAGCTCATCCTTGACTAAAACCACCAGAAATTATTTTTACAAACTTCCCTGTTTCTTTATAAATTGAATCATTTTTTTCTTTCATATATTATTAAATTATACTTTTTTATTTTATATTTAAATGGTTTTAAAGATTAATTATTAATAGACTTATCAACATAATATATTCGATTTTTTATTAAGTTATTAACAATTTAAAAAAATGTTGTTAATAAGTATTAATATATCTATATTTTAACAGTAAAAGTTGTGAATAACTTTTATATTTGCTTGGTATTTTATCATTATTTTTAATTATTCTTGTAAGTGTATATTATTTACTTTATAATTTAAATTATGAATGATGAAGTTGTTAAAAACATAAACAATTATGAAGATGTTAAACTCGATTCATTGACTGAACAACTTAAAAGTTATTTAAGGAACGAAATAACAGACAATGTTATTTGAAAGTCTTTCTTTTTTAAGATGAAAATCATTGATTTTAGTAGAAACATATTAGTTATATATATACCACTAGAACAAGAGCAATCACTTTTAGGATTAAATGGTTTTTATAAAGAAATTTTTGATAAAGCAATAAAGGAAATATTTGGAACACAAGTTTTTTATAAATTAACAATAAAAAACAAAACAGAATATCAAAAAGAAACAGAAGAAGAACAAAGAAAAATCAATTCTAAAGTTATCACAAAAGAAGAAAAGAAAAAATTATCAAACAACTTTGTTCGAAATCAAACATTTGATAATTATTTAAAAGATGGTTTTAATGAAGAAGTTGTTGAAATTTGTCAAAATTTAATTAACAATCCTTTTGGTTTGAATACTTTATATATTTTTGGTAGTTCTGGTATAGGAAAAACCCACCTTTTACATGCGATAGGAAACGAATTTGTTAAAGCAAGTAAAAAAGGTTATTATATTTCTCCAAACTCTTTCACAAGACAAATTTCTTCTTTATTAATGTCAAATGAATCTTTAAAGATTTCTAACTTAATTAAGTTTTTTACAGAATTAGATTTAGTTGTTTTTGATGATTTTCAACTTTTTGGTGATGGACAAAAAAAACAAACTAAAAATTTCATATACGAAATTATAGATGGAAGAATCCAAAGCAATAAACTTACAGTAGTTGCTGCTGAACTTAATATACATGACTTAGAAAATAAATTTGATGACAGACTTATAACAAGATTGGAATCTGGTTTAATTACTAAAATTAAAAATCCAAACGAAAAAGAAATGTATAACTTATTGGGTTTTGTTCTTAATTTAGAAGGTTTTGATTTTCATATATTAGATGAAAATTCAAAACAATTTATAGTTAAAAATCACTTTAGTTCAATTCGTGCTTTATTGGGTGCAGCTAAACGTGTTTCTTTTTCTCGAAACAAACTTATTAATACAAATTATGTTTATGATGTTATTCAAAAAATTTTCGCTGATGTTGTTAGACAACAAGTAGAAATTAATTCAGAAAGTATTATTAAGGCTGTTGCTAAATATTATCGAATATCTGAAAAAGATATATATGGTTCATCTAGAAAAAAAGAAATAGTTGTTGCAAGACATATAGCTATCATATTAGTGAATAGTTTTCTTTCTCTTTCATCCACAGAAATAGGAAAGATATTCAACAAAGATCACACAACCATATTAAATGCTATTAAAAAAATTAACAATGACGGATATGACAAATCAATTCAAAAAACTATCGAACAACTTTCTCGGGAAATCCGTGGTTTAAAATAAACATTTATACATAAATAAATAAGTTGTTAATAGTTCAAAAAGTTAAATTTTTAAGGTTTTTATAGCTTATTTTATGCTTTTTAGTTTTTAAAGCACTTATTCACAAGAAATTATATAAATAATAAGAGGGAATTTATGAAATTTACAATATCAAAAAATGTTATTGATAATAATATAGATTTTTTATGTTCTTATAACGATAATAATGATGCTTTTGTTCCGTATCGTGGTATTTATTTTAAAATAGATGCAGATAAACTTGTTTTGATTTCAGCAAAAAATAACTTAGCAGCTAGAATTATAATTAATGTAGATGAAAAAGATTTATCAGTAGATGAAGCAGGAATATTTTTAATTAGTTCAAACATATTAAGAACCATAATTAAAAAAATGGATAATAGAATAACATTTGAAAGTTATGGACAAAATATAAAAATTTATGACAAAACAACTAAATATACATTAACACAATTAAATTCTGATTCATATCCTTTTATCAATTTCGATTTAAAGAAAAATCAATTTACTATAAAATCAAAAATTTTAGAAGAAGCAATTAATAATGTTTCAATATCTACTTCACAAGGAACAAACGAAAGATTAACTGCTCTTTTATATAAATGTATAAATATAAAAAATACTGATATAAATAAACTACGTTTGACAGCTACAGATAGTTTTAGATTATCAAGTTTATTAATAAATATAAACAAAGAAATAAATATAAATGTTATTATTGAGGCAAAAAATTTAAAAAAACTTATTTTCAAAGATATGCCAGAGGAAATTGTAGTGTTTTTTGATGAAGAAAAAATTGGTATATCTGCTGATAACTTAGTTATTTTTACTAATTTAACAAAACTAAATTATCTTGATATAAATAATTTTATAACACCTGTTTTTTCTAAAACATTAAGTATAGAAAAAGAAGAATTTTTAAAATTAATAAATAAGGTTGTTTTTTATAACTCTGATAAAGTACGTAGATTATCATTTTTTATAAATCAAGAAGAATTAAAACTAAGTTTTGAAGTCCCTGAACTTGGTATATCTCAAGCATCAACAAAAAATATTACTTATAATGGAAAACCTTTAGAAATGGATATAGATTTTCAATTTATTAAAGATGCTGTTTCTGTATTACCAAACGGAAAAATATACTTAAAAATAAACGAGACAAATGATCGTATTTTTGTTCTTTCAGATGAAAACAAAAATCATATACAACTAATTACTCCTATAAGAAGGTATTAATATGAATATAAAAATAAAAGGTGAGTTTATCAAACTGGGACAATTTCTAAAAAAAATAGAAGAAATAGACTCGGGTGGACAAGCAAAATTATATTTACAAGAAAATAACATAAAAATAAACGGAAAAACCCCAGAAGGAAGAAGTTCAAAAATATATATAAATGATATTGTTTGAGTAAATAATGATGTATACAAAATAACAAGTATTGATTCAGAAATATAAAATCTAAGATAATTCTTAGATTTTATTTAAAAAGTCATATTTATGGCAAAAATACGGAAATAATTTCTTTTAAAAACAAAATAATTCAGTTTTTATTATTAATTAATAAAGATAATAAATAATTTTTCTATAATTAATATTATAGGAGGATATTATGAAATATGACGTTGTTATTATTGGTGGTGGTATTATCGGTGCTTCGATAGCATATGAACTATCACAATATAAATTAAAAATTTTGCTTTTAGAAAAAAATCCAGTTTTTGCTGATGAAACATCTAGAGGTAATTCAGGAGCAATCCACGGAGGTTTTGATCCAGAACCAGGTAAAGTAGAAGCAAAATTAAATGTTTTAGGTAATCAATTATGAAGAGAAAAAATATTTAAATATTTAGATTTTCCTAGAGCACAAGTTGATTCGTTAATTTTAGCCTTTAATGAAGAAGAAATGGAACATGTACATATGCTTTATGAACGTGGAATTATAAATAAAGTTCCAGCAGAATTCCTGAAAGTTCTTACAAAAGAAGAAGTTCTTAAAAAAGAACCTAATGTAAACCCAGAAGTTCGTGGAGCTCTTTTATGTACAAGTTCATGAGCAATAGATCCTGTTCGAGCAACATATGCGTTTTTAGGTGCAGCAGAAAACAACGGTGTTGAATTAAGAAATAATGCAGCAGTTAAGGACATCAAGTTTGATGAAACAGATTTTAAAATTCATATAAATAAAAAAGAAGTAATAACTGCTTCTGTTGTAATTAATGCTGCTGGACACTATGCAGACATTTTAGCCGAAAAAGCAGGTTATGGTGATTTTAAACAAACAACCAGACGTGGTGAGTATAGAATTCTTGCACGTTCTGAAGGTGGTGTGGTTAATTCTATATGCTTTAAAGTTCCTACAATTCACGGAAAAGGCGTTATCGTTGCACCTATGCTAGATGGGCATGTAATGGTTGGACCTACAGCAGAAGAGGGTGTTCCAAAAGATCAAACTCGGGTTGTGACAAAAGAAAAATTTGATTATATCGGTCAAATAGGAACACAAATTATTCCTTCACTTCGTTTAGATCGTACTATTATGACACTTGCCGGATCGCGTCCAATTGACATAGAAACAAATGATTTTGTTATAAGACCAGCAAAGAAAAATGCAAGATTTATAAATGCAGCAGGAATGCAATCACCAGCTATTGCTTCTGCTCCAGCTATTGCACAAGAAATAGCAAAATTAGTAGAAAAAGCAGGATTGGAATTAGAAAAAAAAGAACATTTCAATCCTAAATACAAAGTTAGATTTTAAAAGGAAGATATGATTAGTAAATTTAAAGGACTTACATACAAACAAATCATTGCTTTAGTTATTTTAGCAGCTTGTGATGTGTTTGTAATTGCAGCTCCATATTATATTAAAAATATAATACCTAATTTACACACATATTTGAATATACGTGAAGATCAAGTTGCTTCCCTTACATCGATAATAGGATGAGTTACCTTAGTTACTCAATTACCGGGGGGGTCCTTGCCAACAAATTTAGTTCAAGATGATTGTTGTTTATAGCAGTATTTTCAACAGGAATAATAACTTTTTGGTTTGGTGGGGTGATTTGAAACTCAAGTACATATTCAAAAGAAAGTGTGTTTATTCAATATTCAATTATATTTGGATTATGAGGTGTTTCATCAACATTAGTATTCTGAACACCCTTATGAAAACTTGTTTCCCAACAAACAACTAAGGAAAATCAAGGTTTAGCATACGGGATACAAGGAACAGCAAACGGTTTAATCGGATTATTATTTGTGTTCTTTATTGGAATTATGATTACTACATACTGAGCACCAAAGGATGTTAGTTCACATATACCATTTTCAACTTATGCATTCTTAATAGCATCATTTTTAGTGGTTACATCAGTGCTTGTATTAGTTTTAGTTCCTGAAAAACCAATGCAAAAGAATAATGATAAACTTTCTTGAGCAAAGGTTAAAAAGAACATTTTAGAGGTTTATAAAGCCTTAAAAAACTGAAAATTATGAGCTTTATCATTATTTGTAATGGGTATGTATACTTTCCAAAGTGTCTTTGCTTACTATTTGTTACAATTGATTCAAAATTCATATTCAGCACCCGTAATACTTGTAACTGTTTTGGGTGGATTAAGAACATATGGACTTAGAACGATTGTATCAACATTTATAGGTCGTTGAGCAGACAAATTCAGAAGTTATATATTATTCTTATTAATTACAACAGGAATAGGTATTATTGTTTTAGGAATTATTATTCTACTGGGATTTGCACCTAAATCAGCCTCTGTTGCTGTGATAGTGATAAGTAGTATTTTATACTTATTAGCAGGAATTTTATCTTGAGCTATGGTTACATTAAGATATACACAAGTTGGTGAAATACATATTGAAAAGAATTCTTATGCTTCATCGATTGGGATTTTATCATTCATTGGATTTTCAACAGATGCTTGATTATATAATGTAACAGCTGCAGTGGGTAAAAGATATACAGAAAATAATTCGACAAATACATCTCAAACAGGATATCAAATTATTCTTGTGATTACACTTGCAATAGCGATTATCGGACTAATTGCAGGTGTTATAGTTCATATCGCTAACAGTAAAGAACTAAAGAAACTCGGAAAAACAAATTATAGATGGAGAACATTAGAAAATGCTTAGTAAACAATTAATTTTAGGACACAGAGGTTATTCGGGTATTGCACCTGAAAACACAAAGTTGTCATTTGAAATGGCATATCAATTTAATTTTGATGGAGTTGAACTTGATGTTCATTTAACAAAAGATAAAGAACTTGTTATCATCCATGATGAAACAACAAATCGAACATCATTGACATCGAAAGAAATTGAATTTACAACATTAGCAGATCTTCGTAAAGATGATCATTCAAAATTCTTTAAATTTAAAACTCAACCACAAACAATTTTAACCTTAGAAGAATTTTTAGATGCATATATAGACAAATTTAAAGTAATTAATGTGGAAATTAAAACCGATCAAAAAGAGTATAAAGGGATTGAAGAAAAATTACATAAATTATCCGAAAAATATGGTGATAAATACTTTGAAAAAATAGTATTTTCATCATTTAATTTCCAAACCTTAAGAAATATGCACAAAATTTCTTCAAAATACCGTTTAGGATTTCTTTTTTGAACACAAACACAATTTAATTCTATTTCTGTTACAGAGATTAAAGAAATTTGCGAATTCTTAAATCCTTGATGGGTTTTATATGATAAAGATAAAGAAAAATATAAAAAAATCAACTTACCTTTGATGTTATGAACATTAAAAGACAAGAAGAAATTTGATGAATATGCTAATGATTCATTGGTTTATGTTCAAATAAGTAACTATAAATTCGAAAAGAAATAATAGAGGTTATATGACAGATAAATATATTATTACACTTGATTCGGGTACCACATCATGTCGCACATTAGTAGTCGACCATGATGGGAATATAAAAGCAAGTGCTCAAAGTGAATTTACTCAATATTTTCCTAAATCAGGTTGAGTAGAACACGATCCACTTGAAATATGAAATACACAACTTTCAACTATGCAAAGTGCTAAACATGCAGCAAAAATTAAATCTCATGATATTGCAGCATTAGGAATTACAAACCAACGTGAAACAGTGGTTTTATGAGATAAAGAAACAGGATTACCTGTATATAACGCGATTGTTTGACAAGATCGTAGAACAGCTGAATTTTGTGACACCTTAATAAAAGATGGTAAAGAAGAAATGTTTCGTTCTAAAACAGGATTAATTATTAATCCATATTTTTCAGGAACAAAAATTCGTTGAATCTTAAAAAATATTAAAGAAGCTCAAGAAAAACTTGCACAAGGAAAATTGCTTGCAGGAACAATTGATACATGACTAATATGAAAATTAACAAACGGAAAAGTACATGCAACTGATGTATCTAACGCTTCTAGAACATTGTTATTTAATATTCATACACTTGATTGAGATCAAGAAATTTTAGATTTATTAGAAATACCAAAATCAATTCTTCCTAAAGTGAAATCATCATCAGGACACTTTGGAGTGGTAAGTCCATACCATTGATCAAATAAAGCGTTAGGACAAGTTCCTATTACAGGTGTTGCTGGAGATCAACAATCAGCATTATTTGGACAATTATGTACTGAAGTTGGTATGGTTAAAAATACTTATGGTACAGGATGTTTTACACTTGTAAATACCGGTAATGAGGCAGTTGATTCAAAAAACAAACTTCTTACTACTATTGCTTGAAAACTAGGTGATCAAAAAGTTGTTTATGCCCTTGAAGGTTCGGTTTTTGTTGCCGGTGCAGCGATTCAATGGCTTCGTGATTCGGTTGGATTGTTATATAACGCAGCAGAATCAGACTTTTTTGCTTCATTAGTAAACGATGATCAAAGAGTTTATGTGGTTCCATCATTTACTGGTTTAGGAGCACCATATTGAGATTCATATTCTCGTGGAGCAATTTTTGGTTTAGAACGTGGAAGCAAACGTGAACATATTATTAAGGCAACCTTAGATTCTATTGCTTATCAATCAAATGATTTGATTTCGGCGATGCAAAAAGATTTAGGTAAACCAATTGTGGTTTTAAAAGTTGATGGAGGTGCATCTAATTCTAACTACTTGATGCAGTTTCAAGCTTCAATTTCAAATTTAAAAGTTGAAAGACCTAAAAATATTGAAACAACTGCCTTAGGTGCTTCATATTTAGCTGGTTTAGCGGTAGGTTACTGAAAAGATTTAGAAGAAATTAAACAAATAAATCAAATTGACCGTGTATTTACACCATTATTTAGTCAAGAAAAGATTAATCACTTGCTTAAAGGCTGACAAACAGCGGTTAAAAAGACATTAAATTGAACTAAAGATATAGAATAGGAGAAATATGGATTATCATTTTTGATTAACGGTATTATCAGAATTTTTAGGTACAATGGTGCTTATTATTTTAGGTAATGGTGTTAATTACTCTGTGTCTGCAAGAAAAATGTTTGCAAATCAACCAGGAAAATGAACAGTAATTATTTTCGGTTGAGGTATAGCGGTTATGGCAGGTGTTTTAGTCTCAAGATCTCTTGGTGGTTTCGGACATTTAAATCCTGCTGTAAGTATTTATGGTGCGATAAGCAATAAAGATGCAACCTTATTGATATATATACCGTTTCAATTATTAGGTGCGATGGTAGGGCAAATAGTTTTAGATTTTATAAATTGAAAACACATTCAAGAAACAGAATTATCTGCTATACGAAGTTCACATTGCACCGGACCAGCATATGATAACAAAAAAGACAAAGCATTAATTTTTAACTTTTCTTATGAATTAGTAGGAACATTAATGTTGGTTGGAGTTATTTTAGCATTTAATCGTGGTGCAGCAGCAAAAGATGTTGCTAGTTTAGGTCCTTTACCTGTAACTTGATTAGTTGTAGGTATCGGTGCTTCTATCGGTGCCTCAACAGGATATGCTATTAATCCGGCACGTGATTTTGGACCAAGAATAATTTATTGATTCTTAGAATCGATAATGCTTAAAAAACGTAAAAGTGAACATATAGGAGCAAACTGAAAATATTCATGATTACCTGTAGTAGCACCATCATTAGCAGGAGCAATAATTGGACTGTTTGCGTTAATTCATTAGAAAGTTATTATGAAGAAAATATTAAATAACCCACAAAACATAGTTGATGAAATGTTAGAGGGTTTTGTAAAAGTTAACAAAAATGTTAAAAGAGTTACTGGATTTAATGTTATTTATAATCCAAACTTTGATAAAAACAAAGTTGCTTTAATTTCTGGGGGTGGTTCAGGACACGAACCAGCACATGCCGGATATGTAGGACAAGGAATGCTTGCAGCAGCGGTTGCTGGTGAAGTATTTACATCACCTACACCTGATCAAGTTGAATCAGCAATCAACCAAATAGACTCACAAGTAGGAACATTACTGATTATCAAAAACTACACAGGTGATAAATTAAACTTTGAAATAACTAAACAACTTGCACAAGCAAATGGAAAAAATGTTGAAAGTGTTTTAGTTGACGATGATGTTGCTGTTGAAAATTCAACTTGAACTATTGGTCGTCGCGGAATTGCTGGAACAGTTTTTGTACATAAAATAGCAGGTGCAGCAGCAGAAAAAGGATTAAATTTATCAGAAGTAAAAAGAATTGCAGAAAAAGTAATTAAAAATGTAAGAACATTTGGAATTTCACTAAATTCAATTTTTATCCCCACCACAGGTAAAGAATCGTTTTCTTTAAAAGAAGACGAAATAGAATTTGGATTAGGGATTCATGGAGAACCTGGAGTAAAAAGAGAAAGAATTAAATCATCAAAAGAAATAGTTAAAGAAATGTTAGATTTAATATTAAATGATTTAGATTATAGCAATTCTGATGTAGCTTTAATGGTAAATGGACTTGGTGGAACACCAGAAATGGAATTATATATTGCTGCTAATGATATTCATAATTATCTACAAACAAAGAATATAAATATTTATAGCAGTCATTTAGGTAATTTTATGACTTCCTTAGAGATGCAAGGATTTTCTATTTCACTACTTAAATTAGATTCTGAACTAAAAGAAATGCTTGATGCACCAACCGAGGTAAGAAATTGGAAGTAAAATATCAGAACTTAGTTGATGCGATGCATCAGATAAATATAGATTTGCAAGATAATCAAGATTATTTATCTTCGCTAGATCAAGCGATAGGTGATGGTGATCATGGATTTAATATGGTGCGGGGTTTTGTTAAAGTTGCTGAAATTAGACCTAATAACCTTGATTTAAGTGGTTATTTAAATCAAGTTGGTAGAACTTTGATGTCAGTTGTTGGAGGTGCTTCTGGACCTTTGTATGGTATGGCATTTTTACAAAGTGGAAATACACTTAGAGGAAGTGAGAAGTTTGACTTTGTTGAATTTAAAACCTTAATTAAAACCTTTGCAGCTTCACTTGAAAAACTTGGACGAGTTATACTAAATGAAAAAACAATGTATGATGTCTGAAAACCACTTGCAAGTTATTTAGAAAATAAAAATAACTTGCAGCAAGAAGAAAAAGATAACTTAACAGAGTTTGTCAAATCGCTTTCAGATAAAACTAAACAAATGCAAGCAAACAAAGGAAGAGCATCATATTTAAAAGAAAGATCGATTGGAACTGTTGATCCAGGATCTTATTCAAGTTATTTAATACTTAAAAACCTAATTAAGGTGCTTTAATGAAATTGTTTATTATTGTTAGTCATTATTTAAAACTTGCACAGACTATTAAAGAATACTTGTTAAAAATGTTGCCTATAAAAAAAGAAAATGTTAAAATAGAAGCAATAGGTGGGATAAATGAAGAATTAGGTACAGATCCTTTTAAAATTTTAGAAGTAATCAAATCTAATCCTGATATAAGTGAAATATTTATCTTCCCTGATTTAGGTTCTGCTGTATTATCAGCTGAATCAATGATACCTATGATAGAGGATAAAAAAGTATTTATCAGTAAGGGAGCAATTGTTGAAAACACATTTGCTGCATATGTTTTAGCCAATGCAGGTGCAGACTTTGAATCTGTTTGTCAAGCAAGTTTAGCACCTTTACAAAAATAAAACCAAGTTTATAAAACTTGGTTTTATTAATTATCAAATGGTTTAAAAAACCAAGGAAGTGGGTACATATTTGGATTTATTGCATTTATTTTCATCATATATGAAGCAAGAGATCTAGTGTTGTTTAATATTAATGGATTTTGTCCATCTCAGTTGATCCCAAAATAATTATAAAAGTTTTTACTATAGGTTCAACTTTGTAAAAATCTTAAAGGAGCACCAGAATTTATAGTAGAAATATAATTATTATCAGCACCCATAACACCTGTACCAGAATTACCGGCATTAAAATATGCAGGTGTATATCCATCTTGTCGGTTAAATCCGACATTTTGATCACTAAAGATAGCACGATTTAATAAATATCCATTTTCTTTTGCATATGGATAACCATTCATAACAAACTGAGCACGGACGGAGGTGAAGAATTCTAAATTTTGTCCGTTGGTATTAAGTTTTAATGGAGGTAATTTATATCAGTTTTCAAACCAAGCTGCTCGAACGTATAGTCCACTGTTATAGGCTTGTTCGATTACAGGTTTAATATCAACGATAGCAACTGTCATATCAGCAAATGCAGGATTTTGTCCATTTAAATCAAGTTGTTTTAAGCCTGTTCAAACTATAGCAGCTTTAATGTTTTTTGGTGTATAAACATCGTTTTGACCAGCATCAACATTGTTTGAATAGTTATCTAAAGCGATATTCATATATCTAGCTGCTTCAAAACGATTAGGTAAATTGTTTCCTTGCAGCGAATCTATATCGAATTTATTACCACCTTCAACATGGTTGTTAGTAATAATGTAGAATAAACCACTGTTTGGATCATCATTTACTTTTGCTAGCATTGTAGCAGTTCCACGAGAATAACCAAACGTTCTAGATTTTGCATTATTAACTAAATCTATATTGACATCATTTTCTTTTCAACTACGATGTAAGAATTCGTTATCTTGCAAATACCCATCATGTAGTTTAAAATCAACATTTTGGTTTGGATTATATCAACTTAAATCGTATGCTTTCGGATCACTTATGAATGTTATCGGTTCGTTTTCTTGGTTGTAATCTAATTTTGTATAATCAAAAATATTTGTTTTTACACCAAAATTTTCTTCAACATTGTTTTCATATTCAATATGTATTGCAGCAGCATTTGATGCAAGCAGAAATGCCTTGTTTGGATCAAATTCATCAAATTTATCACTGTTATAAAATTTTGCATCACCGATTCCGTATAAGTATCTTAATAAGTTACCTACAACTAATTTGTACTTTGCATCAGTTAACTTGAAAACAAAATTAATATCACCTGAGTCATTTAATGTAGCAGTCAATGAAAAAGGTATGTGAGGAAGTTCTTTTGAAACTTTTTCATAAAAAACATTAGATGTATGTGAATTTATAGTGATAGTTTTTTGAGTTTTTAATTTATCGTAATCTATTTCAAAATCATATCCACCTTTATTTAAGTGATCTCTATCAGAAATTCTTGATTTTCTTTTTGCGTTTTGAACTAAAACATTTCCAAAAAGATGTAAATATATTTTTCGATGGTTTGAATTATTGGATTCAAAAGTTTTAGCAAGATATTTAGATTTTAAAGTTCAATGAGCAGCATTATTTTCCTTGTCAAAAGTTCATAATGCATCTTTATAATATAATTCAATTTCCCTACTTCTAAAAATTGAATTTTTCTTGTATACAGTTGTTAAAGGTTTTTCTTTTGAAATATCTAAATCAACTTTAACTTCATTATTAGAGTTTCCTAATAAATATCATGTTCTACCGAAAATAGTTCTTCCTGGTTTCTTGTATTTTAAGGTTATATAGATATTATCGCCCGCATGAACAAGTTTATCAAGTTTAATATAATCTTTTGCAACCGTATAATCATTGTATGTTAGTGCTCTTGGATTTATGGTAATAAATTGATTAAAATTGCTTGCAGAAAGATTTTTAGCAACAAAGTTGCTTGATAAAGTTAAATCGGATTTTTTAATATTATTTAATATAACTTCAGGATATAATTTATCTTTATAATCGTTTTTTAAATTAACCAATGTGATAGAGTGATTAATATGATATCTTTTGTTTGTGTTTGTTTTATCTATAAATCCTAATTTAAATATCATCTTTCCGTATTCAGGATTTTGAACATCGTAGAAATAAATAAAATATTTTTTATTTATTTCATTCAAATTTAAATTATTTGAAACATCTGTTGATAAAGATATATCATCGTGATTGTATTCGTTTTTGTTGACATTTTCTTTTTTGAAATTATCACTTTCATCTTTAAATTCTTCGTTTTTTTCAACAGATACAGCCGTAGTGTTTTTAAAAGTAAGTAAGTAATTAAGCATTATCTGTGCATTTTGTCTCACTATATCAGTTGGATCTAAAACACTGTATTTAACTTCGCTGTGTCCTGTAAATTCAGCAAGGACTTTGCGATATTCAAAGTTTTTACTATTAATTTTATTAATGGTATCTTTATCTTTTTGATCAATTTCGTTATTTTCTCTTCGTGAAGGTGTTGGTTTAAAGTCATCATCAGTAAATTTGTTATTATTTTTAGGTTTAATATCGCGATATTGAATAGGTTTTCAATATTTGATATCTAGCGTTAAATTATCATAATCACTTTGATTTAATTTGATTTCATTACCATTTCCATCTTTAATTGAAAAAGTAATTAAAGCATTATTGGTAAAATGCTTACCTGCCGATTCGATAGTGGATGATTTAGCATATATCTGATATTCACCTATTTTAGGAAGTATATAGACATCATTAAATGTATCTTCAGGGTTCCTTTGGATAATTGAATAATTATTATGTGTGTTATTTAGGTTTTTGATTTTTATAAGGTTAAAGAGTTTTGAACCAGATTTATCCTTAAAAATTTCAAAAATCTTATCAAGTGCTTTTTGCTGTTTTTGTGTTAAATTATTAATTCTATCAAAATTTTGTGTTGTAAAACGAAGCGAGATTTCTTTTTTTAATTGTCCTTTTGTAACAATGAAATTAAATATAGCAGATGATTTAGTTGGATCTCCTGGATCGATTTCAAAAAGATGATTATTGGTGGTTTTTAAATCAACAGTAGTATCAGAAGATATATTATAATTAACTCAAGGATTGTTTTCTTTAAACCACATTAAAACAATGTTTTTTATTTGCATTGCTGAAAGTTTATTTGAATGATCTGCTGCATCATCAAGTAAAGGAAAATTTTTCTCGTTGTTTTTTGCTGTTGGTTCAACAAAAAAATCTTTATTATTAAATTGACTCTTTATTTTTTCATAAAAAGGTTCAATGTTATGTTTTCAAAATCATCATCTAAATAAACCTGCTTTTGTAAAAGCATTGTGGTATTCTTTGTATTGTCCATTGCTTCCTGTTTCGTTGTAATATTTTGTGTTACCTAAATAAATAGGGTTAACATAAAGATTTACAGGTTTATAATAATCGCTTTGTTTGAAAGCATTATTTAAGAAAATAGAAGCATCAAAAGTTTGATTATCTTCAGGTAAAAAATCTATTGAGTTTAAACTTGATACATTTAATGTTTTAATTATATGATTATTAAATAGTAGTTCTATATTCAAATTTAATTTATTATTTAAATCAAAGAAAGTAGTTGAATTTTCTTTGATTTTAAATTTAAAGTAGTTGTTAATATATGTTTGTTTGATAGATAAGTTATCTTTAAGAATTTGTAATGTAATAGCACTTTTTTTATAAAGACCTAAATTAAAATAATTAATATTATAGATTTCATCGAGATTTTTAATCGACGACTCATTAATAATGTTATTTACATCTTTTTCAGAATTATTAATTCTTAATTCGCTTGTTATATTACCATTTCAGTCATTATTTTTAGCAGATGTATGATAAGTTAAAATCAGTGTATTTTTATTATCATCTTTTAAATTTATATCAGTTAATTTATAATTAAATTGATTACTTTTTGGTTCTTGCAACCATAATTTTGCATTATTAAGATTAAAGGAAAGTGAAGTTAAATAACGATTTAAATCATATTTTGAGAGTCGATCATCAAGTTTTACATTAAGTTGTTTTTGTGCTTGTTTCTGATAATCATTGTTATTTTGATTATCTTTTTTATCTAATAATGAATCGAGTTTTTGCTTTCATAGAGCTAGGTTATTAATAAGTGTTTCCCTTAGATTCAAGATATGATTTAGATCGAATGTTTTAAGTTTTAAATCAGAAGTAAAAAACCTTAAAACAGCAGCAGAAAGTGAATTTAATTGATTTAAATCATCTTGACTGATATTGGATTTATCTAACTGTGATTGAGTGCTATAAGTTATGTTCAACTTGTTAAAAATATCTATAAACGAACTTAATTGATTGGTCTTTTGATTAATATCAGCAGCTATTTTTTGTGTTGATATATATTCATCAAGTTGCTTTTTTAAATCATCTGAAAAATTATTATTATCTTTGATTTTGTTAAACTCAGATAAAGCATTTTGGTAAACTTGATTACCATTTATATTATTTAAAAAAGAAGAAATTAAACTTATATATGTATTTAGTTTTTCTAGATAATTGTTATCTGTGGCTATATTTTCAATGTTTTTTAATAATTTTGAATTAGAAGCATCATCAAATGAATTTTTTGAAATTTGTTCATCTAATTTAGTTTTATTATCGCTGTTTATATAGTTAATATCATTATCTGTTTTTAATTGATTATATTTATCTAAAAGTATATTTAATTTTTCTTTTTCTTTGTTTAATTTATTTGCTCTACTTAAAAGTGTATTAATTTCATTGGAAATTAATACATTATCAATAGCATTAATAAATTGTGATTTAGTATCGTTTGTTAAAAGATTGAATGAAGTTATTTGATTTTTTGCTTGATTTTTAAGATTGTTTAGTTGAGTATTTGATTTATTTTTGTTTTTTAAACTATCAATTTCAGCATTTATTTGCTCTAAAATACTTTGGTATTGTATAGTCAATTTGTTAATATCATCAAACTTTTTTGTTGATATATTTAATGTGTTAAATTGTTCAAAATATTGCTTGAGTTCCGAAACATTTTGATGAGAATTTTTGATATTGGAAATTTCATCAAAAACAAATTTATTTGACTGTAAAATAGTCAAAAAAGAATTAAAACCGTTAATTCCATCTTGTTTTAGTAAAATTTGCAAAAATTTATCATTTGATAAATCATAATATGAAGAAAATTTACTTATTTCTTGTAAAAAAGTGTCATATTTTGCTTTAAATTTTACATAATTATCAATGGTAGAACTAATTTGAGCATCTTCATTAATAATTTTGTCCTTATATTCATCTATGTTTTTTGAATTCACACTTTTCAATTGATTAAGCAACTGGTTAATTGATTCATCTACATTTATATTTGAATTGATTAACGTAAAATATTTGGAACTATTTGCATCTGATAAATATGTTTTTAACTGTAAAACCTTTAAAAAAGTATTTTTTCAGTCCGCTAAATAATTTTTAAAAGATGTTAAAAACTTATTGAAATCTTTTTCTTTTACATCCTTTATAATCTTTCTTAAATCAGGCTTATATGCGTTTGTTAGTGTTGGTAAACCTTTTCATTCAATAGTTTGTTCTATTTTAATAACAGACTGATTTTGATATTTCTTTTGTGATTCTAATGTTAAATTATTATGAGTTAAACCCACTCCTAAACCTACTGCTGTTGCTAAAACAGCAGAAGATGCTAATGTAGCAGCAGTTATAATTATTTTTTTTTTCTTTTTCATAATTACCTATATTTATATATTTATATTTTAGATTATTTAAAAATATAATGAAATTTCTTATAAAGTTCGCATTTAGTCCTTTTTTTGGTTCTCTTTCGATAAAAATAAATAATAAAAATGCAACTGCATTTATAAATAATTAGAAAAATATAAAAAAGTATATAATATAAAAATATTTATATAATGTGAAATTAGGAGAAATGATGCTTAAAATTTTAGAACACCCACTTATTAAAATAAAACTTACTAAATTACGTGATAAAAATACATCACACAAAGAATTTAGAAGTAATTTAAATGAAATAGGTTCGCTAATGGTTTATGAAATTATGCGAAATTATAAAACAAAACCTAAACAAATTACAACTGCTTTAGGACAGGACTTTGTTGGTGATACATTTTCAAATGAAATAGTTTTGGTACCCATTTTACGTGCTGGATTAGGTATGACAGAAGGTTTACTTGATTTAATTCCACAAGCAAGAGTAGGACACATTGGAATGTATCGAGATGAAGAAACCTTACAACCAAACGAATACTTTTTTAAGATGCCTAATGTTCCAAAAGATAGTTTAATTATAGTAGTTGATCCGATGCTTGCTACAGGAAATTCAGCAGTCGATGCGATTAGACGGATTTATCAAGAGGGTTATACAAATGTACAGTTAGTGTGTCTAGTTGGAGTTAAAGAGGGTGTTAATAATGTTTTAAGTCATTTTGGAGATGACTTTCATATATATTTATCTGCACTTGATGCTAGGTTGAATAATAAAGGTTATATCGAACCTGGTTTAGGTGATGCAGGGGATAGAATTTTTGGAACAAAATAGGAGCAGAATGTCTTATAAATTTGAAGAAATAGAAAAAAAATGACAAAAATATTGACTTGATTCTAAAAATTTTGAACCTTCAAATAATTTTACATTACAAAAGAAATACATAGTTAGTATGTTTCCGTATCCTAGTGGGAAAATCCATATGGGACATGTTAAAAATTATGCTATAAGTGACGCGATGGCACGTTTTTATCGTCGTCAAGGGTTCAATGTATTTCATCCATTTGGGTGAGATGCGTTTGGTTTACCTGCTGAAAATGCAGCAATAAAAAATAATATTCATCCTAAAAAATGAACTTATGAAAATATTAAAAATATGGATGCTGAGTTAAAAAGACTTGGTTTATCTTTTGCTTGAGATCAAGAATGTATTACAGCAGATGCAACATATACAAAATGGGAACAATTTTTATTTATTCAACTTTGAAATAAAGGTTTGATTTATAAAAAGAAGAGTTTGCTTAATTGATGCGAAAATGATAATACAGTTTTAGCAAATGAACAAGTAGTTGATAATAAATGTTGACGTTGCAATGAAAATGTTGTGCAAAAAGAAATGGATACATATTATTTAAAAATAACTGAGTATGCTGATGAACTTTTAAATGATTTGAAAACATTAGAAAATCATTGACCACAACAAGTTTTGACAATGCAAAAAAATTGAATTGGTAGAGAAGAAGTATATAAAATTATCTTAGAATCTGCAAATAAAGATTTTGAAATAGTTGTTTTTGAAAAAGATTATCAAAATATTGTAAATGCAGACTTTTTGGCTATAAATTTTAAACACCCACTTGTGAAAAAACTAAAAAATCAAGGATTTTTGAACGAAAAAAAACAAAAAATACTTGATGAAATAAATAATTGTGTGATTAACAAAATTTTTGGTAAGAAATTGTCAATAAAAACACCATTTCAAGTTATTAATCCAGTTACTCATGATTTTTTAGATGTTTATATAACAGATTTCGCAAGTTTTTCTGCAAAAGAAGCACAATTTGCTTCAAGTAAGAATGAAAGTCATTTATCATTTATGAATGCAAATAGCATAAGTGTAAAAAACAAAATTAAAAATTATGTTGTTTTAGAAAAAGAACTAAAAAAGGTAGTTCAATATAATCTTAGAGATTGAGGAATTTCGAGGCAAAGATATTGAGGAACACCAATTCCTTTAATTCATTGTCAAATGTGTGGAACTATACCGGTTCCTGAATTAGATTTACCTATATTATTACCCGAAAAAG
Organism: Mycoplasma sp. 246B; assembly: GCF_054353935.1. NCBI lineage: Bacteria > Bacillati > Mycoplasmatota > Mollicutes > Mycoplasmatales > Mycoplasmataceae > Mycoplasma > Mycoplasma sp. 246B. The sequence continues at coordinate 29,071 of NZ_JBTHHM010000006.1, forward strand.
TTGAATTCACCGGAAAAGGAAATCCTATTTTAACAAACAATGAATGAGTAAAGACTAAATGCTATCGTTGTGGTATGGGTGCAAAACGAGAAACAGATACACTTGATACATTTTTTGAATCAAGTTGATATTGAATGAGATATACAACACCGCAAAAACAAAGAAATAACAACTTATTTATCAAAGAAAATCTAAATTACTGAAATCAAGTAGATGAATATATTGGTGGTATAGAACACGCGATTTTACACCTTTTATATGCTAGATTTTTTTCTAAAGCACTCGCTGACCTTGGTTTAATAAATTATCGCGAACCATTTTTAAATCTTTTAACACAAGGAATGGTGTTAAAAGATGGTGCAAAAATGTCAAAATCAAAAGGTAATGTAGTGGAACCAAAAGAAATGATAGAAAAATATGGTGCTGATGCAACCAGATTGTTTGTTTTTTTTGCTGCTCCACCAGCAAAAGAATTAGATTGAAGTGATGCAGGACTAAATGGATGTTTTAAGTTTTTGAATCGACTAAGTGATAGGATTAATGAATTGCCTGAAAATACAACCTTAGATGAAATAAATATAGAAAAGTTATCTTCACAAGAAAAGAATGCAAGAAGAAAACTTTATCAAGGAATGCAAAAATATTTAGATGTCTTTAACAAAAGAGAAAATGAATATGCATTTAATACTGTTATTGCATGAGTAATGGAAACATTTAATGAGTACGATACGATTAAAGATGTTGCTTTATTAAAAGAGATGTATTATGTCGTTTTGAATATTTTAGAACCTTTTGCTCCACACCTTGCTTGAGAATATTCAGAAAAATATTTTAATTTAAAAAACTTAAAAGATTTTAGTATAGATGAATCAGCATTAATTGTGAACGAATTAAGTTATGGTATAACCGTAAATGGTAAAGTCCGTGGGGAAATATTGGTTGATATAAATTCAAACGAATCAGAAGTTTTAGAGAAAGCACAAAAAGAAGTTACAAAATGATTAGAAGGAAAACAAATTATTAAAAAAATATTTATACCTAAGAAATTAATTAATTTTGTCATAAAATAAGGAGAATAATGAAAAATAAAAACATATACCCATTATTAGTTGTTGATACAAACTGAATGTCTTTTCCAAAAGGTATTCATCAAATAGAAACAGATGCATTTAATTTGTATTCATCTGGTGCTTTAGTTATTCCTAAAACAAATATAGAACATAAATTTGTTGTTTCGTTTACAAATAATGAGCATGAATTAGAAAGTAAAGCAGTATTTGTTAAATTCTTAAAGGCAGAACCACTTGAACCTCCTGTAAAAGATTCAGAACGAGATCAAAAATGTATGTTGACATATGAAGTTTTAGGTTTTTTTAACATAAAAGAATATGGTTTCGCTGAAACAGATGAAGATGGTTATGTTTTGTTAGAAACTTATCAACCTGTTAAAGAAGGAGATGGAGATAAACTATATGAAGAACAATTAGTCAGAGTTTGTTCGGGTGAAGTAAAGTTTGTTCCTGAAGAACCTAATTCTGATGAAACAAATGAAGTTTATAAATTTGACTTATTACCACAAAATCATGATTTAGATGCAATGCTTTCTGCTTTAAAAGGGATAAGGGATACTGAAAAAATCCCTGGTATAAAAGAAACACAATCAGTTAATATTATTTTTCAATATAATCCGATAACAAAAAAACCATATACAACCGATGACCTTTCTGCACTTATTAATTCATATTATCCGAACTTTGAATTAAAAACAAGAGAAGAAAAAATTAAGTTTTTATTTACTTTTTTATCATTTTTATCACCCGAAATAAATGAAAAGTTTGCTGCATTTTATAAATTTAACATTATTTCTTTAATGAAATTAATTGCATCCGCAACAGGTATGATGAGTCAAAATGTTGATATAGAATCACAAATGACTCAAAAGATGACAGATAAAATGGCAAGTCAACATAAAGAATATGTACTTCGTGAAAAATTAAAATATATACAAGATGAATTAGAAGGAATGAATGTTGATCCAAGCGATGATGATGATTATGCAAAAGAGTTAAAAGATAAAAATAAATCTTTCCGTTACCCTGAATCAGTAAAGAAAATTATTGCTGAAGAAACAAAGAGAGCGAACGAAATGATGGCTACATCACCAGAAGCAAATATTTCAAAAACTTATGTCAATCATCTCAAAAAACTACCATGAAGACTTACACAAAAAGAGTTATTAGATTTAGATCATGCTAAAAAAACCCTTTCTAAGTATCATTATGGACTTGAAGAAGTTAAGCAACGTGTTTTAGAATATATCGCTGTTATTATTAATACAGAAAGAAACAAAAAGAAAAAAGAAAATAAATTACCTTATGATGAAAATTATGAGATTGATATGAATTTGTTTAAGGATTCTAATAAACAAAATGATAAAACATTTAATAATGTCCCTATTATTTGTTTAGTCGGGCCACCTGGGACAGGAAAAACTTCGCTTTCTAAAGCAATTGCAGAATCATTATCCAGAAAGTTTGTAAAAATTTCTCTTGGAGGAGTGCATGATGAAAGCGAAATCCGTGGACACAGAAGAACCTATGTAGGAGCAATGCCGGGAAAGATTATCAAAGCTATTTCACAATGTTCTGTTTCTAATCCAGTTATCTTATTAGATGAAATTGATAAAATGGCTTCAACAAATAAAGGGGATCCGGCATCTGCGATGTTAGAAGTTTTAGATCCAGAACAAAATACAAAGTTTCAAGATCACTACTTAGAACATGAATACGATTTATCTAAAGCAATTTTTATTGCGACTGCTAATTATTATGAAAACATTCCTCATGCTTTAATAGACCGTGTTGAAGTTATCGAATTATCTGCTTACACATTAACTGAAAAATTAAAAATTGCACAGCAACACTTGATGCCAAAAGTAACAGAACAAGTTGGGGCAAGTAGCGACTTTATGCAGATTTCTGAAGACACAATGAAATACATTATTCAAAACTATACCAAAGAAGCCGGAGTTCGTGGATTAAAACGTGTCTTAGATAAATTAGCACGCAAATTCGTGCTTAAAAAACTCGAATTACCAAAACTAAAAAATAAACAATTCGAGGTAAAAATAAATGATTTAAAAGAACTTTTAGGACCCGAAAAATTTAAAGATAATGAAAATGATGGATACAAAACCCCTGGTGTAGTTAATGGTTTAGCATATACATCAGTTGGTGGATCAACCTTGCAAATTGAAGTTAATACTTATCCAGGAAAAGGAGAAATTAAATTAACAGGTTCATTAAAAGATGTTATGAAAGAATCTGCTAATATATCACTTTCATATGTGCGTGCAAATGCTGCTAGATATGGTATTACAGACTTTAATTTTGATGAAACAACAATTCATATTCATGTGCCTGAAGGAGCAGTACCAAAAGATGGCCCAAGTGCAGGAGTGACATTTACCACTGCATTAATATCAGCATTATCACAACGAATTGTATCATCTGAAATAGGTATGACAGGTGAAATAACTCTTAGAGGTAATGTTTTAGATATCGGTGGCCTAAAAGAGAAATCATTTGCTGCCGCTTCTAAAAACTTAAAATATGTTTTTATACCTACAGGAAATGTAAAAAACTTAATTGATGTTCCTATGGAAATTAAAGAAAAGTTAACTTATATTCCTGTATCTAATTATGAAGAAATATATGAAGTAGTTTTTGAGAAGAAGAAACCCAAAAAACAATTAGAGTTTAAGCAATAGTGAAAAAACATTTTAGTGAAAAATCATTTACTTTTTTCACTATTAACTTTATTGTTGGTTTAGGTTTCCTTACAACTTTTTCAGAAATACTAAATATAGGATTTTACGGATATTTAGTTATTGCTCTTTGCTTGCTTACAATGACAGGAACAGCATTAGTATTTGCTCGTTTGGGGAATGCTTTTAAAGAACATTATGGTGGTTCATATGCTTATGCAAGACACCTTGATTCAACCTTGTTTGAAGAACAGTCAAATGTTGAAAACAAATGATATAAATTTAAAAAAGGTTTTGTAAAGAATTTTTGTTATTTCATTGGTTGAAATCAATTCTTACAATCACCTGTTTTATCATCTGTGTCACCTTTGTTTTTAGCGCAAACTTTTGAATTAGTAATACCTAAAACTATTTCAAATTATATAACTATAATATGGATTATAAGAGTCATTGCATTTATCTTCTTTGGTGCATTGATATTGATATCAACCAAAGGATTATCACTTAATACAAAAGTTGTATTTTTAACATCTGCTGTAAAATGAGCATTTTTGTTGATAGGTTTTGTAAACTTAGTATATCTTTCGGTTATAAAACCTGGTGGATATACAGTTGTTTATGAAACAACAAAAAAAGCAACATCTACAATGATTTTTGGAAGTATTTTAGTTTTTATTTTTGCTTTTGCAGGAATTGAAGATATGGCTTCTATGGCAAAGGACGCAGAATTTAAAAATTTTAAAAGAATTTTATTTGTTTCCCTAGGAATTGTAGCAGTTGTTTACCTAGCATTTTATAGTGTTTATTTAGCAATAAAGTTTGATTCAAATAACAATGAATTTTCACAAATTTATTATCTTGTAATGAATATTACAGGAACGATTGTGTTTATTATTGGATTTATATTTAATGATATAGGGTATAAAATTACACAAACGGTATCTACAGCAAGAAAGTTAATTCCGCTTGCATTAGATAATCATATTAATCCAAAATATGCAGATCATAATAAACACGGTGAATACCGTAATGCAATCATTTTAACAGCAGTTATTACATTTATAGCAATGCTTGTTTTATGATTAGTACCAACCCTTTTAAGCAAAACAAAAGATAATGATAACCCGTTCTTTACAGCTGTTATAAAAGTAAATAGTTTAGCACTGTTAATTGAAGATACTTTAACAGCTGTTGTAGCATTAATTTTAGAAAAAAAGAAACAAATATCTAAAATCCCATGATGAGAAAAAACAATATATATAGTTAATATTTTATGAATTTCAACTTTAATTTTATTTTTCTTAGTACCAAACATATTAGGTAACAACTGAGATGAGACCAACACCTTTGTTGTAGTTGTATATCTATCATTTGTTTTGATAGGATTTATAATAAAATGAATGTGAATTTATAAACAAAAGAAACCGAACAATTTAAAAAAGATAATTTTTTGAAAGGAAATATGGAACAAAAGAAAAAAGAACAACGTTTAAAAGAACTTACAGAATTACAATATAAAGTAACTCAAGAAGGATATACAGAACATCCATATTCAAATGAATATGATGAACATTTTGAAGAAGGAATTTATGTGGATATCGTTGATGGAACACCACTTTTTAAATCACAAGATAAATTTAATTCAGGATGTGGGTGACCAGCATTTAGTAAACCGATAGATGAAGATGTTGTAACAGAACATAGCGATTATTCACATAATATGATTCGAACTGAGGTAAAAAGTAAAAATGCCGATTCACACTTAGGACATGTATTCAAAGATGGTCCAAGAAAATTAGGTGGACTTCGGTACTGCATTAATTCTGCATCATTGCGTTTTATTCCCGTAGATAAATTAAAAGATGAAGGTTATGAAGAATACCTTGAATTATTTAAAAAATAACTGTAAAGCACTATAATGTGCTTTTTGTTATTTCAAAATATAAAAAATAAAGTAAAATAACTATATGAATTTTAATGGTTCAAAAGTAGATGATTCAAACGAAGATAAGGATGTTTTAGATAACCTAATTCTGCTATCTCAATCAGGAAATGATGAACTAAAAAAAGAGCAAAAATGATTCAAAAAGAACATTAATTCAGCTTATAAATATCAGCAAAATGTTAGTATCGAATCCAAATTAATAGAAAAACAAGAAGTTTTTGATTTCGATTTTAATTATTTGTATAAAGAATTATTACAAGGTTATATAGACTTAAAAATTAAATTCGATAAACAAAACGACTCATATGTAGATGATATAGAATTTATTGAAAAAGATAAAGCACAATATTTAATTGATACATTAGCTTCAGAAGAACACAATATATCAAATACTACAAAAGTAAGAATAAAGAAAAAGAAACTTGGAGGTAGTGATGAAAGTTAATATTGCAATAGATGGGCCATCTGGAGTAGGTAAATCCACAGTAAGTAAGCAAATAGCAAGCAGATATGGTTTCACTTTTATAAATAGTGGTAGTGTATATCGGGCAATCGCAAAAAACACCATTGATAATGGTGTTGATTCTCGTGATCAAGAAAATGTTATTAAGACATTACAAAAAGGTATGATTAAACTGCTAGAAAATGACAGAATTGAATTAAAAGGAATTGATGTATCAAAAGCTATAAGGGCCGATTATATCTCACAAATAACTCCGTCTGTGGCTAAAATTCCTGCAGTGCGAGAGTTCGTGGTTGATTATATTCAACAACTTACTAAAAAACGTAAAGGATATATTATCGATGGGAGGGATACAACTTTTAAAATTATGCCCTATGCTGAAGTAAAAATCTTTTTATGAGCAGAAGAAGAAGAAAGAGCAAAGCGTAGAATGAAGCAAAATCAGGAATTAGGTTATAATACAGGTTTTGCAGAAGTGCTTTATGAAGTAAAAAAACGAGACGAACAAGATATGAATCGTGAAGTTGATCCGTTACATAAAACTGAAGATGCAGTATTTATTGATTGTACTAATTTAGAGATAGAAGAAGTGATAGCAAAGATTATGGATTTGGTTAAAGAAAGGTCAAAAGATGCATAATACAGTTGCAATTATTGGAAAACCTAATGTAGGAAAAAGCACCTTATTTAATCGTATTATAGGTAAAAAGATATCAATTGTTTATGACCAACCAGGTGTTACAAGAGATAGATTGTATGAAAAAATTACTTGATCAGGTCATGAAATCAAATTAATTGATACTGGCGGAATTGAAATTGAAAATAAACCTTTTCAAGAACAAATCCAGATTCAAGCAAAAATAGCGATTGAAGAAGCAGATGTTATTGTTTTTATTTTTGATGGAACAAACGAAATAAGTAATGATGATTTATTCATAATGAATATTTTAAGAAAAAGTAATAAACCTATTATTGCTGTAGCAAACAAACTAGAAAACAACCAGCAATTCGATTATGGTTGATATGCTTTGGGAGTTGAACATATTTATCCTGTTTCTGCATTACATGGTGAAGGTGTTGGTGAAGTTTTAGATAAGTGTTTAGAATATCTTGATTTCAGCGATGAAGACCAAAATGATTATTTTAATTTAGCGATTATCGGAAAACCTAATGCTGGTAAAAGTTCGCTACTTAATAATTTAACTAAAGAGTATCGTTCAATTGTTTCAGAAATTGCAGGAACCACACGAGATAGTGTTAAATCAACTGTTGAAATAGACCATAAACTATATAATGTGATTGATACAGCAGGAATAACAAAAAAATCAAAATTAATTGAAAGTGTTGATCATTATGCTTTAATGCGAGCAATGAATTCGCTATCAGAAGCTGATTTGTCTTTGATAGTAATCGATGCGACACAACAAGAAGTATCACATTTTGATTCTAGAATTATAGGATATGCATTAGAGAATGAAAAACCAATAATTGTGGTAATAAATAAATGAGATTTAGTTGAAAAACAAACAAATACAATGGCTGATTATGAAAAGAAAATGAGAAATAAATTTCATTTTGTTCCATGAGTTCCTTTTGTATTTATTTCAGCAAAATTTAATCAAAGAATTAATAAGTTGATAGTAACTTTATCAGAAGTTCGTGAAAATATGGAAAGAGATATAAAACCGTCGTTGCTTTCTAATTTAGTGCTTGAAACACAACTTATTCAACCAGCACAACCGTTTAATGGTGGAAGATTAAATATTTATTATGTTCGTAAAGAATTATCAAAAATACCTACTTTTACATTCTTTGTAAATAATAAAAAATTCTTACACTTTTCATATCAAAGGTTTTTAGAAAATCAATTGAGAGCTACCTTTAATTTCAAAGGTTGTCCAATTAAGATGTATTTTAAGAATAAGAATGGGTTGGAGTAAAATTGGTTGATAAAAACTAGAGTTAGTTAACATTTTCTTTAAGAAAAATAATTAAAATAAAGTAGAAGGTTATAGTGGCATTGATTAGAACCTAAATTTTTGCTGTTTTTAACCTAGCAAAAAAAACGGCATATTTTTAAAATAAGACGCCGAGTGGTCCCTTAGGCGTCCTACTTATGAATAGTATAAGGATTTTATTTATTAATGTGGTATTAAAGAAAGAAAATTTACATAATACTTTAAAATCTAAATATTCTCATATCATTTTTTAATTTTTTTCGCCATTAATTTTCTTCTTTCAGGCAAAAATTTATCTTTATAATCTTTATATGTTCAGTTTATTATATCTTTTGGAATACAGTTTTCATCGAGATTTTCATCCAATTCTTCTAAGGAAATCTTTCTACCAAGGAAAAGAGAATTATTTGTTTTTATATCTTGAATTATTTCTTTAAAATATACATTAGGTGCTTTGTCTTTGATCTTAATATTTATATTCTTTTCTAAATATACTAAGTTAGCAGAATGGTTGTATCATTTTTTCTCAGATAAAAATGAATATTCATTAAATTCATTAGAAGAATTAATTAAATATTGTTTGGGAAAAATATGGTGTTTGTCACTGATTAAATTTTTTAACATATCCTCTTGTGTTAATCAAGGAGTAAGAAATCCTTTATTGCCGTTAGCAACTGAGGCGGCATAATAACATTTTAGAAAAGGATTTTCTTGTATACTTGTATCTAAGAGTTCAGGAAGTCTTAGTTCTCAAAAATCAGTTGTCAATTCTGTTTGATCTATTTTTCTTAATATCACTTCGATTCCTAATTCTTTTATATTTCTTAAATCATTAATAACTTGATCAACATAACTATCTTTATATCTTTTTGTTAATAAAGACATTATATACCATTTAACAGTGTATTTTTTAACTTCTTCCATACCAAGACGAGAAAGTTTTCTAAGCTTTAAAAAGACTATATAAGCAATATTTATTACAACAGAATTTTTATTGATTTTTATATTTTTAAATCCTATATTTTTGATTGCTTGTGTAAAAGTATTGAAATTATATTTGTCTATAAAACTCGAAATTCCATTAATAATTTTTTCAAAATTACTTTGTATATTTTCTGGAATATATTCTCTTTTTTCGAAATCCCTACCAGATAATAATTCAACAAGATCGCTCATTTTTGCTCTATCAAAAATATGAGAAAATGAAACAAATAATATATCATTCACTGATGGTTTATAAATATAATCATTATTATTTATATTACTAAGTCAAGTAATTTTCTGACCCATTTCAGTTTTAAAAAAATCTGGATCAATTTTTTCAATCTCTCTGTAAATATTATTATCGGTTTTTAGGATTTCAGAAAAATAATTCATAACTCTAATTATATTTGTTCCGTAATTTTTATTTGCAGAAATTTTACTTATTGAATAATCCAAAAGCTTTAAAGGTGTCCCTTTGGAATTTATCCTTATAAAAATTTCTGTAAGCGTTTCCAGATCAACATATTCTTTTATTTCAATTACCCCAATATTAGTTGATCATATTTTATGTTTTAAATTATCTATTTTGCTATCGATATCTTCCATAGTTATTTCTGGATTATCATTAATATATTTTTGACAAACTTTATAATGAGAATGACCTTTAAATATATCTGAAATATCAGATATTCATTTTTTACTATTTTTTGTATATGCATTTTGTATTTTAAAAATCTCTTCATTTTTCTTAGGGAAGGGGTTAAAAGAAACAATTATTCTTCTTTTTTTATAATTTTCATCCAAGACTTCTAAACCATTAATTATTGCATTTAGAGCAGTTAACCTTTGTTGACCATCAATCAAAACAGTTTCAAAATCATCATTTGAAACATAACTCTTCCGTTTTATATCATTATTACGAGGTCTGTTTGTTATTATATAACCTATTGGGAAACCATGATATAAGGAATCGAACAAATCACTTACTTGTTTGTCTTTTCAAACATAAGGTCTTTGCATTTCGGGAATTATAAGTTTATCCTGAGAAAGTTCATAAATAATATCTTTAATTGTTCTTTGTTTTAGTTCATATTTAGTATTATTTTCCATAATCTTCCTTGTATAAATGTGAATATTTCCTTTATTATATACAAAAAAAAAAAAAAAAACAAACCACAAATTTTTGCACCGGAGCTTGTTATTTGTTTAGTAGTTCGTTTTCTTTTTCTTTGGTTAATTGAACGACTTTTTCAATTAATAAATCTACTTCTTTTTGAACAGCATCTAAGTATTTCTTTTCTTCATCCTCAGAAAGTTCTTCATTTGCTTTAATCATCTTATTTATTTCTTGACGAGCATTACGGATTCCTATTTTAGTTGCTTCAGTTAGTTTTGCTAAGTTCTTGATCATCTCTTTACGACGTTGAGTTGTTAAAGATGGAAATGTAAGTCTAATTTGATTACCTTCATCAACGGGGGGAATCCCAAGATTTGCTTTATCTAAAGCTTTAGCAATTTCTTTTACTGATACCATATCATAAGGCTTAACTAAAAGTTGTTGTGGTTCAGGAACTGAGATGTTTGCTAATTCATCAAGTGGAGTGGGAACATCATAATAGTTTACCCGAATCCCTTTAATAAGTTGTGGATTGGCTCTACCAGTAGAAATTTTTGACATCTCAAATTTAAAATGACTAATTGCTTTTTCAGATTTTTCTTGTAGTTCTAATAAATAAGTTTCTATATCCATTATTTAATTACCTCTGTGTGTGTTATTTGTCCTTTTAAAACTTTTAATATTGAATCTTCTTCGAGTAAGTTAAATATAATTAAATTAATATTGTTATCACGAGCCATACTAGTGGCAGTTAAATCCATAACTTGTAATTTTTTTTCAAGTATTTCATTATATGTAATTTTATCATATCTTTTTGCATTCGGATTTGTTTTAGGATCACTATCATAAATCCCATCGGTTCCATTTTTACCCATTAAAATAACTTCTGCACCAATTTCAGATGCATATAATGTAGATGCAGTATCAGTGGTGAAATAAGGGCGACCAGTTCCACCGACAAAGATTACAACCTCTCCATCTTCAAGGTATTTCATTGTTTTTTCATTTACATAGTTTTCCGCAACACGAGCATCAATGTTCAATGAACTTTGCACCCTTGCTTTAAGTCCCACAAGCTCAAAACCACTACGAAGCGCTAAACCATTCATTATGGTAGCGAGCATCCCGATGTAATCGGCACGATTACGAGGAATACCATTTTTTTCAGCAGATGCACCTCTTCAGAAATTACCACCACCAATAACAATAGACACTTGTACACCTTGCTTTACAATTTCTTTTAATTGTATGGCAATTTTCTTAACAAGTTCGTTATCAATTGCTAGGTGTTTTTCTTTGTTAGCAAAACCTTCACCAGAAAGTTTTATTAAGATTCGTTTATATTTAATCATTTTTCCTCTAATATAATTTATTTATCATATTATAAACAAATTTTATGAATTGTTATATTTAAATATAAAAGGACATTTAAAAATGTCCTTTTATTAATTCTTGTTATCATTTTTTATTAAAATTTTAAGGTATTTATAAAAGTTATTTGTATTTTTATGACAAGTGAATTCAACTTTTTATATTACGACTTTATGTGTTTATATAATAAACTTATACATCAGCTTTATCAGTTGTTATAATTGAAGGTAAATATTTATAAAGATTCAAAATTTCTTGTTTTGTAGCTTTTTTAATCGTTACTGATTTGCTTTTGTCAATATATTTTATGTTCATTAACAATTTTGGGTCTCTATTTTTATAATCCAAAGGAAGGTTTTCACCTAATAAATAAAAATCAACAACAAAAAATGTCAAATTATTTTCACCTTTACTTTTATAGTCAGGAACTAATACCAAATTTGGAATTTTATCATCGTTTACTCAAACCTCATACATTAATAAATTTTTCGTTTTAAAGAATTCAACAATATCTTGGTTATTTAAATAAATTTCTTTAAACTTTTCTAGATTAATTTCCTTTAATTTTTCTTCTGTTAAATTATTTATATCAAAAACTACCTTGTCTTTGAACAAATTATAGTATTTCTTGACAAAAGACAAATTAAACTTATCTAAAAACCGTTTATTTAATTCTTCAACTGAATTAATATATGAATATTTATTTTTTAATAAATATTCAAATTTACCAGCATCTTCTTTATTGTTTTTCCACATATAATAAAAATAATTATCGTTAATATCTTTAATCATATTGTCTTTTTTATAAGACAGTATATATGAATAAAAATTGCCTATATCATCTTTATTATATTTATTAGAGTCTTTTTGTGAATATGAGCAAGAAGTAACAAGTAAAGAGAAAGAAGCAGAAGAAATAGATAATATTTTTTTAATCTTATTTTTCAATATAATATCTCCTTATCATAAAATTTTGTAAGAAATTAATTACCTATATGATTTCTTACATTTTTATTTTATAAGAAAAGAAGAAAGTAATCTAGAAAAAGATATAAAAAGTCATTTAAACTTTTTATATCTGCAATTTTATGGAAAAGAAATATGCACTTATACTTACTATACAAATTACACCAGCACCTTATCAATAATTTCTTTAGCCTTTATTTTATTATTTTTAGCTAGTTCTTTTTTATAATCGCTATAATTAATTCTATTTATCTTATCTAAATTATTTTGCGCATAAATAGTATTTAAATAAGTAAATAAATAGTTATATGATGCAACATTAAATGCTATATTAGCATCTACATCATACCCCGGCAAGAATCCATCAAGTAATGTATCTTTTGCTTCACCATTACTTAACATAGTATACCACCCCAGCACTTCGTTATTAAGTTTTTCATTCGCATCCTTATACATAAACTCGAAATTACTATTTTTACCATAAGGTAGAATATCCACTAATATTTGATTCAATTTTTTTGTTTGTGGGAACACACTTTCAGTCCCAATAAAGTTATTAATATCTAAAATCGCTATTAGAGCACTAGTATATGTATTTAACTTTGTTTTAAAATCATTAAATATATTTTTTTGATTATTATATCTAGCATCATTATTTTTATTAAGTTCTTCAATTTTTTCGATCAATGATGCTTGTTGATCACCATTTTTCTTATAATCCATAACTTTAAGAGCATCATTTAATTTTTTTAATGCTTGCTTATATTCTATTAAACTAATAAAATATTTTCTTTGATTCTCATCGACGGCCATAAATTTACCACCCGAATCCGTTGCTTCATCCACTAATGATATCGGAGCATATAAAAATAAGTTCTTAGTTTGTAATTTCTTAATATCTTCACTTGGATCTTTAAGACCATAAAGAGCATCATTTTTTAAAATCTTCATTCCCTTATCATAACTAAACACATCCATTTTTGGATCATACACCCCATTTAAATTAAAAGTATATGGTAAAAAACTATATTTAAAACGACATTATAAAAATTCTTGTGTATTTTAATAAAATCTAAGTTATATCCTTAAAAAGGTAAGCAGTATATATAATAGCATCTTATCAGAAAAATTTAAAAATTTTTTTTGAAAAACCCGCAAAATAAAGCGAACAAAAGTAATCTTTTGTTCTTTTGCTTTATATTTTGCAGGTTTTTCAATACCAAATCGAAGTTTAACCAATATTTCTAAATCCGTTTGTTGCTCTAAAACTTCTGTCAATATTTCAGTTATCAAAAATATGTGCTAAAAGCAGTGATAAACTTTCCGAACTAGGAAATGAAACCTTTCTTTTTAAAATCAATTTCATATTCGAGTTTAAGGAT
>NZ_JBTHHM010000007.1:0-35458 GCF_054353935.1 Mycoplasma sp. 246B
ATAGCTAAATTACTTTTATCCCTAGACTCCATCCTTTCACTTCATCAGCGTAAGTTAACTATGCTCAAGAATCTTAAGAAAAAATTGTTAGAAAAAATGTTTGTTTAATTCACCAAACACAAAATAATTAAGTATTTAATTTATATCATAATATAGTAATATAATCATTTACTTAAATGTTAAATTGTTATAAAATATCCTAATTAAGAGGTTAAAATGAAAAAGAAAAAATTTTATTTAAGTATTTTAAAAGGAACAGTTTTTGTTTTACCAATTACAACCATTGCAGCATCTGGTTGTGATTTATTAAATTCAGAAAAACAAGATAAGCAAGAACCTGGTGTTATTCCTATTAAGGGTAATCCCGAACCCTTACCTGTTAATCCATCTCCGCTTCCTGTTCCATCTCCAATTGAAAATCCTTCTCATCCCAATCAACCTGTCGAACCTATTGGAACTATTAAACCACCAAAGCAAAATGTTTCAACACCAACAGAACCAGTAGAACCCCAAAAACCTATCGATACAAAACCTGATAACGAAACAAGTGGTGGGATGCAAAATCCAACACCTTTACAAAAAAAAGATTTTCTTTTTGGTAACATCCTTAAAATTCAACCTAATGAAGTTTATTGAGCAAACGGACTTAGTCAAGAACAAAAGGATGCTGCATTAAATGCTTATAATAAACCTTCGGTTTCTAATATTGAAGATATTAAAGAAAAAACAGATAATACAGGAAGAAAATATTTAGAATACCAAGATCCTTTTACTAATGTTTTATTTAGAGATTATGCATATCCAATCGAAGGTACAAAAGATTTTAGATACCTTCTCGGAAAGCACGGATTGATTGCTTTAGCACAAGAATTTAAACGTAAAGTTCCTTTTGGCCCAGAAGTATATGATTTGCAGGCTATAAATATTGATGATTTTAATGTAATCAATGCACAGGCAAACGGATTATACATTCCAAATATTAAAAATATTTTTATTAACGGTAGTAATTATGCTGAAAAGGGATTTAATGAATATGAAATAATTGGTGGTCTAATGCCAACTATTTTCCATGAATATATGCACCATTGATCAGATTCATATTCTGAGGCAACCTTACCTAGCACACCAACTGCTTTAATAGATCAAAGAATTAGAGAAAACACTAAGTTTGCTACTATTGTTTACTATAATCCAGGTTTAAATATTGAAGAAAATGACAACAGTCACTCACATGGACTAAAACAATATTGAAATTCTTATTTTGCTAATAATTTCTATAAACTATTAAATTATGATGTTGATGAAATAGGATATATTTCTGATGAAGATGCTGTGATATTTAACAGATTTAATGATGGAACATTTATGGATAATCTAGATAATTTCCTATTTAGACGTCTTTCTCCTCGAGACATCTGAGAAATAGCAAATGATGAAAATGCACCAAGAAGATTACAAAGATTTCAAGGTGTTGATAATTTTTACTACTCACCATCCTTAGCTTTTAAACTTGATTATGGAAGATTAAAATATAATTATTCATTAACCGAGTTGGTTCCTCGAGAATACTCTAAATATGCTTTTGAATCATATTTTTCAATCAATGCACCAAATCAAGCCGCATATAATGACACACAACAAAAAGCAACAATTAACTGATTCGGTGTTCATTATTTTAAAAACGATGGAAACGGAAATATTTCAAAATACTTCAGTCCTTCTGCGATAGCTGAAGATTGATCAAAAGTATATATGAACAACTTTGATAGCAGTTATCGCCAAGGAACTTTCTTGAATGGATATCGAACTTTAGATGGACAAAATGACACTAGAGTAGTAAATGCGACTATGACACCTAACTCTGTATTTGATATACGACCATATATTTTTGAAAGAGATTATCCGGTAGGTTATGACATTTTAGGTCAACCAGTTTATGAAAAAAGACTCTACCATTTACCTGAAAGAAAAACAATCAACCGTTCTCAAAAGTTTTATGATTTATTTTTAGCGACTATGGGATACGGAAAATCAATTAATCAGATGTTTTATCAAAACCAATGGGGTTGAAATAATAAGCAAGTTTATGTCGATGAGACTAAAGCAAACCAAATCAAATTCTCAGGTTTTCTTCCGACTAAAAAATACACCGGTTTAGTTTTAAAAGATCCTAGCTCTACAAACTATACCAAAGCTTATTTCAACTATTATGATACATTTTCTTTCTTTGGACATAAAACTCTTGATACAGGTGCAACAGTAGTTAAAAACGGGTATATAACAGATGATCGCAAGGAACAAATTGCTAATCGTATTTATCCTGGACACAGTAATGATACATCGATGCCAGAATTAAACAGAGCATATTACAATTATATTACTAAGGATTTTGTTAGTGTAAAACCTGATCAACAAGTATTTTTATGAGAAGACAAAAACAATGATGGACAAGTACAATCTGATGAACTTAATACTTCTGATATTAGTTTACCAAAAAACAGATGAGTTACATCTGGTCGTGCCTGAAATACTAGTCAACCAGCATTTAAAAAGTTTAAGTTATCACAAAATGCAGATGGAAAGGTTTATATTAGATTAGCCTAATGCAGTGAGATTTCAACGAATTAAAGGTGGGTTCAATCGTCAATGTCCAAGCATATAAACACGATGGATTTTTATACCGTCAGTGATCTAATACCAAGGTGATTTTTCATAATAAAAGACATATTGTGCTTTCGTTAAAAGGAACTAAGGTTACTGAATCACAAAGTAATGGTAAAGGATGAAAATACAAAGATGATGCTATTTGATTTATACCTAAAAATTCATTATACAATACTATTGTTTTATTAAAGAAGGGATTGGGTAATTCTTTTTATACTAATTTAGCATCATATCCTATCTATGAAGAAGATACAATTAAATTTATTGATTATGATTTAGATCTAAAAAGTTATCCGAACAAAGATTTACAAATAGTTGATAAAGAAGAATTTAAAACCAATTCTGCTAAGTTTAAATATCCCAAAGAGCTAAAAGAAATGATTTATAAGGAAATAACTGAAGTTGTTAATTTATATAACAACGATAAATACTTCTTTAATGATGAAATAATTCTTTATTATCTTGAAATTATGTTAAAAGATAAATTAATCGATCAAAAAACTTATATGAGTTTTTATAAAATGTATCATAAAAATTATCAAGAAGAAACTCAGATGCTAAAACAACTTAGCAACTACAGTGTAAAAAGATTATACAAAAAGCAAGTATAAACTTGTTTTTATTTTACTTTCAGCATCAACAATAACTCGGTATAAATAGAATTCATTTTGGTAACTGAAACTGCTACGTTTTTTATCAACATCCTTTTGTTTTTATACTGCAATAAATTTATATCTTCACTATTTAAAAGTTGTTTTGGTTTCTTTTTTTTAAATTTCTTTATGTAATTTTTATAAAACTAAATAAGTAAAAAATAAATATTTTACTCAAAAAAACTAATTACGCTCAATAATTTGTTTTGTATCTAAATTAATTATTGTGCTGGGTTTTCCGCTTCCTACTCCAAAATCATAAACATTTTTTATCATTGGAAATACTTTTTGAGCATCTTTTATATTTATCGGTTTGTGTCCAGAAATATTGGCACTTGATACATACATTGGTCCATTTTTAATAAGAAAATTAATTAATTGATTATTATTTGGAATTCTGAAACCTTGGTTATTTACAATTATAGTAGTTGCTCCGGGTCACTTTTGTTTTGCTATATCATCTGCTTGTTTATTTCACTGTTTAAACTTTCTTACTTGTTCAATGTTACCAATTAAGATTATAACTTTTTTGTCTGTTTTTCTTTGCTTAAGTCTATATATTTGCTCTAAAATATCATCTCGAACGGGTCCACCGAGCCCTACTACTGTATCTGTTGAACATATAAACATTTCATCATAAACTGAATTCATATCGCCTTCCTTAAATATATTTTACTACAAAAGAACAAGGATATCCTTGTTCTATTTATTTAAATATAAATTCTATATTTGGTTCACCTTTAGAATCAAAAGTAAGTTTTTGATTACCTAAATCAACTAAATATGATTTAGATAATAATTTTATTAAAGATGTTTTAGTTAATGAGCCAGATATTATTTTTATTACCTCTGATGTAGGATCGTAATACTTTTTCATATCCTTAACTCATATTCAAGTATCGTTTAGATTATTCTGGATTAAATCCTCAAATTTTTTAAATCTTCTTTGCTGAGTTTTTGTTATTGTATGTGGTTTTTTAAATGTCTCAAGAATATTTTTGCTAAAAAAGTATTGTGATTTATAAGGTTTTAATTTTATAACTGATTCAGTTATTTCCTTGTGTAATTTTATTGATTCAGTCAATTTACTTATTTTACTTTCTTTTTGTTTTATATCTATTATTATTTTATTATTAGATATATCTATTTTTTCAACACTATTATTAATAACTGAATATAATTTGTCATTAAAAACATATCAATCTAAATTGCTATCATATGAAAAATCATATCAAGGTTCGGTTGATTTAGTGCGAGGTTTATAATCAGGTGAATAACTGACATCTAATTCATCTAATTCTCGAACAAATAAAAGATTAATTAATAATTTATTTGTACTTTTTATAGGTAGTATTTCCACTACCATGTTATTCTTATTGTTATAAAATATTTTATTCTTATCTGAAAATATATTTTTTATCTTGTCATAGGTTCAATTGAAATTATATGAATCTTTTATTTTAATAAATGGTAATTTTTTATTCGAATCCTCTGCAATAACTTTATAAAATGCATTTTCTTTGTCAATAATTTTGTCTAAATCAAGATTATCATCTGTGAATATAAAATTATTTATTAACAATTCTTTTTTTAGTGAATCTATATATAAATCATTTTTTCTTTCATATTCTGTTTCTTTCTCTTCTTCAATAGTTTCATACTTACTACATGCAACAGATGTGGGTAAGATGCTAATTGCCAATAAACTAGATAAAATTTTTATTTTTTTGTCTAACATACTATGTCTTTAATTTACTTCTTGATTCATATATTGCGTTTCTATCAGTTAAGATATAATACATATATTTAGTTTGTAAAAATATGTCTCTAAAATTTTTTCTAAGTTTTATTTGCAGTGTTGCTTCATAGGGTCAATCTTTATAATATTGTTTAGAAAGCATTATTCGATTTGTTGCAGAACCATAATCATCAGAAAAGGATTTATAATTAGATTTCATTGTAGAAACATGATACTGTTTATATATTCATTCAGGAGTAGCATATATTTCACTTTTTATATGTACATCAAATATATTTACATATTTTTGAATGGTTTGTTTTGAAAGTTTTTCCCACTCACGATATCATTGTTGAAATAAATCTGAATAACTAGAATAAACAGCAAGAAAATTATCACTTCCAGAAATTAATGTTTTATAATTAATTTCTTTATCATTTGAGTAAAGATCTCGTATGCTCTGCTTATGAACATTATCTGCAAAAAATTTCATTCTCTCTCAATTAAAAAAACCTGCACCAATATTGTCTGGTAAGTCAAATATATGATCTCCATATTTTCTTAAATCAAAACTTGCCATTAAAATTGCTTTTAACTCCGGAACATCAAATTCTGAATCTGGTCTTTTTATTGTTTCAAGTAAAGCAGAAGCTGCTAGAATAACTGGAGTGGAATTACTTGTCCCACTTCATCTAGTTACATCTGGATCATCAAGGGTTGTATCTGTGTTATATCAATTATCATTTAATAAAAGCGATTGATCTGAAAACTCTGTTGGTCCTAAACCTAATGGTGAATCTTCAAAGTTCTTTATTTTTATTTGCGAATAATCTTTTATCTTATCTGTATAAAAATCATATGCTCCTATTATAAATGTATTTTTGCTTCTTTGAATTTGACTGGGTTTTTTTCAAAATTCATTATTTATATCCAATAGTTCATTAAATTTTATTAACAAATTTTTTATTTCACTGTCTATCTCATTTTCATTTATATAATCAGATAATGTTTCCTTAAATATTTTAACTTTTTCTATTATTCCAGTACCAAAATTACCAGCAGAAATAAAAAATTTCATATTATTATCAAAAGCATATTTGTCTAGCAAAGCACCCTCTTCTGAATAATCTTTATTTATAATCTTTTCTAATTGTCATATTATATCGTTAATTTTTGATGTATTCTTTTCTTTTATAAAATCTTCAAATTCTTCTTTATTCAAATAATTTAAAACATTATCAGAATAACTCATATTAATGTATTTAACACCGTTTTTTCGGAAGAATTCTAGGTTTTCAGTCAATATATCTAAATCACTTGCTGCATAATTTCTTTTAAAGCTTGTTGAATAAATTTCTGCATTCTTAAGTAAACCACCATCACCAGCAATTATTGATGCTATATTTGTTGCATGCTCGTTTTTTTCTCAATAATTCAAAAATGTAGATTTATTGTTTTCAAATTTAAATATTTTTTCGTCAGTCAATCTTGAATCATATACAACTCTATCGCTATTAACTAAATTTTGATCATTTGCATATTTGATAATGTTATAGTTATCTAAAGGTAGCTGCTCATCAATATTATTAGTTGTTTTACCGTTGAATTTCATCATTCTAAAATCAACTAAACCAGCATCTATAATACCGATTTTTATCTTTTTGTCTGTCCTCTCATATATTCCTAATTTATCCCATAAAGTCTTAAAAATTGTGTCATACTTCTTAATATTTCTTGGTTGATTATTAAATATAGCAGACATTGTCAATGGAATAAATGTAATACCAATTAAAGCAATTACTTGTTTTATTATTTTTCTGACTTTCATAATAACTCCTAATAAAATTATACTCTTTTATATGAAATTATTTCCAATTATTATATTCAATCAATTTCGACTTATAAATTTACTATAAAATATCTATAATTTTTTTCTTTTGTATATAATTTACATATGCCAGAATACCCAGAAGTCACAGTTGTACAAAAATCTTTAAACAAACACATTAAAAATCAAAAAATAACTAAGGTTGAAGTAAAAATTACCAAACTTATTAAAAACACTGATACACAAGGTTTTATTAACTTTTTAGTTAATAAAACGATTATCAATGTAGAAAACTTTGGTAAATTTTTGGTATTTAATTTTAATGATAAAAGTCGACTAATTTCGCATCTGAGAATGTCTGGTAAATATTTTATTAGAGAATTAAACGACCCACTTTTATATGCTTATAAACATGATTGTATATACTTTCGGTTAGAAAATAAAGTCTTAGTTTATAATGATTCTCGGATGTTTGGGTCCTTTGAGATAATTGAAAATACAGACAAAAGAAGTTTATATCAAATTAAAAATCTTGGATTACTTCCTGCTGATACAGATGTGGATAGACTATTCGAAAAGTTAAAGCACAAAAGCATTAGTATAAAAAAGGTTCTACTTGATCAATCACTTGTTCTAGGAATTGGTAATATCTATGCTGATGAATCCTTACATCGTTCTAAAATATACCCTATGACCCCTGCTAATAAAATATGTAAACAAGAACTTAAAACTTTGCTGATGAATGCTCAAATGATAATGGATGATTCGATTGTAAAAGGTGGAAGTAGTGTTCATACATATTCTTCTGTTAATGGGATAACTGGTAAGTTTCAAAATGATTTGTATGTTTACGGAAGAGAAAAGAAGCAATGCTTACAATGTAAGAAAACAGATATAATAAAAGTAAAATTAGATTTTAAAGAAAACGGTAGAGGAACATCATATTGTCCTACTTGCCAAAAGGAGAAAAGTGTCTAAAAAATTAACTTTAGTTATTGATATGCTTAATGGTTTTACAAAATTCGGTCCTTTATCTAGTCCAAGAATTAATTCGATTATTCCTAATATTGCTAATGTTTTGAAACATTCTGAAAATATTTTGTTTGTCTGTGATGCTCATTCTGAAAATGATTTAGAAATGCAGCAATACCCTATACATTGTTTAAAAGGTTCTGATGAGGCAAAAGTTGTTGACGAACTCCAACCATATTTAGATTCTAAAAATGCTAATATTGTTTATAAAACTACTACAAACGGATTTTACGATGTTGATCCAAAGTTTTGGGATCTTTATGATGAATTTGAATTCGTAGGTTGCTGCACCGATATTTGTGTATTACAGTTTGTTCTTAGTTTAAAAACTTGATTCAATAAAATTGGCAGTGACAAAAAGATTTCAGTTATCTCAAGTGCTGTTGAAACATTTGATACTCCAGAGCATAATGGGGGCATTATGCACAATAATGCTTTGAAACTCATGGAAAATGCAGGGATTAAAATTGAAAAATAATACATTAGATTTGCATGGTGCATACACACAAGATGCAAAACCTAAAATCCAAGAAATGATAATGGATTTAGAAGATTTAAGAGTATCAGAAGTTGAAATAATCACCGGTAAAGGTAGTGGTGCTTTGCAAACTACTTTAGAAGATTTTATTCGAAACTATAACAAAACACATAAAATAAAGTTGGTTTATAAAACTATAAATCAAGGTGGTTCATATCTTATTTATTTAGAACAGCAAGATAGATTTTCATATGATGAATATCATTATTATAATGCAATTAAAAAAAGAATTTCAGATGACTTTGATAAAATGGTTTCTGAATTTAAGAAATAATCCGTTTATACTATAAACAAGGAATAAACGGATTTTAATATCAATTATTTCGTTGCAATAAAATTTTCTCATTTAACTCTTGTTTCTTTGTTTGAATTTCTTCTTTTCTTTTATTAACAATAAAAATCATTTGTTCTAAAAATAAGTCGCGCATTACTCTATCATTTCATATTTTCTTAGATAACCTAAGTGAAGGTAAAATTTCAATCGGAATTTCTTGTGAACCTTTAATTTTATGAATATCATCGTGTTTTATTAATAAGGGCGGATTTTTTTTATTAGTTAAACTTTTTAGATATTCGATATATTTATCATAGGTTAATATTTGTGCATTTAATGACTGAATTTCACGACGTATATCAAAAATTTTACCTATTAATTTATGTGCTGTAAACTTATTTTTATATAAAAATGCTAATTTCTTGCTGTCATCAAGATTATATATTCTGAGATCATTATGCATCTGGTTTTTAACTTTTGCATCTATATGATATATATTTCTTCCATCTAATAACATTGCTAAACCATATCAACAGGCAATTCTACCATCTTCGGTATTTTGTTTTATCATAGATAAAACAGGGTGTTTTATAGTTTTTGCAATGTTTTTAATGTTTTCAAAATACTTAGAAGTAGAAAATATTGAATCTGGGACTACATTATCAAGCTTAACCTGGATAGTTGAAAAATTTTTAACTGATATTTTAAAAAGTTTCTCCATAATTCAATTTTCTGGTCCAGCTCCTCAACCATAAAATACACAATTTGATGCAACAGGGATAAAGTCTTTATCACCAATCAATGTTTGTATATCTTTTGTTATTTTCTCTCTAAGTTGAATTAGTGCTTTTTCATATGTGATATTTTTAAAACGGATGATTCCAAATCTGTTTTTGTAACTACCACCCTTAAAAGTTCCGATAGAATAACAATAAGGTAAATCTTTATGGTAATTTACACTATCTTTAAGTTTGCTCTTGTGAATATTTAAATAATTAACTGTAACTGCTTCAAAATCAATAAAAAAGGTTTGTTTTTCCATATTACTCCTTTATTTTTAAAATTTCTATTTTTGATTTTATAAGCTTTTCTTCTAGTTCTGCAATTCTATTCAACTCATTTTCTAAAGACTGTGCTTGTGCTAAGATCGGTTTAGTTACTGGATCTTTTGGAGCGAAAAGTTCACAGGTTTCATTAGCTGCAATAACTGAAATATCATGTGTGTTTATTTCTTTTGCTATATTTATAATTTCATTTTTATCATAGGTTAAAAGTGGCCTTAAAACAGGTAAATTTGTAACACTTCCAATTGTATACATTGATTCTAGAGTTTGTGAAGCTACCTGTCCCAAGTTTTCACCATTAGAAATACCTAAATACCCATATTTTTGTGCTAACTTATCTGCAATACGGTAAAAACTGCGTCGCATTAGATTGATTTTGTATGCAGGTTTTGACACAAATGAAATATAGTTCATCAGATGTGAATAATCTGCCTGAATCAAATGTGAACTTATTTGATATTTATTTAAAACTTTAACAAGTGATATTATTTTATTAACAGTTTTTTTATCAGTTTGTGGTGGAGTTAAAAAAGTAAGAAAATCAACTTTAACTCCTCGCTTCATCATCAAATATGCAGCAACAGGAGAATCAAATCCACCAGAAATTAAGTGCAAGACTTTACCAGATATCCCTACTGGTAATCCTCCTAATCCTTTAATATATTCAGAAAAGACATATGTATATTTATTGCGAACTTCTAGATAAATTATTTGATTCGGATGATGCACATCTACTTTGGTTTTTGTTTTACTTAAAATAAATCCACCTAATAAGTTATTTAATTGTGCTGAATTATATTCAAATTTCTTATTATTCCTTCTTGCTTCAATTTTAAAGGTTTTAGAATCAGGTTTTAATAACTTTAATGATGCTTCTTTAAATGCTTCTAACGAATTTTCTACTACCAAAACAGGAGAATACGAACTAATACCAAATACATAATTTAGTTTCTTTATATTTTCCTCACTATAAGGTAGATACATTCGATCAAATTCTACATCAGGTTTTATACCAACTATATGTGTTATGTTATTTGAAAGTTGATTGATAAATAACTTGCGATTACCTTTCTTTAAAACTAACTCTCCGTACCGAATTAAAATTTTATTATACATATATCTCCTAACTTGTTTTTATGTAGTTTTTTAGTTTAAAATAAGAAATTTTATACTCATTGTTTTCTATATTAATTTTAAGGTTAAATAATTGGTTTTTTGATTCATTTTTTTTATTTTCAAATCTTGGATTTTCCATAATATATATCGATAAAGCATCATACATTTTTTTATATTCTAAATTTTCTGAAAGAACTTTTATTAAATTTATTATAGAACTAATTCAGTTGTTTCATCTTTGCTTTTCATCGGTATAAATAAGTTTAAATTTATTTTTGTTAAAATGTTCAAACTCTTGCCTTATATGTTCCTTCTTGATTTCAATACTTTTTGTTTTGGGTAAATTTTCGTTAGATATTAAAGAGTAATAAATATTCTGAATTCGTATAATTTCTTTATTATATCCATATATTTTTGCTTCTCTTTGATTTTGTTTTTGTCTGTAAATATTTATCTGTATTTGTTCAAATTTTTTTAAAACTTCTGATGTTTTCTCTAATAAGTCATCTGCACTCTTGCTATCTTTATAAAGGTTTTCAACAGATGTTTTTAAATTTGAAAAATCATCTTTATTACTTTTACCACTTAAATTAAGCGACAAAAGTTTTTGATTAATATTTTCTAAAAGGTTTTGAATTTTTTCTTTATTATCAAGTAAATATGACTTAATCCAATTTCTCTTATTTGTCTCTATTTCATGAATAAACATTACTTTATAAATCTTTTTTACTTTATCGATTGTTACTAATGTATCTTGTTTTTTTCACTCTTCTGTTTGTTTTTTTCAACTTTTACTTAATTTAGTATAAAAATCAACATCTTGTTTTTGGTTTATTTTGCTATTAATAAGAGATGATAAATGTGCATATAAAGCAAAATCTAATTTTTCAGAAGCATAAAAAAACTCTATAAGTTTGTTTCCATATTGTCTTAAATTATCAAAAACACTTCTTAATTCTTCAAAATTACCAAATCTTTTTTGTTTATCAGCTTTAGTCACAGTTGTTCTTATATCTTCTATTTTCTTTTGAATATACGGATGAAACTGGATTCCATTATATTTTGTGTTGTTTAATGAAATAATTAAATCATCAGTTACATCTAAAAAAACTGCTACATTTTGCTCAATATCATTTCATTTAGTCGTAAATGGCTGCGATTTTTTATCAAATAACATTTGTTTTTTTAGATATAACTTATATTTTTTTCTTAATTTAAGAAAAAAACCATATGTTTTAATAAGCTTTCGATGTTCATTTTGAATATTATATAGACTTTGTTGTTCTTTAAATTCCGAACTTATTGTTTTCAATGTTTTTTGAATTTCGGTTAAATCAGAATAAATACTTATATATTCATAAACATTATTTTGTAAAGTGTTTACTTTTTTTAAATTATTAATATTGTCATTTTGATATGATGATATTTTATAATCCATATTTTGGGCGTTTTTATGCATCAAAATAAAAAAAACAGACCTTAAAAAAAGGACAAATAAAAATGTTATTAAAGTAATTAAAATTGATATTACAATTCAAAAAACTATATGCATTTTACTCCTATATATATTATAAAGAAATAATTATATTTGGAGTATTATTTTAAAATTAAGTTCACGGTTGCCGGTATCCCTACTTCGTATGCTACTTTTTCAAATTGATTAATATTATATTGGTTTGCTTTTCCAGGATATAATAATTTTTGATAAACTGCATCGGTAGATTTTTGAATTCTTTTGGTAACAAGATATAAAAATTCAGGTGACACAACAACTTTATTATTTTTATAAATTAGTTTGATAATAAAATGTCCAAAGAATAAATTAATTTCTTTGATACCATCCTTTACATTTGTAATTGCTCTAGAAAAATTGTTATAACCAATACCAAAAATTCTAGGAAATCTTGTATGTGTATGTGGTGCTAAATTCGCTTCATTTAACTTAGATAAACCTATATTATGTAAATAATATGCAGAGTGTCCATATTCGCTTGTTTGTGGTAACAAATATCATTTTAAGAACTTAAAACTAAATTTATCTAAATTACTTAAAAAACCCATTCAGTTGTTTGATAATAATTCACTTAATTTTGATTCATTATTTTGCACTTGTAAAAATTGATTTTTAAATTCGTTTCAGTTTAATTGTTCATCTTGTTTAGGATTTTTGATATTAAAATATTCTGCAACCTTTAAAATATTTGCATTTTCTTTGTTTATATTTAAGTCTTCTTGATTGCTATTTTGATTGCAACTTATTGCTGTTATCGGAATAATTTGTAAAGTAAGTGCTGTAAAAATTTTTTTCATCGATCTCCTATATTACTATTTAGTAATATTATATTACAAATTATTTTTTGGTAAAATATTACAATCAAATACTTGAAATATTACTATAAAAAGTAGTAGAATAAAGATATAAAGGAGTTTTTATGAAAAAGAAAATGAAATTTTTTTCTTCTATCTTACTTGCTTCATCTTTTTCAATCGCAGTTGCTTGTTCTAATCAAACTACAACTGAAAACGCTAAAGTATTAGATATAAGTTATTCAAATTTATCTTCTGATTCAGTTAAAATTAATATTAAGTTTAATCATTTATCAAAAAATCTTGATTTAACTAAATTTAAATTAACTTTGAATGATATAACAAATGTTTCTTTTAAAAACAATGTAACTTTAAATACCATTAGTGTGCAATTAAATCATTTGAAAAGTAATTTTTCTTATCAAATTACCGATATATCTATAAATAATATATCTTATATTAATGGTATAAATAAGTCACAATTAAGTTTTAAAACACTTAATACAAACAATAATGATCAAACTCCATCTGATAAAAATCCAAGTGATGGTAAACCTAAAGAATCAAAAACTGATGCTAACATCGTCAATATAAGTCATCTGAATATTACAAAAAATTCTGTAGATATTGCTGTTAAATTATCAAATGTTCCTAATATTGAAGTTAATAAGTTAGATGTATCCATAAACCCATCTGATGGAGCATCATTTAGCAAACAAATAGATAGCAGCGATCCAAATTCGGTTATCGTGCATATCAGTGGATTGAATCAAAACACCCAATATACCATTTCAGATATAAAATATGATAATGTCTCAATAAAATCAACTTATAATAATAGTAATGATTTTACTTTCAAACCCTTGAACCAGAGCAACATAACTCTAACCAAAATCCACAAAAAGAAAATGAACCCACAATATCTATTAATAACATTTCGACACAAAATATAACTTCGACATCTGCAACCTTAAAAATTAAATTAAATAATATTTCAGATTTTAATATAAATAAATTATCTATTTCGTTAAATCCTTCTGATAATTTTACAATCTCTAAGCAACTTGATACTAATAATCTAGATACTGCTATTGTTAGTTTAAGTGGTTTAAGTTCAGATACAAATTACAAAATCACAGAAATTCAATATGACAATACATCACTTAAAGTTGCTGATGGTTCATTAAACCTTAGTTTTAAAACTTTAGTTGATTCAAGTAAAACAAATAACAGCGGACAAAATAACAAGGATAATAATGAAAATAAACCTGTAAATAAACCAAGTGAACCAGACAATTCACAAAGTTCACAAAATCCTGGTTATACCCTTTCTGCTGGACAAGAAGAAGCAGAAGCATCAAAAGATACAACTCCACAAATTCAAGCGCAAATTAGCGATTATGGAAATGCATTTGATTTACAAAATGCAGATGCTATCCAAAGTAGTGAGTTAAATATTCATAATTCTACTAACTTTTCTGAATTAGAACAAAGCAGTTTAAATAGCAAAGATAACTGAAGTACATATTTTAACTATCTAGCTTCACCAACTGCTAAAAGTACAACTAATGATGCCGAATCAACATTACATATTGATTTGGCAAAAACAACCGATATTTCAAGTATTTCCGAAAATAATTCAACCATTACAATAACTTTTAATGATGCAAGCATCACTACTGCAAAAGTTTTAGTTAAAAGTTTTGACCAACACAATAAATGGAGTAAATATATTGATTTAACCAAAAATTCAGGTAATTGAACTTTTCAAAGTAATTTATTAAGCAATTATCAAAATCAATATGTTATTACCGAAGCAACCTTTAATAATTCTTATAAAGTTCCTTTTAGTTTACAAAAAAAATATAAATTTAGTTTACCAGAAAGTGCTTTAAATTCACTCGATTTAACTAGTTTGACTGTTTATAAAAACGAAAGTAGCAAAGAAATTTTTGGTAGTGCTGCATTTAATTGAACATCAGATCAAGTAAAGATTCTTTCAGAGAAAGTTTTTGTACTTACTTTTGATGTTGAAAAACAAGTATATAACGAAAAGAAATCAACAAATAGTTCAAGTACACTTGATATTTTTGGTGGTGGTCAAAGTGAAATTTTAAATGCAGACGAAAATTTTGATGCTGGTAACTCTATACCAGCAACTAAGAAAATTTATATCCCTTTTAATCAATTGCATAAATTCTCTTTATCTGGTTTTCAAGAGCAAATTAAATATAAACTTAAATATCTCGATGTTGTTAATTCAGGTAGTAATGTAAACTTTTTAAAAAGAAAAGATTTAGCATCTAAAAACATTGCTTTTTCATACAACTTCAACTGAAATCAAAGTATTGACTTTAAAAACCAATTATCAGGTGGAAGCGATACAAGTACAGGAACATTAAAAAATACTGGAATTATTAGTAAATCTGATTTAGTTGCTGAAAACAAGAAAGCTAACAAAAACACCAAAATAAGTTTTACTCCACAAAACTTCAACACTTTGCTAGACTATAATAATAACTTCTATAATTTTATCCATAGATATCCAAATACTAAGGAAAGTAAGAGGGAAACAAAATTTGTTTTATATAAAAATAATCAACAACAAAATATTCATTGATTTAAAACACGTAATTATCTTGAAAACTCATTGTTCAAAATCAATGAAGATAAGACATCTGCATCATTTACCCAAGATCTTAGTGAAATCAATACAAACGGAGTACCTGATGAAGATGTTATCATCTGATTGGTTTTTGAATTAGATATGAATACTGCTGCATATCGTGATATTAATGAAGTTTCAGATATTCGTTCTAAGGTTATTGTTCCTGTTTCCTTAAAAAATATTAAAGAACATAAACATGTATCAAATGTTGATTTTATGTTTGATTATGTTTCAGGCAAAAAGTCCTTACAGCAAGCATTATTTGTTAAAATTAAAAACAACGTAACATTTGCTTTACACTTTGAAAACAACATACTCAAACTTGTTTTAAAAACTAAAAACGGAACCAAATTTAATAACATCTTATCAATGCATAATCATTCAAACAGTCGCTCAGCATTTATAAACCGTGTCGATGTTTTTGTTAATTGAATTCAAAGTATAACTGATAGCACACCTAAAATAACATTTAAACAAAAACATCAAATTGATAAAAACTCTATTTTAACATCATCAGAAGGTTACATCGATAAATATGATGTTAAGGTGCTTGCTGATTCAACAGATCATGGAGAACCAACTACAAACTTCTTACAAGATTCACCGAAAGAAAACGAACGAAGCAAAAGATTATATCAAGAAGATAATGTAGCACCTATCCAAGAAGCTAGAGGTAGAGTTTTTAGCATCAACCATCAAGCTGATGGAACCTGAAACATCATTGGTAAAGTAAGCGACAAAAAAGATGATTATAGATTCTATGCATTTGTTAATTATCATGTATGACATACAAATACATCTGATATAAATAAGGATTTATATAAAGTTTCTACCGATGCATCTGGTGCAAAAATCATTACGGTGCATGATGCAAAACTTATTGCACCAACTTTAATGAATCGTCCTGCTATTCCTAACTCAGTTGATAGATATCAACCTGTATACACACATATAAATTCAACCAATAATGAAGATTTTTATCACGATACAAAACTTACAGGTGATATTAATCCAACTGGTAATATTTATAGTTTTAAAATTCCTGAAAATGAAGCAGGTATTACATATAAAATCTTTTTAGATCTTTCTGCTAATGTTGCAAATGATTATGATGAATTTAAAAACACCGATGGTGAAGTAGTTGATCGCAAAGATCCAAATACTAGTGATCACAACAAAAATAACAAAGCAAATGTTGATACAATTATTGCAATAGTTGATTTTACCCCTATTTTCAAACATTTTAATTATCAAAACTTAGATACTTATACACACGATAACAAAAAATTAACTACACAGGAAAAAGCTGCTATCAAGCATTTTCTAGATTTTCAAAACCTTAAACCAATCGATTTTTCAACATTATCATTATATGTTTCTTCGTTCGATAACTTAAACTTTTATATGGCTACCCTTCCAAAAAACCGAGCAAATGGTAATGCAGATTCTGCACCTGGTTTAAGATACCGCGAATATCTTATTGGAAATAATCCAATAAAAACAAGTTATTCTGTTTCAAATTATAACACACAGCGTCCTGCGATATGAGGACAAGTTAAAGATTACGATTGATTTAATGGTTCATCTGGTAGTGGTATATATGATTCAAAAGGTAAAATTGTTGGTTTGGATGCTAAGGGTGGTAGATGATCATCAAGTAATTTCTCTATTTTCGATACCCAAGAATACCAATACTGAGGTGCAAGTGGAGATGATATGAACCCACAATCATTTAAAGAAGTTGTTTCAAAAATGGCATATTTATATCCACAAAGTTTTAGTAATCTTTATCCAGATAAAAAGTAAAACAAAAAGTTGTAGGTTAAACTGCGACTTTTTGTTTTACTTTCCGATTTTTTTCTTACAAATCCTACTTTATCGTAGTGAAAAAATAAACTAATATATTGTTAAAAATATTATATAATTGTTTAATACTTTGTATTAAACTATTATATTATTTTAGTTTATATAATAAGGTAGGAGAAATATGTGAAACTTGTTTAAAGAAGTTTTTCGATCGCTATTTAAAAACAAAGCCATTGTTATTGGTTTAAGTATTCTTATATTTTTAACATCTGGTATTTTTACTGTATTATATGATACATCAAAAGCGATGCGAACTCAATTTAATAACTATAAAAAAATCTCTGTTGCACACGATTTAACTGTTGATTATAACCTTCCTGCTTCTGGACAAGCATTTAATGATGGATATTATATCAATGGTGAAACCAAATTTACTGGTGGTGCAGGTTATGACAAAGGAATTCGTTATGTCTCAGACGATGCATTTTCAAATAAGAAAATCATCGATTTTAACGAAATAACTGATCGTTATATAAATATTTCAAACTTCTTTAATGACAAAAGTGATAAGCATAAATATATTCTCAAAAATGATTTCTCTACTCTTTACAATACATATTCAGCATCAGATGATTCAGAATTTTTGGATTTAGATTATACAAAACCACAAAAGAAGATGCATTTTAAAAAGAATTATTTGATTAATCTTTACCAAAAAAATGATGATGGTAGTTTTTCTCAAAGTGTTGTTACAAAAGAACTACATATTTTTGATAAATTTCACCTTGATAAACAATACAAGTTTTCTGATATTGCATTTATTAACTCTGAAAATCAAAATAATATATATTTTTCACAATTATCTGCTTTATATATTAATGCTGATACACATGAGGCCACCTTTGATTTTGTTAAAGGAAAACAATGAGAATTAACTGATGCAGTTGTTAAGGTTGAAAATAATGAGTTGGCAAAGTTGCTTGGTTTGGTACCTTTAGGGAATAATCCGTATGTATATATTATTGACGGTTCAAATAAACCTACACTATATACACATAATAAAGATGATGATATTACAAAATATATAAGTAAAGAAATAAAGGCTAACCTTAATTACTCAGATTTATTTTCTTCTCCATCTTTTGCTGTATCAAAAAAAGAAAAATTTGAATTTACCAAAAATGCTGATTATCTTATTCCGAATAAATGGGCAAAAATACGTCGCACTGAATCGTTTTTCTTACGTAAAGAATATGAAATTACATATGATAAAGAAAATCAATCAAAGTGAACTGGATCATATCGAACCTTTTTAGAAAATCAGATCCAACAAAATAACGGGGAAGTTCCAAATTACTTAAAACACTTTAGTTTTTGAGAAAAGGAAATTCTTATTTATAACATCCCTTTTGTTGATTCACAAAATGATGTTAAATTAGGACAAAAGGTTTTAATTAGAAGTAACAATCCTGCTGTTTCCTTAGACGAGATAAACCATAGTAAACTTTCATTAGCTCCTGATGAATATCAACCTACACCTTTTAAAAAAATTCTTTTTATTCTTGACAAACCAAAAACCATTGCTCAAATTGAAAACCGAATTATTGGTGAAACTAATTTTAATGAATTAATTAACAAAAATATTTTAGGGGATCGTTTCAATATTATAAAAAACGGGGCTTTAGATATTGTTAAGCACGAAATATATAATCAAATACAAAAATATGTTCCTGCTTCTGATATCGGGATTCGTCAAAGCATAACAGTTGATTCTTTTGATGAAAAAGATAGTGGAAAAAATGTTTTTCATTTTGTTAATTTAGGTGATAGGAATCAAGAAATTAATGGTATTGCTAATAACATTGACAAATTAGTTAATGAGCAAAGTAGACCAACACAGATTTTAAATATTAAAGGTGATAATTCAAATAATGAAATTTCTTCTTTTTTTAAAACAAAAGAAGTAAATCCTTTTATTGCTTTTAAAATTATTGATCAACTCAGATTTAATGTCGAACCCATTGACAAATATATTCATATAGATCGCGAATATGCTCCATTAGAAATCGTTAACTCGCTAAATGGTGATATTCATAATATTGAAAATCAAAAAATTTACCATCTAACACGTTATCAAGGTCGCGATGATTTAAGAGATGATCAATATAACCAATTTATTAATTTAGGTTTTGTATGATTGAATCAAAATGATTTTTATTTAACTAAACCTGTTTATAATTCCAATAAAAAGATTTTAAATTGAATCAATGTAGAAATACCTGGTTTTGTTAATGGCAAGGTCCCAATTGATAAAATATTAAATTATCTAACTACAAACAATCTTACCGTTCAGGTTAAATTGAATACTTCTTCATATGTAGAAAAATCTGATCAATTTTCTAATACTGTTTATATCCCTTTTGGATACAGGGCTCCGCAAACAGATGTCTTAAACCAAGCATTTGCTGAAAAATCACTGAAACTTGGTGTTGAACGTATTGAACAAGCTTTATTAAACACTGACTTAGTTACTCAAGGTTTTATTCAAAAAGAAACTATATATTCTATTGTTCAAGCAGCAACATATACATTTGATAAAAACGATTTTGCTTCTATCTTCTCTAGTGGATTAATTAACCTTAATATTTTGCCAAAACTTGTATTAGACGGATTGTATTATATGTCACACGATCCAAATGGTGATTTTGCTAAAAAGTTATTCGTTGATATCTTTGAAAAAATTTATTCTTTAATCGAAAAAGCAGAACAAAACCACCAAACACCAAAAGAATTTATTAAAACAGAAATTAAAAAACTTTTTAATTTTATTTATTTAATTACAGGTAAAGATATAAAAAACACTTTTGATTTAGATGTATTTATCGATTTTTCAAATGATATAAAAGCTACTATTAAAGCATTTATCAATATAATTAAGACTATTGATTTTAAAAAGTTTACCGATATTATTCAAAATTTCTTTGAAACTTCATATAACAAAACTATCAAAAATCCTGCATTCCCTGATACACACAGCAAAGATGGTAAACACAAACTAAGTATTTTTGATATTATTATTGCACTTTTAAAATCAATTGATTCAAATCAATTTAAAACTGCTTTAATTTCTCTTCTCGATACAATCAACCCGCAACTTATTCTTAATATCGGAGAAAAAAATAATATTTTCACTTCGATATTAGGACAAAGTACAAACCTCGTTAAAAAACTCACTGATATTATTTTTCTTTCTGATGACGGAAAATCCAAAGACTATACAAGATTTTTAAACGGGATTAAATTCTTTATTCGTGCATTTGATACAGATGTGTTTATCAAAACATTAGAAGAAAACCTAAAAATTTCTCATTTTGAAACAGAGCGATCAGAATTAGATATTCAAAAGAATGTTATTAAACTAAAAGAATATCAAGCACTTTCATATTTAACTAATAGTGATTTAACTTATGCCACATTAAAAGCATGATTTAATGTTCCAGGTTCCGATCGTGTCATCAAGACTGCACTAGCTAAGATGTTAAATCTTTCATTTAAAGGACAGAGTGTTGAAATAGGTGATAATCAATATGTTACTATCCCTGCAAAAGATGATGATAAATTAGATTTTTTTGATTTATTAGATTTATTACAAGGTAGTGTTAGCTCACCTGCCAATTCACAAGCTACAGAAAATACATCAACTCAACCAGCTGCAAGCACACCAAACTTAAGCACCTTAATTGAAAACATCTCACAATTAAACAGTATCGATTGACAAAAAATACCAAGTAATATTTTATCTCTTGCATATAAATATCTTGGATTAGCTAATAAAAATCAAGTTTGAAATAAGGAGAAAATTAATAACATTGTTCAAATTTGACATTACTTCTTTGATACTTTCGGGGAACAAGCAAGCAAAAATTCTGATTCATTACATTCTTTTTTCAAACTCGCCAATGCATACATTAATCAAGAACCTAATTTAGATTCAAATGTTTTTCTAACTATTTCATATAGTGTTATTTCAAAACTTTTAACTTTGAATTATAAAGATTATAACTACCTTATTGATATTCTTCCACTTTTAAAAGTATGATGAGAATTATTTAATCCAAAAATCAATGGTAGTTTACAGCAAAAACAAAAATTTGCTAATGACTTGCTAGCACTAGCAAATCAAAAAGACACTATTGATTCTTTTAATAGTTTTGAACTCTTTCTACCTTCAACTCAGAATATAGTTGGTTCTGAACATACAAAATTTGGTATTACTCGTTCGCTTGCAAATCCAAAACAAATGCAAAGACTTTTCTTTGCAAAAGATAAAAATGGTAAATATTCTAACAAAGATTTACAAAATATTGTTGACCAAAATCCTGAATTTGAAAACTTCTTAAGTACATATGCATATGAAATCACAAAACTTTTTTCATATATTGCTTCAGAAGAACAATATGCACCATTTGATAAAGAAATCACGGAATATGATGGAATCAAATTAAAATATAATACATTATTTGCTACTATGCAGGACGTTTTTGTTAATAAAGTTATTACCGATGATATTATTAAACATTATTATTTAATTAACAACTTTTTTAACCAATATTCATCAAGCCTACAATTTCTCGATCAAATCGGGATACCACCGCTTATTACCAATAAAATATTAATCCGAAAACATCCACAAGCACTTATTTGATTACTAACTGATAAAAACAACATCGGAAAACCATCTGAAAATGATTCAAATGTTGGATACTTTTTAATTAATAAGATTATCGACTTTGAACAACTTCTTAGTTCAGGTAAAGAAAATACCTATGAATTTATCAATTCTTTATTAGGTATTCCATTAGTGGTAAAAAATAAAAATGAAGAAAGTGGTAATGTAAATGATTCACAATCAGAAGTTATTGGTGGTAGCATCCCTTCTATTGAAAATGACTTTGTATGGGAAATTTCTATTGATAATGACTTCTTCGTGAACATACTTAATGCAGTAACTGAAAATCCAAGTGAATACAAGTTTTTTGATATTAACCTTGGTGATGTTTTCTTTAAGTTACTTAACTCACTAACTGGGTTTAATAAAATTGACAACATTCTTGTATTTAACCAATCTGCTTCATATTTAGCAAAAGTAAATTATGCATATATGTTGCATAATCATAAAGAAATTTATGATGGTGAATTACCAGTTAATCCGATTGAGATGCTACAATTAATTGACAGTTTACCTGAAAAATATAAAATTAATGTAAATGGTTCGAAATACTTAATTATAGGTGATGACATCTCTTTTGATTACTTTTATCCTGTCTTAGATGAAAACAACTTACAAGTAGATACTAAATCTCAAGCTATTGTTTATGTAAATAACAAAGGATTCGATCGCATTCATCAAGCTTATCGTGGTAGTTTAGTTAAAGAATATTTAACAGTTAAAAACACTTCTAAATATACCAATGAACAACTTAAGAACATTATTGAAAAATATGTACAAAGTAAAATTGATGACACATCGAAGTTACAAAGAACATATTTATATAATGAATTAGACCCGATTAACCCGGAGCGTAGCATCCGTATTTCTTCAGTTCAAACTATTATCACCACCCTTAGTTATGTTTCAAATGTTATTCTAGCAATTTTGGTTTTCTTAGTAACCATTTCAGTTACATTTATTATCAAAAGATATATCGCAAACAAAAACAAAGTTATTGGAATTTTGGTTGCACAAGGATATACACCACTTCAAATTTCACTTTCAATGACAACCTTTGCTTTCTTTACCATTTTTACCGGAAACTTGCTTGGGTATATCACTGGATTTTCGATGCAATCACTTGCAATAAAAATCCTTGATAATTATTGAACTGTTCCGATAGAAACACTTAATTTCTCTATTATTTCTTTTTTAGTTAATATTATAGTGCCACTGCTTGCAATGTCCATTTTAATCATTGTTGTCTCATTAAGGTCGCTAAGGTATAAATCAATTGACTTAATGTCCGGAATTGTTGATGTAAGCACTGGTGAAAGTTATCAAAAATATATTAAAGTATTTAAAAACCGTAGTGTTAAAACTAAATTTGGTGCATCGCTTATATTTAACAGTTTCTGAAAACTTGCTTCCTTTGGAATATCAGTTATTTTAGCATCTATTACTACTTCATTTGGTTTTGCAACTTTTGGAATCTTCAATAAAACAATTGATAAAACATACGAAAACCGCAAATATAACTATAAAATAGACTTAACAACACCAACTACTGAAGGTGGTTCATTAAAGATTTTAAATCCAGAAGATGTAAAGAACTCACTTTATGTTCCAATTGGTCGAGCAACAGAACTTAATGCATATCAAGCAGATTACTTTAAAAATGGTTATTCAACTGCTATTAATGTGCAAAATAAAAACGGAGAACCTACATTCAAAGATCCACATCTTATTACTCAGTTTTCAATTAATATCAAAATTGATTCGTCAATTTCTATTGATCCATTCAGTGTTGTATTTCAATCCTTGCCTGATGTACAAAAATCCAGAATTATCCAAAGTCGTGATCAAATTGGTTATGCACTTACTAAAACACAAAAAGGACTCCCTTTCAAAGTTGAAAACGGCAAACAAACAAATAATGTTGATTTCGAAAAAGCACATCAACTTGGTTTAAATAACTTCTTTTTATATGTTCCGAGCGTAGATAACATCATCGATGGAAAATTCTTTGTAATGAATTGAAGCGATGATGATGGTAAATATAATCACAATGTTATTAAAACCACATATTTTCGTGATGAATATCGTGCTTTTTTGGTAAATGGTTATGAACAACTAGCAAAACAAGGGATATATGATTTTGACATCGTTTTTAATGGAGTTTACCTTGATCCTAGATATGATGAAACATATACCTATGTCGATAGCCAACTACCTAATGGTGAAAAAATACGTCTATATGGATATCGTCCTAACTCTAAGGAAATTGCTATTAAAAACGGTGATCAAAACTTATTAACAGAAATCAATAATGAATTTGCTCACAATAATTTTGATTTGAATAAAGATATCCCGCTTGTTATAAACGAGGTTTCGGCACGTAAGTACCATTTAGCAATTGGTTCAATTCTTAATTTGGAACCTAAAAATCTTGTCTATCGCTTTCAAAATCGTATTAATAAGGCACTAGGGAAACCGGTAATAATACCTAATAAATATCGCTTCGTTGTTAAGGCAATCAATCAAACTTATATCAAAGATGAATTCATTATCCCTAAAAATGCTGCTGATAAACTGATTGGTTTAGATTCACTTGTTGATAAAGAATTTAATGGTCAAAATGATGATGCATACAAATTTAACGGTATTCTTTCAACTAATCCACTACCAATTCAACTTATTTGATCGGCTAACCTATACTCTGTTTCAGGTTATTCTGGATCTATTGCTTCCTTTTCTACTAAATCCATAACAGAAAAAGACAAAAAAGATTTATTCGATGGAATTTTCGGTTCAAAAAACACTGTTAAAAACTCTCCTGCTGATGGGGCAATGGCTGCAATGGGTTATAGTGACTTAGAAATAGCTAAATTCTTAGATCCAGATTATAATCCTAAAGATACACCACTGCAAGAGTTTTATCAGAAACAACGCAATTTAGCAGACATACAAATTGAAAAGTTTGCTAAAGAATTTGATAGTCAACTTTTTATCCCTGTTGCTACTGGACTTGATTCAAAGCAAATCGAGATTTCTTTCACTCAAGGAATTTCAAGAACAGTACAAATCATTGTCACAATTATTACCATCCTTAGTTTCTTAATTTCGATAATAATTCTTATTATTATTTCAACCATTTTGATTAACGAAAATGAGAAGAACATCGCAATTTGATCTATTTTAGGATACAATAACAAGGAAAAACTTAAAATGTTCTTTGGTATCTATATCCCGTTTATTATTATTTCTATTATTATTTCACTTCCTTTTGCTTATGGATTAATGGTATTCTTTGCTAACTTCCTTGCTACTGGTGCAGCTATTGCTATCCCTTTATCTATCAGTCCGTTAAACTTTATTTTCACAGCTTCCATCATATTTGGTGTATTCTTAATCACAGCAATTCTATCTTGATACAACATTAATAAAATTAAGGCAATTGACTTATTGAAAGGTAAATAATGAAACAAAAACAACCAAATCAGCAAAACAATGATCAAGAACCAAAAACACAGTTAATCATTGAATCTGAAGTAAAAACTCGAGAAATTATGCAAGAACCCAAAGAACCTGCAACAATTTCTAAAAAAGTTTCTGATGTTAAAATCAACCGTAAAAATGTTTTTGAAATCCTAGATGCTGAATCTGATTCTAAGGAAATGATTGTAGATCGTAAAATTGCTCGAATTTTAAAAATTGCTGCAAATAAAAAACGCCCTAGGGACGAACATTTTGATTTAAAAAACACTGAAGATAATATCATCGAAGTTCGTAATGTTTCAAAATATTATTTATCTGGTTATAAAGTAACCCGTGTACTTAAAAATGTTTCATTAAACATCAAAAAAGGTGAATTTATAATGATTTTTGGTAAGTCGGGTGGTGGTAAGTCTACCTTGCTGAACTTAATCAGTGGACTCGATCGACCTTCTCGTGGAGATGTGATAGTTTGTGATGAAAACCTACCTTATTTAAGCGATTTGAAACTTACTTTATTTCGAAGAAAAAATGTAAGTTTTATCTTCCAAAACTACAACTTACTTCAAAACCTATCAGGTTATGATAATGTGCAAACTGGTGCTTATTTACAAAAAGATCCGGATAAAAAACTTGATATCAACGAATTATTTAAAGAATTTGATATGGAATCGGTTATGAATAAATACCCATCACAGATGTCGGGTGGACAACAACAACGGATATCAATTTTACGTGCCTTAGCAAAAAATTCAGCTATTATTTTTGCTGATGAACCTACTGCTGCTTTGGATGAAAAAACTACAGGAATTGTGCTGTCATATTTATTTAACATTAATAAAAAATATGGAACTACCATAGTTATGGTTACTCATAACCCTGCAATTGAAGCAATTGCAGATCGAGTAATCCATGTACAAGATGGAAAAATCAAACGAACTAAAATCAATCCAAATCCAACTGACCCAACCACAATTAACTGAGAAACTTAAAAAAACCTATCTTTATGGATAGGTTTTTATAACACATTAATAAATATTTTCATAGAACCTTTTATTAATACATCTTTTAAAGCATAACTAACAAGTAAAACATCCCCTGCTCTTATAGTAACATCATTAATAAAACCAATACCTGAATAAACAACTATTTCCAAACAATGCTTTGCTTTGTTTTT
Organism: Mycoplasma sp. 246B; assembly: GCF_054353935.1. Taxonomy (NCBI): domain Bacteria; kingdom Bacillati; phylum Mycoplasmatota; class Mollicutes; order Mycoplasmatales; family Mycoplasmataceae; genus Mycoplasma; species Mycoplasma sp. 246B. Next base: position 27,072 of record NZ_JBTHHM010000007.1, read on the forward strand.
GATCTTTATCTCTTCATTATTTAAATCATATACCGATAAATTAAAGTTTGCCGCATTATATAAGGCGTTTTTTTGGTATTTTTGAATTTTTGGTTGAAGTTCCAATTTCATCGTTTCTAGTGATTGATCGCTATGTATTTGTCGCATTTTTCCGTTCTCATCGACTCTTTGGTAATCATAAAGCCGATATGTAATATCACTAGATTGTTGTAATTCATATACCATTGTTTCAGATGGGATTCCATGGACTAATCCTGCTTGAATAAAAACAAAATCACCGATTTGCAAACCCACTTTATTTAAATATTGTTCAATATCCGAAGAATTAATTGATTTAGATATCTTTTCTTTTTGATCTGTATTCGTCCCTAAAATAAAGGGCTGATGATTGTTTTTTAAAACATACCAACACTCATTTTTACCTAATGAACCAAATGCTTTTGCGTAGTTATCATCAGGGTGTACTTGGATACTTAATGGATGCTTCGCATCCAAAAACTTAGTTAAATTCGGATATATAAATGATTGAGCTTGCTTTTTTGTTAAACCGAAAAATTCTGAATGACTTTTGATAAATTCATTTAAGGTTTGCTTTGTATGTGCAACTACAGATTCACAATCTTTGATTGCTGATATCAATCACGCTTCACCAGCATTAAAATCCAAACGATACATTTGTTTAATATTATTATTAGCTCATAATGTTTGTTTAAAATAAGGTTTTAAAAAGATAATTTTATTCATTGTTTCTTAATTTCTTATTAAAAGCAGAGTTAGCAAATAATGCTAATAAAATAAGTAATAATCCTGATAGAACTAACAAGAATATCCCATAGATAAATTGTGAAATGTTTATAACACTTTTTCCTTTTGTAATTGCATTAGCAACAAATATTTTATATTCTGGTGCTCCGAGAGCAGTTAAAGTGATACCTACAATTAGCAAGACTACTGCAACAAAAATAATAGTATATAGGATTATTCAATCTTTATATTTTAAAAACTTAGTTTTTAGCATTTTTACCTTTCTTTCAGAAATTTATTTTTGTTATTGCTGCTGCAAACTTAGAATCCTTGTTAATTTCCTTGTCTTTTCAAAAACCATAAATTAATGCTGTAATAGTAGTTCCGATGATAATAGCAATAAAATAAAATAGAATACCAAGTCCAGTTCCGTGTACATTCGAACCTACTGCACCTAAAATTGCTACAATTGGTCCACCATGCGCTGCTGCATTAGTCACTGATAAAGCACCTGCAATTCCCCCTGCTACTGCTGAACCAATTACATTTGCTGTAATAACTCTTTTTGGATCAGCAACAGCAAATGGAATAGCCCCTTCTGAAATACCAATAAATCCCATCAAAATAGCTGATGCACCCAGTGATTTTTCATTATTGCTAAATTTCTTTCTAAAAATCAAGGTAGCAAAACCCATTCCAAGTGGAGCAACAGGAATTGCAGCACCTACCATACCCATAGGTTCAAATATACTTTGTGTTACAAGTGCAGATGATGATAAAAATGCAACCTTATTTATCGGACCACCCATATCAAAACCAGCCATTCCTCCTAATAAAATACCAAGCAACAATGCAATTCATATTCCGATGTTAGAATCTTTTGTAAAGATATGTTTTAAAGCTTCAATAAAGCGATCCATCACATAACCTATTGGAGCTCCTATGACAAAAATTACAAGCATAGAGTAAAATAAAGTTACTCCGATTGGTATTACAAACATAGGTATAATAGCAGAAATTGATTTTTGAATTTTTAAATTAGCAATCCACTTAACAGTATAACCTATTAATAATCCAAACAGAATACTTCCGACAAACCCCATCGGGGTTGCTGCTGAAATTCCACCTATGCTAAAGAATAAATCATTTTTATTAGCAATAAACGATACTACAAAACCAGGCATAATTGCAGCTCGTCCTGCAATTGAATATGCTATATATCCACCTAATGCACCAATCATCAAGGTAAATGAAACAACCCCGATTTCAAGCAGCCATCATAGGAAATCTCCTTTTGGAGCAGATGTATTATTTCCATAAATAGCTTTACCTAATCCTAAGGAAATCGCTATCATAATACCACCAAATATAACATACGGAATCATATATGATATCCCTTTGATAATATGCTTTAAAACTCCTTGTTTGGTATCATCTTTACTTTTTTCTACCTTATTTTCATTATGATAGATTTGTGCCAGCGATGCTTTTTGTATAACAATATCTGGATTGTGAATTGCCTCTTTTGTTGATGTTACATAGACTTTTTTACCATCAAAATCTTCTAAGGGAATTTTAACATCTGAAGCAATAATTACAAATTCTGCATCTTTGATGTCTTGCTGTGTAAGTTGATTTTGAATTCCGACTGATCCACGTGTTTCTATTTTAGGTTGATATCCTAATTCACTTAACTTATTATGTAGTGTTTCTGCTGATAAATATGTATGAGCAATACCGACTGCACAAGATGTAATTCCGATTACTTTTTTGCCCTGTTTTGATGCTGTAGTTGCTAAATCTTTATTTTCTAAATACGAATCGATGAGATTGTATATTCGGCTGACATCATTACTTGTTTGTAGTTCTTCGGTTGTTTGTAAATCAAGTAAAATAGTAGAAACCTTAGCTAAAGTATGCATATGCAAGTTATTTTTGTTTTCTTTTGGAATCAAAATCACAAACATATTATGTACATCACTTTTATCAAAGGTATCTCATGAAATTGGTGTCTTTGATTTAATGAAAAACAAAGCAGGTTGCAAAATACTTTCAGATTGACAATGAGGAATCGCAAATCCTTTTTCCATTCCTGTTGAAAACTCTTCTTCTCGCTGCTGCAAAGCAGCAAAAGTTTTTTCAACCGAATCTGAAATTGAAAGTTCATATGCTTTATTTGCGATAAAATTGAATACTTCTGCTTTATCATTAAATGATTTATCTATAAAGATGTATCCAGATTTAAATACATTCATTTTTCCTCCTGTAATAATTCTATCTTTTGTTATTTACAGGAAGGATAAAAGAAAAAAATTTCTCTATATGAATTAAAAATTAGAAATTATTTTTATTTCATGCATTAAGAATTTTTATATTTTCAGCATATTTTGAATCATAATTTTTAACTTTAAGATGTGAAATTAACAAGAAAATTAAATCAGCAATAAATTGTTGGTTAATTTTTGATGATATTGAAATAAATCGTTTGTTTTGCTCCAGCGTCGAATACAAAATTACATTATCATATTTTTCTTTTGCTTGCTTATTTGCACTGATAAGTGCGAATTTAATATTGTTTTGCATAAATAAATCAACTGCAAATTTAATTTCCTTGGTATCACACGATTTAGAAAACAAAACCACAAATTTATTTTCTATATCTTTTTGACTTGAAATCAATAATAGTGAATGAAAATCTCTAAATGCAATAGCATTTACACCTATTTTTTGCAAATTTATTCCTAATTCAGATGCAGACAAATAAGAACTACCTGCTCCATATAAATATACTTTATCTGATTGTATTATGTTGTGTACACAGTTATTAACATCATTTAAGTTGATTAAATGTGATGTTCGAAAAATACTTTCTTTATAAAACAAAAACAACTGTTTTAGAATAAATTTTGGATAATCTTGTTTTTCATTGGAATTTAAATCAGTATTTAAATAATTATGATAAACAAAAAATTGCATATCTTTTAATGAATCAAAATTAAGCTTTTTAGCTAGTTTTGATATTACCGAAATAGATATATCAGTTTTATTACTAAGTTGTTTAATTGATGATTTATAAAACTCATCAGGATATAACGATGCAAATTCAATTAAATTCATTTCGGTTTTAGTTAATTCATCAAGTTGTCTTTTAGAAAAATATGTTGATTCTTGCTTCATAATGTAATTTTACTGCAAGTTTTGCTTTTTTAATGTGATTATGGAAATATTTTTAATAAATTAAGCAAATTTAAATTTTTTACTACAAAATATAGCAAAAACATCCGTATATAAACATAATCTTATAAAAAATACACAAAATTATATTTATATTTGTTCAAAAAGTTGCATAAATTTGCGATAAAGAAAAAATGCTGCTAAAAAAATATAATATTTTTGGTACAATAAATAATATATCAATAATAAGGAGAATTAAATGAAACTAACCGACAAAAGAACAAAATTAGTCGCTACAATCGGTCCTTCTAGCGATAATTTGGAAATGATGCGTTCTCTTGTTTTAAATGGTGCTTCAACCATTAGAGCAAACTTTAGTCATGGTTCATATGAAGAACAATTAAATAAATTTAATCTTGCAAAACAAGTATCTAAGGAATTAAATATCCCTATTTCATTAATGTTAGATACCAAAGGTCCTGAAATCAGAATCGGAAAAATGAAAGATGGGATGCAAGTGATAAGTGCTGGTAGTGAAGTTTTAATTCATACCACAGCAGATAAATATGCAACTTTTGAAGGGACTCCAACTGAAATAACAGTTGCATACGATATGTCGCAAGATTTATGTGTGGGTAATGAAGTTTTAATCGATGATGGAAAACTTACTACAGTTGTAATTGAAGTAGGAACTGGATTTGTAAAAGTCCGTGCTGAAAATACTCATAAAGTTAAGACTAACAAACGTGTTAATTTGCCTGGTGTAGACTTTTCTCTACCATTTTTATCAACAAAGGATATTGAAGATGTTAAATTTGGGATTAAACAAAATGTTGATTATATAGCAGCTTCATTTGTTAATACAGCAAAAAATGTAAAAGATCTAAGAAAACTTTTAGATGAAAATGGGGGCAGTCACATTCAAATTATTTCAAAAATCGAATCACACCTTGGATGCATTAATATCGATGATATTATCAAGGAATCTGATGGAATCATGGTTGCTCGTGGTGATTTAGGTCTTGAAATCCCTTACTACGATGTCCCATATTACCAAAAGAAAATTATTCGTAAGTGTCGGGAAGCAGGTAAACCAGTTATTGTAGCAACCCAAATGCTGGATTCAATGGAAAATTCACCACACCCGACCCGCGCTGAAGTTACAGATGTTTACTATGCAGTTGAATTAGGAACCGATTCAACAATGCTCTCAGGCGAAAGTGCAAACGGATCATTCCCCCTTGAAGCTGTTAAAACAATGACTAATATTTCTAAACGTGCTGAAAAAGAATTTTATTCTAGACACTACTACGGAAGACAACTTGAAAGTGTTTGAAATAACTCTAATCAACACGATAAAAGAACCCAAATTGCTTACCACATAGCAAAAAAAGTAAAAGATGGAGATTATAAATATGTTGTAGTTCTTTCAAGAACTGGACATCTCTTAAAACATGTTTCTAAGTTCCGTCCTAATACAATTACTATTGGATTGGTAGATAATGAAAAACTTATAAATGGTTTCGGTATCTACTCAGGTGTCTTTGTATCAGTAGATTCAAAGAAACTATTTAATGAAATCAAGGCGGATTATAATAAAGCTCAATTAGCCTTAGTTCCTTACGGAATTCAAAAAGGTGATAAATTCTTAGTAGTAGAAAACGAGAAATTTACCGAACATACAGTGGAATAAGAAATTTTATAATTAAGAAACATTATACTTAGATGAATTTAAACACAGTGTATCGTAATACACAGTGTTTTTATATGACATTATCACTATACTCTGCTTTTTTATATATTTTAAATCACTTAACATTATTATATAAGAATGATCAATTAATGATAAAATAAAAATATGAGCAAAGTAAAATATTTAGGAGAAGTTTATACACCCAAGAATGTTGTTGATATGATGCTAGATAATATATCTTATAAAGATGACATTATTCTTAACAAACATATTATTGATAACTCTTGTGGTGATGGGGCATTCTTAAAAGAAATTGTTAATCGGTATTGTGATGCTTATTATCAAAAAAACGGTAGCTATGATAATATAGAAAAAGATTTATCTAAATACATACACGGTATCGAGATACAAACAGATAAAGTTGAACAATGTATAAATAATTTAGATTCTATTTTAAAAGAAAGAAGAATAAAAGAAGTTTGATGAGATATATTAAATGCAGATGCGATACAAATCGATAAATATAACAATAAAATGGATTATGTTGTCGGAAATCCTCCATATGTTAGAATCCATAATCTAGTGGAAAATTATGATGCTATTAAATCGATGAAGTTTTCGAGCAAAGGGATGACAGATTTATTTATAGTTTTTTATGAAATAGGAATTAATATGCTTAATGATACTGGAATATTAAGTTATATAACACCTACATCTATTACAAACAGCAGAGCAGGAACAAATTTCAGAAAATATATTATCGATAATTTTCATTTTGAAAGTTTTATCAACCTTAAGCATTACCAACCTTTTCAAGGCATTACTGCTTATACTGGTATATTTACCTTAAATAAATCGAAAAAGAATGAAACAACTAAATATTTTCAATGATCAGGTTTGGGTAAAAAGGAATTTATATCTGAATTAAGTCCAAATATTTATTTTATTAATAATAACTTCTATTTTTCGAACATAGAAAATCTAAACACCATTAAGAAGATATTGACATTTCCGGATAAAAAATGCAAAAACTTTTTTGTGAAAAACGGAATAGCAACTCTTGCTGATAAAATATTTATTAGTAAAAATTTTTTATTTGATTCAAAATATATTATCCCTGCATACAAAGCTTCGACAGGTAATTATGAAAATATAATCTTTCCTTATGATATCAATGGTAATTTAAAAAATTTTTCTTCTTTCGAAAAGAATTTGCAAGATTATTTTTTAAACAACAAGGATGTTCTTAATGCACGAAGTATAGAAAAAAATGGCATCTGATATGGTTTTGGAAGGACACAGGCTATAAAAGATGTATATAAGGAAAAAATATCTATAAACACCCTGATAAAAGCACAAAAAGATATTAAACTAAATATTATAGATCCTGGAACTGCAATTTACTCTGGACTTTACATAATCGGAGATATTTCTTTTAAAAAGATAAAAGAAATATTAAATGAATATTTTATTAAATACATTGAAATATTAGGTAAATACAAAAACGGAGGTTATTACACCTTTTCAACTAGTGATTTAAAAAAATATATATGTTATAAACTATATGCAGAAAGTTTGGATGATAATGAATAATAAGATTTTAGAAATTTTAAAAGAGAGTTTTGTTTCTTATATTATCAATGGTTCAAGAAGTAATAGGAAGCTAAGAATTTTACATAGTCAGATCGCAAAGGATATATTTAACAAATTAAAACAACTTAAAGATAAAAATGATATCTACAAAGTTGTTTCATTAGATTTAAAAGATGGCAAAGAAGAGAAGATTTGTGGTAGATATATGGATAAAACAGTTGATATATTAATAAAGAAAAACGATGTAAATATCGCTGCAGTCGGGGTAAAATTTGTTATGTCTAATTTTAAACAAAATAAGAATAATTATTTTGAAAATTTATTAGGGGAAGTAGCAAACATTCGAAGTGCAAATATTCCTTATTATCAAATCTTGTTTATACCTGAAAAACTTCCTTGCTTTTCTAAGAATGTTGGTATTATCAAAAAATGAGAAACAGTTACTGAAAATGACTTAATAAAATACAGAATATTAGGTAAAGATAATACAAAAATATATTTTCATTCTCCTGAAAAAATATTTATCGGTATTATTAATTTTAATTATGATAATATAGATTTTAAAGACTATGAAACTTTTTCTACATTTTTCCTTGATATAAAACATAATAACAAATTCTCCTTCTCTAAAATATCTTCATATGATAAAAATACACAAACAGATTCAAATTTAATAATAAATGATTATGAATTATTTATTCAAAAAGTTGTTTTTCACATCCTTTCGATTTAATAATAAACACTAAATTCTTATTTCTTTATTGTTTTTATAACAAATCTCATATTTAAACTTTTTACCATAAATTTTACTTTTTATGCAATGTAACAGCCAAATTATAAATTTTAGTTTATAATTTATATAAATATTTTTTGTGTTAAATAACTTATATTTAATACATATAGCTAGAAAGGAAGTTAAAATATGAAACTTATAACTACTGCTCATATATATATATATATATATAGAAGTGTAATTAAATATTTTAACTTGCTAAAATCAAAAACTGCTTGTATTTTTAATACAAGTTGTTTTCTATGCAAATTTAGCAAGTTAGAGGGGGTTAGCTTTGAATAACTCAGTTAAAACCATCAATAAATGAAGTTCTGAAATTGAAGGAATGAGAGATTGACATTATAAAAATTCTTGTGTATTTTAATAAAATCTAAGTTATATCCTTAAAAA
>NZ_JBTHHM010000008.1:0-33112 GCF_054353935.1 Mycoplasma sp. 246B
AAACTCTCGAAAAAATTGACTGTCATGTTTTATATCTAGTTTTCAAAGAACTTTTACTTATAGTAAAATATAAGCAATAATTATTATATTGCAAACAAAAATAAACAAAATTATTTTATTTTTTGAATGCTTAACTATTATATGATAAAAAATAAAAAATAAAAATTTTATTTTATATTTTCTGAATATATTAACTCTAAATTTTTTAACTTTATTAATTCAAATCCTTTATAATCAATATTCATATCTTTTAGTTTTATAAAACTTTTAAAGTATCAAACATTAAACGAAAAAGAAATAAAAAAGAAGATTACAAAGAAACAATAAAGGAGAATATCTATGAATTTTTCATAAAATTCATTTTGTAAATATTTTAATAAAAACATCAAAGAGATAAAAACAATAAGATAAATTATATAAAAAGTAATCATCGAAAATGTCAATCGCATTAATCTTAACGAATATTTGCAATTTATGTATTTATTATAATCATTGAGATTACAGCTTAATCGATATGAATCTAATAAGATGTCATCATAAATTAATGGAACAAAGATGAATATTGCTCTTTTTACCTTGTTATTGAATTTTACCTTATACATTAACTTTGTTAGAAGTATCGCTCTCATTACATAAGATATAATCAAAATTAAAATAATTATCAAATATTCAATAATGTTTGTTTGAAAGATGTAAAAATTAATATTCAATTCATTAGTTAGTTCATGTGATAGTTTACTAAGAATAAAAATTGATAGTAATAATCCTAAAATTAAAATAGTCATCATTATAATTAATATCCAACTTGTAATCGGTACCATTAATTCGATTCACTTTTTAGTTTTCTTTTTCATTTAAAAATTATAAAATATTAATAACAAAATAAAACTATTTAGGTAAATTATGAAAAAATTAAAAAAATATATGTTGATTCATTCATCGCTTATTGCTGCTTCTGCAACTGTGATTGGGGTAGTTTTATTTAGTGATATAGGTATTTTTGCAAACAAAAGCACCGACAAATTAAATGATTCAAAAAATCAAAAGCAAAATTTTGTTAATTTTGATATCGACACAAATTCAAAACTTGATTTGCTTAATAAGCAGAATCGAGCAGATATTAATATTTATTTCACAACCCGTGGAACAGATGTGTATTATGATTTAATTCGACTATCAATGCTATCTAAGAGTGAAAATTATTTTTTTGTTTTACCTAATAATTCGCTTGTTCAAAGTAGAACGGACGCTAAATTATTAGAGGATTTTTATAACAGCCAAAGAGTTGATGTAAAAAATAAAAATTCTAAAGTAATTAAGATTAAAAAAGGTGAAGATGAAGCAGTTTTATCACAAGTTGAACATATAATTAATTCAAATCCATACAAAAGAATCAACATTTGAACTAATTCTAATAATTTTGAACGTTCTGTTGATTATGCTAATTTATCGACTTACAAAAATGTGCAAATTAACGGATTAAATCAAGATACATCAATTGGTTTTAGTATTTTATATAAAGGTTTTGATCCAAAATTTCGCAGTGAATATTTTGATTCAACAAACAAGGTTTGAAATTTGTATAAAGGAAAATTCTTAAATTCATATAATCAGTATCTTTTATCAATAAACTTTAATCATATTAATTATTATTGAAGCACATCTGAAATAGCCAGCAGATTTAATGAAAATTATCTAAAAAATAATTTTGCTTATTTTAATGATGATAATGAAACTTTGAATAATTTGCTTACTAAAACAAAAAGTTCTGATAATAAATACTTAATAACTTATTTTACTAATATTATTGGAAATAATTGACAAAAAACTAGAGATATAATTGAAAGTGATATTTATAAAAATAAAAAGAAACCCTTATTAGTTTTAGGTCGTGGAAGCAAAAGCGATTTTAATGATTTAATAACTGTTGTAGCAAAATATGCAAACGATTATAATATATATTATAAATCAGATCCGGGTGCTGATGCAGTTTATAAAGATATCGATTTATTGCTTCATCCAGGTAATAAAATTTCATATACACAAAATACTTATATAAATAATGTTGTAACAACACAAAAACAAGAATATACAATTTCACAAAACACTATCATAAGAACAATTGATAACTTTTTAAGTTATGAAGACTTAATTAAATATCATGCAAACCAACCAGATGGTTTTTGATTTAATAAATATATAAGTTTTAAAGAAGATGATGATAATTTAAAACTAATTAACAACAAACGTAATGAATTTAGTGATTTTATCGGTTATTTTAATGTTGATAATGTTTATATTTCATCAGATTCTAATAACAGTAAAATCAGAAATATGTTTCAATCGCAATTAGATAAATTGATTTCTTCTATTGCAACAGAAAACTACAAAATCGACATCAAAACAGAAGCAATAAATACCCCAATTGACCAACTAAAACCCAGTGACTTTATCTTTTCAAGCAATGATAACTCTTTATTTGTAGTTCCTGCATTAAAAGATATTAAAATCATAAATTTTGATCGCTCAAAAAAATCAATTACATTTAAATATCCAGTAACAGTAAGAATTTTTGTTTGAACTAACAGCAGTATTTCGAAAATATATGAAAATTTCAAGGATACTCGTGTTTTTAATCAGTTAAAATAAATCATTTAAGTCCATAAAACAGACTTAAATGATTTTTGTTATACTAAACCTTTGTTCTTCAAGGTTTTTAAGGTTTTTGCACTTACCCGTAGTTGCATTTTTTGACCACCAATTGTTACTCTTACTTTTTGTAAGTTAACATTGAATTTTCTTTTTGAAGCATTCATAGCATGTGAACGTGTATTTCCTACCATTGGACCTACACCAGAAATTTGACATCTTCTTGACATAATAACCTTTCAATCAAATTATTTACGTATTTTTAATGCTTCAGTTATTTTTTTGTATTCATTAAAATCATTTTCTTTTAGGTGTTTTAATAATACTTTACGTTGTGAAATTTTTGCTAAGAATCCTCTTCTTGAATGGTTGTCTTTAGGGTTTTTTAAAAAGTGTGGTTTAAGTGATTCAATATCCTCGGTTAAAATTGCTATTTGCACAGATGCATTTCCTGTGTCTTTAGCATTCTTACCAAATTTTTTGATTAATTCAGCTTTTCTTGCTTTAGAAACCATAATAAACTCCTTTATATTATGTTTTATCCGAGCTAAAACTTCTTTATAACCCAGAGTAAAATTTATGTTCGCAATAAAATTGCTTATTTATTATAACATATCCTATGATTTTAAAAAAATGTTTTTCGCATTAACATAGTCTTCTTCGGTAATCTGGTCTTCATCGTTTGAAACTATAAATCTTAGTTCTGAAATTATTTCTAGGACAACATTACCAACTATTCTTTCAATTGAATACATACTTTGTTTTTCAACTAATTTTAAAAATATTCAATTATCTTTTGTTTTGTGCATAATAATATGAAAACCAAAATCATTTGCATATAAAATCGCAATATACAAACCTGCTGGAATCACAATAACATTTTCCGGATAATGAAAACCTTTGTTATTTAATTCACCTGAAACAAGATAACCAAACGGAGAAACCATATTAAGAAAACGAAACTTACCGTATGCTAAACCTTCTCTTAAAAGTTTTGTGCTTATTTTTACATTTTTAATTTTATATATTTCAACAACACAAACATTTGCATTAGGTAAAATATTTGCTATATCGTCTGCTTTTCACTGTGCTTGATAACCAAATTTAAAGTCTTGACCAACTGCAATATTAACTTTTTTATCAGATGCTAATTTATGTAGGAATTCTGGTCCACTTAAGTGTCTTACATCATTAAAATGAAGCTCAATAATCGCATCAACATTCATTTTTGACATCATTAAATATCGATCGTTATCATTTTGATAAAGTTTTTCGTTGCGATATTTATAAATATCGTTACAACTAAAAGTCACAATAATTTTTCTACCTGGATTATTTGCTATTTGCTTATATAACTGATAGTGTCCTAGGTGAAAACTTTGAAAGGAACCGATAATAAAACTATCACCATCTTCAGCTTTAAAATCATCTAGTGTATAAATAATAAGTTTGTCCATTAGATTAAATGTAATTCTTTAAGTTTTAAATAAGTACCATCAAACTCACAGTCTGCTGCTATATCTGAAGCTACAGTTTTAATTTTATCACTTGCTCGTTCCATTGCTACACCATAATACACATCCCGAAGCATCTCAAAATCATTTGCACTATCACCAAAAGCAATAACATTATCCATTGAATAACCTAAATGCTTAGTTAATTTTTTTAATGTTGTGCTTTTGGTTATATCAATTGGATTGATAAAAAAACCTCTTGATCACCTTGATGAAATTTCAACTTCCATTTTTGCATCTTTAATAAATTGTTCCATTTTCTGCGATAATTCATATGGTTTATCTGTGTTGATAGTTATAACATATAAATCACTATTACTTAATAAAGCTTCTTCATAGTTTAAATAATTTACTTGAAAAGGACGAATAAATCATGAATCAATTGGAGTTTGTGGAGACTTATAAACTTTATCAAAATCAGTAATTAAAAATCCTTTTATTTGTGTTCCGAATGCATCGTATAACTTAACTACATCTACTTTTTTAAGGGTACTTTTGTATAAAAATTCTTGTTTTTTTACATCTCAAATAAATGCACCATTTGCACCAATAAAATAATCAACATATTTTAGTTGTTCAAAAAAATCTCCAATTGTAGCAAACTCACGAGCAGTTGCTAAAACACTTATAATATTATTTTCTTTAAGTTTTTTAAACATTGTTTTGATGTTTTTTGAAAATTTTGTATTTCCATTAGGTAAAATTGTTCCATCTACATCGAAAACTGCTATTTTTATTATATCCTTTAAATTTTTCATTTCAGCCTTTCTAAAAATACTTTTTTAGGAAAAAATATTTTATTTCTTACTAGTCCTACTGATACAATTTGGTTTTGTGCATCAGATCACATTAAAATCCCATCATCATAATCACATTCAAACTCTCTACCATTAATTAAATATTTATACTCATTTTCTGTATATTTAAGTATATTATAATCAAATAAATTAAATATGGATATTTTCTGATGCTCTGTTGGCTTCAAATCATCAATATCTATATTACCTACTTTAATTCGTTTTAACTCTGTCATTATGCTGCTATTATTAAGTTGTTTTGCTATATCTTCTAATAAAACCCGAATATATGTACCATTTGAAACCAAAAAATAAATTGTGTATTCTTGATTTTCATAATCAAAGTCAAGTATTTTATAATCAATTACTTTAATTTTATGAGATTTCAATTCAATATCTATACCTTGTCTTGCTAAGTCGTATGCTCTGCGTCCTTTGATTCTTTTTGCACTATATTTAGGTGGAATTTGAAATTCTTGTGTACATATTATATAAACTGCTTGCTGTAAGTTATCTAAATTAACTTGTTTTACATTCTCTTTTTGGATATCACCATTTGAATCTAATGTATCAGAACTATAACCAAATTTTGCTTTAGCAATATATGCTTTATTTTTGTTAGAAATATAATCTAAAAGTTTAGTATCTGAATCAGTAGCAACAATCATTAAGCCACTTGCTAATTGATCTAAAATTCCACTATGTCCTATTTTCTTGACACCTAATTTCTTCCCTAAAGCTCTAATTTCACGATTTGAATAAACACCTGATTCTTTAAAAAATTTATAAAACATTTTCCCCTTTTATATTTGGATATTTTACTATATTTAAACTCATATATTTACATTTTCGATTTTTTTAAAATTTGGTCTTTATAATCTTATTTACAGCAAAAATTGCTCAAAAGTGCTATAATATAACACAATATGGATATGAAGCAGCAACAAAAACAACCAATTATTATTTTTTCAGGGCCAAGCGGAGTAGGAAAAGGAACAATTGAGCGATTGTTATTTGATTTTGATGAACTTAATCTTTCACTTTCTTGTTCGGCTACTACACGGAAACCACGTAATGGTGAACTAAATGGAATACACTATTATTTTTTGGATGTTGAAACATTTCGTAATCACATACGAAGTCGTAAATTTGTTGAATTTTCATATCATTTAAACAACTATTATGGAACTTTATATTCTGAACTTGATAAAATACACAAAAAAAATAAAGTTCCTTTCCTAGAGATAGAAACTACGGGTGCAAAGCAAATAATATCTAAATTTTCTTCAGGTGAATTAGCAAAAAAATATAACTTAATTACCATCTTTGTATCCCCACCATCTATTAGTGATTTAAGAAAAAGAATTTTAGGTCGTGGAACTGAAAATTCACAGACTTTAAAGGAACGCCTTGCAAAATCCGAACTCGAACTTGCAGAATCACACATCTTTAGATACAAAGTAATAAACGACATTCCTGAAAGGGCAGCAGAAGAAATTCGATCAATTTTACATAGGGAGCTTATGCTTGATTAAATTTATATATATAAGTGATAAGGGTACGGTTAGAGAAAATAATGAAGATTGTGCAAAAATATTTGCAAAAGATAACTATTTTTTCGCATTACTTTCTGATGGTATGGGTGGTCATAAGTATGGTGATGTAGCATCTAATATAGTTATTAACTATTTAAGTTCTAATTTTGGTAGAAACTTTGTTTATACATCATCGATTCAAACTAAAAAATTTATTGAAGATTCTATTGCAACTGCTAAAAAAGAAATGAAAAAGATTGCTGCAAAAAACAAAGAAATGGAAAATATGGGTACCACATTAGTAGGCTGCATCGGAATTCCTGAACATAGAAAAATTTTTATTTTTAATGTAGGTGATTCTCGATGCTATTTTTATTTGAATACCAAAAAACTTATAAAAGTAACAATAGATCAAAACCTTGCATCACAATGAAAAAAAAATGGATATGACTACCATAATAATAAGAACGAGAAATATGCTCGTTATTTAACAAGTGCAATAGGGCCTAATATTCCTACTACAATTGATATAACAGAAATTAAAGATAATGAATATGATTTAATCAATAAAATAATGCTCACATCTGATGGGATCCATGAGTTTGTTGAACATATTGATTTGGAAGCTTGTTTATCAAAGGATGATAGTATATCTAATATAGCAAATGCTATATTAGATCAGGCAATTTTAAATTCATCAAATGATAATATGACTATTGCTTTATTGGAGTTAGATAATGAAAAATAAATTCGAAATTCCACAAAATTCTAAAGTACATCGCAGTTATATAATAGATAAAATTATCGGTGAAGGTGGTATGGGTACGGTTTTTTTAGTTCATTCTAAAAAAACTTCCGATATTAATAAATATGCACTCAAATACCGTAAAGTTGACGATAATGATACTAATAAAAAACGCTTTTGAAACGAAATTAACTTACTTCAAAAGATAAAGCATAAAAATATTCCAAAAATTTATGATTATGAATATAATGATACCGAGCAATATTATGTAATGGAATATATGGAAGGTGAAACATTAGCAAAACTTCTTAAAGATTCACATGTTTTTGTTATCAAGAGAGCTAATAATTATATGAAACAACTTGCTGAAACAATCGAAGAATTACATGCACATAATATTATCCATCGCGATATCAAACCAGAAAATATCATCATTTCTTCTTCACACCATCTAAAAATATTGGATTTTGGTATATCAGTTACCAACGAAACACAAAATTTGACAAAAGCGCATTCGTTAATTTGTTCACCTTATTATGCAGCACCTGAGTTATCAAATGGTAGTAAAAACATTACTCCTGCTGTTGACATATATGCTCTTGGTGTTTTATACTTTCAAATGCTTACTGGACAACTACCATTTCGTGGCGATAATGCTGTAAATACAATAATGATGCATCAAAAAGATGCTTTCCCTGATATACGTCGCTTTAAGCATGATGTCCCAAATTCAATTGTAAATATTATCACTAAATCAACAGCAAAAGATCCAAAAGGCAGATACAAGACAATGAATGAGTTTAAAAAGGCGATAATTAAGTCTACAAGGAATGAAAATAAAATCGAACAACTTATTTCACCAAAAACAATGAAACCCAGAAAAACAGTTGCAGAAGTTGTTAGATCTCCGCTTTTTTTAGGTACTAGTATATTATTTTTAATAGTTGTGATAGTTATTTTTGCTGTTGTTTTTAAGGTAAATAACTTTATTTAATTATGAAACAAATCTATAAAATTTTTGAAGCAGTTTCAGGTATTTATAAACTTGTAAACAAGCAACAAATTATAAAAGTTCCTGCTGCAGGTAAGTTGCGGTTTTTACAAAAAACTCCTGTTGTCGGTGATAATGTAATAATGGAAAATAATCAGATTGTTGAAATTTTAGACCGTCAAAACTTTTTTATTCGTCCTAAGGTTGCTAATGTTGATCAAATTTTTATTTTTATGTCGATAAAACAACCTAAATTTTCAAGTTTTTTGGTTGATAAATATATGGCAATTATTGAAGAAAAACAAATTGAACCAGTTTTATGTATTAGTAAAATTGATTTAGATGAAGAAAATGCAAGAAAATGAGCAAATAAATATCAAAACCTAGGTTATCAAGTTATCTTAATAAACAATAATAATCCAAATTATTTAAGCAAAATCGAAGAAATTACAGCAAATAAGTATAATTTATTTATGGGTCAAAGTGGAGTTGGTAAAACTACTACATTAAATAATATCGGAAATTTTAATTATCAAACCCAGGAAATTTCCAAGGCATTAGGTAGAGGTAAACACACAACTAGAACTGTAAGCATAATCAAAATAAAAAAAGGCTGATTGATTGATACTCCAGGTTTTTCTTCATTGGATTTAAATCTAACACAAATTCAACTTGCTCACAGTTATAAATGTTTTTATAACTGATCAAAATTATGTAAATTCCGCAGTTGTTTACATCAAAATGAAGCAATAAATGATTGTGCAATAAAACAAAAACTTCGGGATGGGGTACTACCAGAATTTAGATATGAAAATTACATAAAATTGTTATCACAATTAAATGAGGGGAAATAATGAATAAATATGTTACACCAAGTTTATTAAATGTTGATGCTAAAAACAGACTTGAATTAGCTAATAAACTTGTAGATGCAGGAATTAAATGAATCCATTACGATGTAATGGATGGAAAATTTGTTGAAAATACTGCTATAGAAATTACTGAAATTGAAAATATTGCTAAGAATGGTAAAAAACATCTTAAGGATGTTCATTTAATGGTTGAAAATCCCTATGATTATGTTGAAAAAGTAAAAAACTTCGTTGATATCATTACTTTTCATTATGAAAGTATAATAGATGATTTAGATAAATTTGATGATTTTTTAGAAAGAAATTTTCATGAAATAAAAATTGGTTTGGCTATAAAACCGAGCACACCTGTGGATGTTTTGCTTCCATATATAGATCGTTTAGCACTTGTTTTAATTATGTCAGTTGAGCCAGGAAAAGGCGGACAAAAGTTCATTGAAACTTCTTTGGATAAAATTAAAAAATTAAAACTATATCGCCAGAAAGACTGTTTAGATTTTCTTATCCAAGTTGATGGTGGAATAAATAACATAACTGGACCTAAATCATTTAAATCTGGTGCAAATGCTTGTGTTGCCGGAACATATTTAGTAAATGAACCTACAAAAGAAAAAATACACAGTATCATCAAAGGATAATGTAATATAATATGAATATGAATGAAATTAAAACAAAAATATTAGAAAATTTAAAACGATTATCCAAAAAGAAGGTAAATGAAAACGATGAAGTCAAATCATTAGAAATTGATTCGTTAGATTTAGCTGAACTTATCATAGATGCAGAAGATGAATTTGGTATTTCTATTTCAGATGAGGAGATATTGAATATTAAATTTGTTAGCGATATCACAAATTTAATAACATCCAAAATACAAAATAAGTAAAGGTTTAAAATTGCTTATTTTGTATTTTTATATATGAATTTTAAGACATAGAAAATATTTTTATCACTTTCGAAAAAGCAAAAAGAATATATTTCCTTAAAAAAATTACGAAAAATTAATTTTTTGCTTGAAAACTTATTTTTAATATTATAATTCTTATCGTAGTTAGTTATTAAATCTAACTACTTCAATATTATATTAAGGAGTTTTTATGACACGTTATTTTACAATTAATGTTTCATGTGCGTCATGTAAGTCACATATTGATAAAGTATTCAAAGAATACCCAGAAATTAAATATTCTGTTAATATTATGGAAAAAATGATTAAAATCGATGCTGATGAAGAAAAATATCCAGATGAGTTAATTGTTAAATTAGCAAAACAAGCAGGATACGATGCTGAACCAAATTAAAAAATTTTTAAATTGATTATGGTTGCCTAAAACAAATCTATGAGTCCAAGCAGTTATATTCATTCCTTTCTTAATAATAATTATTTTACATATTATTGGTATCTCCCAAGGTGTAGGACATGATTTAATTGTGCAGGCTAAACAAACTTGAGTTTATTTAGTTTTAGGTATTTTAGCAACATTTTTAGTTTTTGTAGTATCTATAAAGTATTTTACAAACTATTACCGTTTGTTTAAAGGTGATGTTGGAATGGACTTGCTAATAGCCATCGGGGTTCATTTATCATACTTTTATTCACTTATTTTAACCATTATTACACTTGCTACACCAAGAAAAGGTTATAATGTCTTAGAAATGTACTTTTGAGATGTACCGAGTGCATTATTGACCTTTATAGGAATTGGTCATTATTTAGAAGATAAATTAAAACGCAAGTCTAGTATTGGGATTAAAGAATTATTACAACTACAAAATCGTTTTGCTTTACTTGTACAACCCGATGGAAGCACTAAAAAAGTAAGCACTCGTTCTTTAAAAATTGGTGATCAAATTATTGTTCCTAAAGGACAAAATATTCCAGTTGATGCAGTTGTTTTAGAAAATACATCTGAATTAGATATGGCATTTATCAACGGAGAACCACTTCCGAAAACGGTTCAACCTGGTGATTATGTTATTTCAGGTGCTAATAATATTACTACATCATTAAAATTACAAGTTCAAAAAACTATGGGTGAATCAACCTTAACAAAGATTATTGATAAACTTGAAAACATTGTAGATTCATCTTCAAAGATTCAGCGTCTTGCGGATCGGATTGTTAGATATTTTATCCCTGCTATTTTATCAATTGCGCTAATTAGTTTTATTATTTGAACAGCAACAATTTACTCTATTAATAATTTCCCTAGTTATTTAGCAAAAGTTGATGGAGCAAATAATTCGGGTATATATTACGGAATCAAAATTGGTGTTACAGTTGTAGTTATTGCTTGTCCGTGTGCATTTGGGATTGCCGCTCCAGCAGCTATCTATGCAGCAAGTGGTTTGTCAAGCAAGAATAAAATCCTTTTTGCTTCGGCAGATGTTTATGAAAAACTCAAGAATGCAAAATATATTATTTTTGATAAAACTGGAACCTTGACACAAGGAAAACCAACTATCCAAAAAGTTTTAGGTGATCAAAGTTATCAAAACATTGCTCAATCATTAGCTTCTAAATCACATCACCCACTTTCGCAAGTTATTGCTAACTATCAAAGTTTTAATGCAGTTGAAATAACCAATGAACAAGAAATTCCAGGTTATGGTATCGTAGCAAATAGCAATGGAAAACAATATGAACTTGGTTCATACAAAAAGATGTTAGAAAAGAACTTTAACGATTTAGTAAACATCGAAAATTTTGAACCTTTTTCATATGTTGCATTAGCAGAAGATTCTAAAATTGTTATGATTTTTGCTCTTGGTGATACTTTAAAAGCTGATGCAAAAGATATGATTGCTAAATTCCACGAATTAGGTTTACATGTTGTTATAGCTTCTGGTGATAACCAAGAAGTTGTTAAAAAATTTGCATCTGATTTAGGAATTCATACTTTTTATGGACAATTACAACCAGAACAAAAATTAGAATTAATTGAAGAATTTAAGAAAAAAGGTGAAACAATCTTCGTAGGTGATGGTTTAAATGATATTCTTGCGATAAAAACAGCGTCATTAGGAATTGCTTTTGCATCTGGTTCTGATCTAGTGAACTCTGCTGCTGATATATCTTTAATGACTAATGAACTGCAAGCTGTTTATCAAGCAATCTATTTAGCGAAGAAAACTTTAAAAGTTATTAAATTTAACTTCTTATGAGCTTTCTTCTTTAATTTATTGGCTATACCAGTTGCTATTAGTGGAATTTTATTCCCTTGATTAGCTGCTATAATTATGATTATATCAAACATTTTATTGCTTTCAAATACCTTGTATTTTAAAAATAGGACTGCAAAGAAATTAAAAGAAATGTCTGCTAATAATTTATCTATCGAATCAAAAGACTAACATTTGTTAGTTTTTTTGATTCGATTCATTTCATTAGTTTGTTTAAAAATTAAGTTATAATAATATTCCAAATATCAAAGGAAGATATGAAATCTATAGATAAAACACTTACATTTATCGATTTGTTTGCTGGAATAGGTGGCATCAGAAAAGCATTTGAAGATGATGATACCAAATGCGTATTTAGTTGCGAGTGAGATAAATTTGCTGCTAAGACATATTTTGCTAACTATAATGAAATTCCATTTGGTGATATTAGAAAAATAAACGAAAAAAATATTCCAAATCACGATATTCTTTTAGCAGGTTTTCCTTGTCAACCTTTTAGTCACATCGGAAAAAGACAAGGTTTTACACATCAAAGTCAAGGAACATTATTTTTTGATATTCTTAGAATTTTAAAACACTCAAAACCTAAGATGTTTTTACTTGAAAATGTCAAAGGATTATTAACAAATGATAAAGGTAGAACCTTTAAGATAATTTTGCAAAGTTTAAACGATCTTGAATACAAGACTTTTTATAAGATACTTGATGCACAAAATTTTGGTTTACCACAAAGACGTGAGAGAATAATTATTGTAGGTTTTAGAAAAGATTTAAATGTTAATAATTTTGAGATTCCAGAAGGAGACAAAGAAGTTAGAATACCGATTAGTGATATTCTTGAGAGAAGCCCGAATGGTTATTCAGTCACAGAACACCTACAGAAAAATTATTTATTTAAAGTAGATGATGGAAAACCGCAGATAGTGGACTTTGATAGCAATATCCAAGTTAATACATTATGTGCAAGTTATCATAAAATCCAAAGGCTTACAAATACATTTATAAAAGATGGAAAAACTGGTCTTAGAATGTATAGCGAATTAGAATTAAAGAGATTAATGGGGTTTCCTGATAATTTTATTGTCCCTGTATCAAGGACACAAATGTATAGACAATTTGGTAATTCTGTAGCAATTCCAATGATTAAAGCAGTTGCTGATGCAATGAAGAAAGTTATAAAAAGGTAATTTATATTTCTGAAATAATTTTACATTTTAATTGTATTGCTTTACCTTTCTTCTTAGATGGATATGTTCATAAAAAATGTGTGCCAAAATGTCCACAAATATTGTGTTTATCTAGTAAATCTATATATTCATCGATTGTATAAAAATAAATCATAGATGTATTATTATCAAAAGTTAAAATATGACTTGATCATTGTTTATTTAGAAACCCATTACCACAAACCCCACCTATTACTCATTTTGCTAATTTTTCTTTCAATGGTTTTAATATTGATGTTAATCTTCTTTTATTATCTTCGCCAAAGCTAGACAATGTTGGATTTTCTTGAAATATCTGTAATAGATTCTTTAACTCTTTATTTTGTGGACTTAGCACACTCACGAACGATTCTGCTTTATATTCATGTACAGTAACATTTTTTGCACTAGTTCTTTTGCAGTTTATAGTTAAAATTATAGACTCATTATTTAATTTGTTTATCTTCAGAATAATGTCAGTTTTAGGTTTTCCACCAGATGGTAATTTACCTATTTCAGATTCGTTAGATGTTGCATCTATAAATTTGATTTCTTCTGGTTTGATATCTATCTTGCTAATAATCTTATAAAAATATGGATAATTTAGTCCTGTAATTGTTTTATCTTTTTCTTTATATTTCTTTAAATTATCTGAATTACTTAATATTAATGAAATAATTTTTTCAAATGTTAATCCTTGCATATTCTTTTTAAAACCATCATTATAATCAAATAATGTTTTTTGTTCTATCTGTTTATAAAGATTGCTTTGATTCAATATTTCGTTAATAGCTGTCACTTCTTCTTTGAGAATATATTTGTTGTTTTGTCGAGCAAAGAGAAAACTTTCTTTCTCATCTACATCGTCTGAATATATTAAAAATGCTTTTTCAACTTGTTTATTTATTTCTTTTATATTAAATGCATCTCATTGTTGACCCTTTATTCTATCACTTCTCATTGATGTTGTAGAAAATATTATCCATTCTTTGTCATCAAGAAATTTTATAATAAACGGTGCATAAAACTGTTCGTTATTAATATAGCCTTCTTTACCGATTCTATAATTTACACGAAAACTCTTTATATAATTATTATTTTTACAAAAATTTAACAAATCAATTATGCTCTTCTGAGCATTATAACCATGTTTACTCTTATCTTTATTTGAAAACGACATATAACAACCTCTTTTATAAAGATTCAAATTTCTTTGTTTTATTATATCAATTAGAATAAATATAGATAGAAAAATCCAAAATAACTAATTTATATTTTGCTTATTTATGGTATAATAAAAAATATTAGGAGTATAGTTCAACGGTAGAACAACGGGCTTCAACCCCGTGTGTTGTGGGTTCGAATCCTGCTACTCCTGCCATTTTTTTATATCTTGAAATTATTGCAAAACTTGTATAATAAGCATATGAAGAAATTATACAAATTTGGTTTTATCGGGACTGGTGCTTGGGGTAGTGCTTTAGCAAATGTGCTTTCAGAAAATGGACATAATGTTATTATGTATGGTATTGATAAAGTCGAAGTGGATGATATTAATAACGGGTATAATCAAAAATATTTTTGATCTTTACCTTTTTATGCACCAGATAAGGTAAGGGCAACACTTGATTTTGATGAAGTAGTATTAAATAGTGAAAATATTGTTTTAGCAGTTCCGGCTAACACTTTAAAAGGGATTTTAAAACAAATGCATCATAGTTTAAAAAACCGTAAAGTAAATATCATTAATCTGTCAAAAGGAATTGAAAGTGTTTCAGAAATGTTTTTTAGTGACTTTATCCAACATCGTTTTAAGAGAAATCTTAAGAACTTAGTTTCTTTAGTAGGGCCTTCGTTTGCTATTGAAGTATTTCAAAAGGAAGTAACTATTATTAACATCTTAGGAACTAACAGTGATTATTGTCAAGAAATTATGAGTTATTTTAATAATCGGTATTTTCAACTTCGTCATCAAAAAAATGTCCTTGGAAGCGAGTTATTCAGTGCTTTGAAAAATGTTTTAGCTATCGGTTTGGGAATTTTATCAAACCACACTAATAGCAACAATACTGTTGCTGCGATTATAACAATCGGGGTGAATGAAATATTAGATATATATAAGGTTATCTCAGGAAATGATGATGTTAAAATGGGATTTGATTTTGCTGGTATTGGTGATGTTTTCTTAACCTGTAATTCTTCTAAGAGCCGTAATTATATGTTCGGTAATCAAATTTCCGAATTTGGTATCAGCAAAGCACTTGAAAATAATTCAAAAACTATCGAAGGATATCAAACTGCTAAAATACTTGCTAAAATGCTTAAAGAAAAGCAAATTGAAACCAAATTATTTCAAAGTATTATTGATATTCTCTTTAACAAAAAAGAACCTATATTATTAACTGATTTTCTTGTTAATTAAAAACACCAGATATTTCTGGTGTTTAATTTATGATTTTTTAAGACGACTTTCATATTTTTGTTTATATCAAGTTGTCTTTTTTAAACGATGGAGAAGAAGAACTTCTCCAATTTGTCATAATCCACCAAATAATCAGTAGACTTGCACACCTACCGAAAATAGGACTGTAATTACAGCAAATACAATCACCATAATCTTTTGGGTACGTTCTGATTTCTTTAATGCTTGTGCTTCTGCTATGGTATTTCTTTGCTTAACACCCTTGCGATTCAATAGTTTTGGAAGCAACTGTGATAACACTTGAATAGCAATTGTTAGAATCAGAATTCAAGAATATATGAATTCTCCACTTAAAATCTTAGTTCATGAAACAGAAGCAAAATTTAATCCTAATCAAGTAGTTTGTTTTATTTGTGGAATTGCCTGAATTACACGCCACATCGCAAGGAAAACCGGTATAGTTAATAAGATGCTACCAAATTGGTCAAGTGGACTTATATTATATTTAGAATATAATGCTTGAATTTCTTGGTTTTTCTTCATTTTCATTGCTTTGTTTTTTTCAAAACCAACATATTTTGCTTCAATTGCTGCTTTTTTAGGACGAAGACTATCTTGAACACTTTGCATCATTTTAGATCTAAAGGTGATACCAAACATAGTTAAACGAGTAATAATTAAAGCTAAAATGATAACAATGATAGATCCTCAACCTTTTAAATCAGGAATACCTTTGCTTATTCCTTGTGTAATTGCAGAAAGTGGATATACTATAAATCCGTAAAATGGACCATATGCTCAAGCTTCACCTCAATTAGTTATTGCTTGACTTGGATAATCACCTTTAAAAGGTATATCAATATCTCTTCTTTTTTCTGATTTATTATCTTTATTCTGACGTTGTCCTAAATCATATAAAATATTTTGCTCAGGGTTATACTTAGTAGCTGCAGTAGGTTCTGTAAAAACAGTACTTTTCCCTGTATCTTTATTAAAACTTTTAAAATCATCAGCATGTAAAAAACCTAATTGTGTAAGATATTGAGTCATTGTTGCTTGATAAACATCAATATAGAATTTTTCTGCTTGTGAAATTGGTATTCTTGGATTACTTTGTCCTTGTAATTTTTTTGCTAAGAATTCTAAATAATCACTAAATGACTGGTAATCTTTCAAAACATCCTTGTCTTTTTGTTTGTTTTCTGGTAAAACAGCATATTTATTAAAATTTGCGATAAATGTACTGTTTGGACCAAATGAAAAATTGTATAAGGTTTGGAGAACATCACGAGCAAATGCTAAATTAATAGTATTTTCTGTTAGTAAACCTGTATATTTTGGAACGGATTGTAAACCTGATAACCCTACTAAAATATAATTTCCATTTTCAACAGTAGGTATTTGTTTTTTAGAATCCTTTGTTTCTGGATGTGTAATTACCTGAACAAGTTGCTCATCTTTTTTTGATGCAAAAGTCAATAGGTATATATTAGTAATATCATTAGTATATTTATATCTAGTTGAGTTACTTGCTTGAAATAAGAATCTTCTGTTTTTTGCTATTAAACTAATATTATTTTTATCAGGATTTGCAACAACGTTTTTATTTTTATCATCATAATCATATCCTAAGTTTTTTATCACTTTCGGATCATCGATAGCAAAAGTTGTATAATATTTTTTTATTTCTCCATATTCAGGTTTAGGATATTCTTTATGTGCTTCTTTAATACTTCCATCCTTTTGCGGTTCTTTAACAGTGTATGTATCATCTTTTGATCAAGAATCAGATGTTTGTTTTTTTAGTTTTTCAAGAATATCTGGATTGTTTACTAGAGTGTTTATATCAGGATTTATAGAAAGAGTTGCAAGTTCATAAGGAACGGTTTGTATTTTTCCATCTTTTGTAACATCTTTGTTGTCATTATCTTTGATGTTTATCTTTTGTTCTTTTGTGTCTTTTACAACAAAAGTATTTACACGTGGGGAAACTTCATCCTTGCTTGAGTAAAATTCAATACTATTTCCTACACTCGATGAATTTTTAAGAACGAATGATTGCACGCAACCTGTTACTGTTAAACCAAATAACAAAGTATATAAAACAATCTTAATTCATTTTCAAACTTTCTTTAGTGTATCTTGTTTTTTTTGTTGTTCCTTACCTTCTTGGTTGAAATAATTAAAATGATTTATTTTTTTCATTTTTCCTAAATTTCTCAAAGAGTTTAGCAATTGACTGCTTTTTAGTTGCATAATCATTTGCAATAAAATCTTTGCGAACAATTAACACAAAATCATAATTTAAATCATAAATCTTAATTTCATGAATAATTGCTTTAAGTTGTCTTTTATTATAATTACGACCGACTGCATTTTCAAATTTCTTTGGTACTGTAATACCTGCATGAAATGAAGAACTTTCTGCATAATAGATAACTAAATATTTATTAGAGACATATTTATTATTGTCAATTATTCTTTGAAAATCTCAGTTTTTTCTTAGTCGATATTGTTTTTTCATACAAATTATTATTTATCTGAAACTGTTAATCTTTTTCTACCTTTAGCTCTTCTTGCTGCTAAAACTTTTCTTCCATTTGCTGTTTTCATTCTAGCTCTAAAACCATGAACTTTGGCATGTTTACGTTTATTTGGTTGATATGTACGTTTGCTCATTCGTCCTCCTTTATAAATATATAATAAGCGTGAATAAATTATATAACAAATTTTTTTTTATCAAAGTAGCTTATTAAATAACAAAAACAACTATAATATAGCAGTAAAAATGGTATTTATCATATTATTAAAATCAATTAACAGTGTATAATTTACATGAATGTATGAGGTTTTATGTTAGATATAAAATATATAATTAGTAATGAAAATGAAGTTAAAAAACACCTAAAAAATCGTAGATTTGATATGCATTTTTTAGATGCTTTTTTAACTTTAGCAAAAAAACGCGGGCATATTATGTATGAAGCACAAAGTGCTAAAAGTAAATTAGCAGCAATTTCTAAGGAATTTGGTTTATATAAAAACAACCCCGAGAAACTTGCTCAAATTAAAAAAGAGATTCAAAAAATTAAACAACACCAAAGTTTATTAGACGAACAAAGTAATGAACTTATCGCAAAAATTACAAATATGCTGCTACAAATCCCTAATTTACCTACGAATGATGTCCCTATAGGTAGAGATGAAAATGATAATGTAGTTATTGAGAAATTTGAAAACCTTGGTAGAGGACTTGTTTCAGATGTGTTGCCACACTATGAAATTGCGAAAAATTTAGATATCATCGATATTGAAAGAGCAGTTAAGTTATCTGGTTCAAGATATGTTATTTATAAAAATCAAGGAGCAAAGTTAGTTCGTGCATTAATTAATTTTATGCTTGACTTACACTTATCCAAAGGATATACAGAGTTTAACACACCAGTGATTGTTAAAGAAACTGCGTTATATGGAACAGGACAGTTACCAAAATTCCAAGAAGATTTATACAAAATTGAGGGTGTTAACGAATATCTAATCCCTACTGCTGAAGTTACATTAACTAATATTTATAATAATGAAATAATTAATCTTGACAAACCTTTTAAGGCGACAGCATATACTGAATGTTTTCGATCTGAAGCAGGTAGTTCTGGAAAGGACACCAAAGGAATCATAAGACAACATCAATTTAAGAAAATTGAATTAGTTAAAGTCGTTAATGCTGAATCTGCTTGAAATGAATATAATCAAACCGTTTTAGATGCAGCAGATGTACTAGAAAAACTCGAAATTCCTTATCAAAAAGTTCGCTTATGCACTGGTGATTTAGGTTTTTCAGCAAAAACCACAATTGATTTAGAACTTTGACTGCCATCAGAACAAAGATTTAGAGAAGTATCTAGCATAAGTTATTTTGGTGATTTTCAAGCTCGACGTGCGATGATTCGTTATAAAGATAATGATGGTAAAACAAATTATGCTCATACAATCAATGGTTCTGGTGTCGCTGTAGACCGTCTTATTGCTGCTATTTTAGAACAATACCAAAATCCTGATGGGAGTGTTTCGGTTCCAAAAGTTTTAATCCCTTATATGAGTGGAGTAGAAAAGATTGAAAAACAGAGTTAAAAAACCTTATGTATTTGCTTTTGATTTAGATGGAACCTTACTACAAAGCAATAATAAAGCACACATTGATACAATCAAGGCACTTAAAAAATCAAAAGAACACGGTCACATAAATGTAATTGCTACAGGGCGCGGAATCACTAAGACATTACCTCTTTTAGATTCAAAAGCAGTTGATCATATTGATTATTTAGTTTGTTCTAACGGAACTGCTGTATATGATATAAAAAATCAAAAAGCCTATATTTTAAATAGTTTAGATAAAGATATCTTTTATATAATGAGAGATATTGCTAGCAAGCATCAACTTATCATAACTGTTGATACACATAATTACAATGCTACCGCATTACCTAATAATCAAAAACCTCACTGAATTACAGATGCAAATATAATGGATATGAACATCATAAATCAAATCAGCATCGAAAAAATGCAAGAAGTTATTGAAAATAAAGATGTCCAAATTGTACAAATAGCACTGCGTAATCCACTTAAAAGCGCTAAGGAGATTACGGATTTGACTAAGAAATTGCTTAAAGATTTTGAATGCAATATATATCTTACCAACTCAATATATACAGATGTAAATCCGATTAACACCTCCAAGTTAATCGGATTAGAATATTTGCTTAATTTACTAAATCTTACAACTAAAAACCTTGTCACCTTTGGTGATAGTGGAAATGATATTGATATGACGAAACATGCTTCTTTAGGAATAGCTATGGGTAATGCTACAGCAGATTTGAAAGATGTTGCAACACACATCATTAATGACCATAACAGTGCAACAATTGGTGAATTTATTACTTCATTTTTAGCAGAATAAAAACAAGGTACTTCCTTGTTTTTATTCTGCTAGCTTTTTTCTTCTTTGATAATCCATAAAACTAAAGATAAATTGAATACCAAATAAAATAAATGAAATAATTTGTCACACAATACCCCCAACAAATGCATATTTATGCATAGCAGTTGCTGGATTAGAGATGTTTAAAGCTCAGAAAATAATTCATACAGTATTATTTAATTCATAAACTAAAAACATATACGGTGAAACTCCTTCTCATGAATTTGTTTTAATTGAGAAAATCATCTGTGGGATAAATGCTAAGGTTGTAAAAGCAGGGAAAATAAATCCCATAACTGATTCGGTTTTTGGATCTCATAAATAAACAGGAGTTTTAAATGAATTTGTTATTTTTAGGGCAATAAAGATAAGAGCAATAATTCAAGTAATTACTATTGCACCCATTCCAAAATATTTTATACGACTATCAAACTCATCTTTATATTTATAAAGTAAGATAATCATAGTTCCGTATAAAAATACCCCGACTGTATTGGCTACAAAAGTGCTTAATAATTTTTTATTTCCAAGCGATGATCATATCAATCAAAGTAAAATTCCAATCTGAAAGACTCAAAATGAAAAGAAGTTTACATTTCCGGTTTTACGGGTTTTGATTTGGTTAATTAGTTGCGGGACACCTAGCGATGCAACCACTATGGCTGCAATTCAACTAAATGTATGAATTGATATTTCTAATGGATTCATAGTGCTATTATATAATAAAACACACTAATGTGTGTTTAAAATTTCTAATATTTTTTCTGTATCACTGTTACCTGAAATTTGTTGGTATGTATTAATTGCTACATCGTCTCCAAACAGCACCTGCAACACTTTATATGCAAGTTTTTCAGCAGCAAATGCAGATTTACCTGAAATAATATTCTTATCAATTACGATACTTTCATCATGATAATTAATACCTTTTCGAAATTTCTGACTTCATTGCGATGGGTATCCAGTGAAATCTTTCTTTTTAATTATTTGATGTTCTGCTAAAACATTAGGTGCATCACAAATAGCCGCCATATTTTTATCTTTATTAATTCATTCTTGTATTTTATCTAATGCATCCTTGTTTTCTCTAAGAGCTTGTGCTCCACGTCCACCTGGAATAAAAACAAAATCATATTCATCTAAATCTATGGTTTTGTCTATATTTTCAATTTTAGTAAAACCAAATTGTCCGCTTGCCTGAGTTAAAAACTTGTGATAAAAAGTTATTTTATCAAACATATTGGACTTTTTTCAAATTGATAACGGAGTCACAAGTTCAATATCATTAAAATTATCTTCAATAAAAACTAATAAATTCATTATTTTTTTCTCCTAATCATCTTGCGATATACTAAGTATAACATTCAAGCAAGCGGAATTAAAACAACTAAGATAAAAATGATAATATACAAAATTAATCATGCTTTATTTTCAGATTTCTTGCGATTTTGAATTAATTCTTTTAATTTCGCTGTTGCATCATCGCTTCCAAGTTGCAAATCAATATCTTGAATGCGTTTTTTATCATATAAAAGTACTGCTATTAATAAACCTGTTAATCCTAGTTGCACAACCAAGTCAATAATTAACATAGTTTTTACACTTCCAAAAGCTTTATCCAAAGCTTCTTGGAAGTTTATAGCAAGATAAAAATTAGTATGAATTCCTGATGCTTGTGAAGGTGGTGTGCCTATTTCTAATGTTTTTGCTGACCATAAACCAAAGATAATTAAATTAAATAAGACAAAATAAGTTGTAAAAAAGAAATAAATTCACTTTATGCGTAAGGCTTTTAAGGATAAATTTTTAAATGTTTCAACAAACATGCTGCTTGAAGCTGCATCACCATTTGCATATGATTGTCGAAAACTATTTTCAGTCTTTTTTCAACCTGAAATCCTTATCAATCCTTTTATAGTTAAAAAAGCTGATAATAAAAATAAAAATGAAAATACTACATATAAAGCAATCCCGGAATAAGGATCATCTAAAGATTTCAAAACAACAACCAAAATAATTGCCAAGACAGATAAACCCCAAATAACACCTCAAAAAATTGCACTAATTCTACGAATAAAAATTTCTTTTTTTATGATTTTCTGAGTTGCTGGATTTAGCAAACCTTTTGGATCACGATATTTAACTTCTTCTTTAATTTCACTTTTCGAATCCATTTGAAGTTGTACAGTTTTAGCAACTAATTCATCGGAATTATTTTTAGGTTTAAACATAATTAACCTTTATTTTTAGAAAAATCATATGTTGCGATAAAGTTAGTTAGTGCATCTACTGTTTTTCTAACATCAAATTTATTGCTACTATTTGGATCAACTTTTTCATATGCACTTGAGATAAATGCATTTAAATCTTTTTTGGCATCCGAATTTATTTTATCAATTATCTTTTGAGCAAATGCTAGTTGTGTCTGGGCTGCTTTATCTAAATTAGGTGAAACATATTGTTCATAAATATTTTTTAAATTCTCTTCGTTTGTTATATAGTTTGTAGCAATTTCTTTTTTCTTTTGATCATTTGCTATATTATATTCAACCTGTTTAGTCTTAACTGCTTTTATGATATCATCAGTTAACTTTTTATCAAAATTTTTGGTTAGAAAATCAAGTGAATTATTTTCTCTAGCCTTATTCAAAAATGTTTTTCTAAGTCTTTCATCATTTATAATTGGAACTAATTTATTTGCAACTTCTTTAATTTTCTCTTGATCTTTTGATGTAATTTGATCAGGTGCTTTTTCTAAGATTTTTTGAATATCTCCTTGGCTGCTAAATTCTGATGCAAGGTCTAAGATATTAATAATTTTTGGAACTAAGCCACCGTAACTTTCACCTTTTCCACCGGTCATCAAATAAACTGAAAACTTGGATGCTTTAGATACTGATGAATTTTCAGGAGTAGATGAAGAAAGCACATTAGCAAATAATAGGGTTCCTGGTAACCCGACTATCATATTTCCTAATCCACCTGCTAAAAAACGAATTAAAAAATGTTTTTTTGGTTTTTCTTGTTTAATTACTTTATATTTTTTACGTGAATAAAAAATATGAATAAAGAAGATAATAACAACTCCTAAGAACCTTACAACTCAATATGTTATCAATGCAACAAGAGTAGCAAGTAAAGGAATAAATCTACGAATATCTGAATCATCTATTTTTTTTGTAGCAACCGTTACACTAACTATAGAAGCAATTATCGATAAAATAATCGCAGTTATTTTAACAGGAATATATTTTCAGTTATATAAAAAACCAAAACCAAATGAAATAATAATTAGAGCAGCAACCATAACTGGGATTCATACACTACCATCGACTGATTTTAATGCATCTGATATTTTTCTTAAAAAATCAGGGATTTGTTCTTTTGCATTATTTTGTTCTTGAAAATGTAAAATTAAATTTGTTTGCAGCATCTTATCCTTTAAATATATATTGCTTTATTCTTCTTTTTGTGTGGTTGTTTCTTATCAATTCGATCAATAAATAGCATTCCATTAAGATGATCTAGTTCGTGTTGAAAAACAATTGCTAAATAACCTGATACTTCATATCTTAATTGCTTTCGCTCAAAATAACTATATGCTTCTACAACAACTTTGTTGCTCCGATGTACTAATCCATCTTGATTTGGAATACTTTCATCAACACTTAAGCAACCTTCACCTGATTCTATAGCAATTTTTTTATCACTTTTTACCAGTACCTTAGGATTAAACAACACATCCTTAAATACTGTTTTTTCTTCACCATCTTTTACATGTACATAAAAAACATTTTTTAATATCCCATATTGTACTGCTGCTACACCTACTCCAGGACGGAATTTAGTATCCGGACTTTGGCTATCATCAATATGATAAATCATTGATTCGGCAAGTTTAATATCCTCATCTGTTAATGGGATCGGAACATTATGTGATTTTTTACGCAAAATAGGATCTGGAAGTTGCACTATATTTATCTCAAATTGTTTTTTTTCTTTCATTTTTATATTATATAATTATTTATAATTATTTGAAAATATTTATATTGCTATGAAAGGGAATAATGGTAGCATTTTTAAGTATCTTAACAAATATAGTCTTTTTTATTTTAGGTTATCTTGTTGGTTCGTTAAACACAACAATTATTATTGGTAAAAAATTCTATAAAGTCGATGTTCGCGATTATCACTCGGGTAATGCAGGTTCAACAAATGCAAAAAGGGTTTTGGGTAAAAAAGCAGCTCAAATTATTTTATGAATCGATGGATTAAAAACCTTAGCAATTGTCGCACTTGCATATGGGATAACCTATGCTATAAATCATGATATCACTTTTAGATTGGGTCATCAAAGTAATTTTGCAGATGTAAGTTATATAAAAGAAACTTTATACATCTTTCCTTCGTTTGCTGGTTTAGGAACAGTAATCGGGCATATTTGACCTATTTTCTTTGGTTTTCGTGGTGGAAAAGGGGTTGCTACAATTTTAGGATTAGCAACATCAATAAATATTATTTTACTTCCTATATTTGTAATATTATATTTTTTAGTAATTTATATATGAAAATATGTTTCATTAGGTAGTGTATTATCAGCAAGCATCACAGGTTTTTTTGCACTAATTCCTTGGATTTCAACTGGTATTTTAGGAACCTTAAATGCTACTAGTGATTCTTTATTCTTTATAGTTTATATTATTTATTTTGTTGCATTATTATTTGTTATATATGCTCATTATGATAACTTTTTAAGAATTCATAATAAAACTGAGCGCAAAGTTTCTTTTAAGAAACATAACAGTAAGTAAAAAAAACTTTCGTAATCTATATGATAGATAAGAAAGTTTTTATATGTATTTGCTATATGGTAAGGACTTAATATATTCTTCCATAAAATCCCAGTCTGGTGTTCCATCTGGTTTTGATGGTAGTTTGATGATAGTATTTTTTAAAAGATCCAATTTCCTTCCTCTACCAAAAGATCATTTAAATCTTTCTTTATCTAAGACAGTAGTAATAAATAATGCATTATATTTATTAAGTTGTTTGCTATACCCTAAGGTATTCGAAGTAGTATGTATCGCATCAACAGGCATATAAAATTGATAACCATTACTTCCTTCACCCTGACAAACAAATGAAATACAATTTCCTTTTGAAATTAATGTTGGTTCGGATACAATATTTTGCATCACACCATGATTTTTTTTTAGCACCTATATAAAAAGTTTCGGTTCCTTCTTCGAATTCAGTAGAATTATTACATTTCCCTTTCACAAAATTAAACAAATCACTTAATTTATATTCTTTTCATTCACTTATATTTAATTTTAACTTATTAGTTGCTTTAGATAAATGTGCAGTATTTTCTATTGTTTGTAAAGAAATAGATTCTTTATTTTGTTTTTCTTTAAGTCATTTTATATAGTTTTCCATAAAATCTCAATCAGGTGTTCCGTCTGGTTTTGCTGGAAGTTTTATAATAGTATTTTTAATATTTTTCATATTAAATGCTCTTCCATAATTGTATTTATATTTTTCTTTATTTATTATTGTAATGATAAATAAAAATATTTCATAGTTAAAAAAATTGTTTTTTAAATATAATTTAGAAATGTTGTTTCCACTTATAAAGTTTAAAGGTTGATAAAAAGCAATAGCACTTTCTCCACCTATAATAATACAATTTCCTTTTTCTAAGATTAATATTTCATCATTATTATTTACAAATTCAGAAACACCATTATTTAAAGAGGTTCTAGTTACATAAGGAATTTTTCCTTTTAAATAATCTTCAATTTCTGCTACTATATAATTTTTTGATTTTTCAATTTTAAATAAATCTTTTAATTTATATTCTTTCCATTCATTTATATTTAATTCCATTATTTAATATCCTCCTTAATTTTAAATGCTAGAAATTCTCTAATTGTTTTTACAAAATCTTCTTCTTTTAAACTGGAATAATCAGTTTTCATATATGCTTCTGCAAGTCATTCATCATTATAATCAACATTTTCCAATACTGAAAACCCATCAATTTCTTGATTATTTTTATAAGCATCTAATCATTTCTTTTTTATTAATGTCCAGTCTTTTTTCTCAATTCTTCCCATATTCTTTTTCTTAATAAATCCGTCATCTTTATAGTATCCAAAAAAAGTAGCTATTTTTGGATTATGTTTTTTGTTTAGTTCAAAGACCATAATACATGATGATGCAGATGCCCCTGGATGAAAAATATCATTAGGTAAACTAAAAACTGCTTTAAGTGTATGTTTTTCTAACATTTTTTTCTTATATTCTTTAATAGTATTTCCAGAACCTATAGCTGCTTGTAAAGGTAAGATAGTAGCAAGTAATGCGCCTTTTGTTTCAATATGCTCTGCAACAAAATTAACAAAATATAAACCTTTTGTTGCATCCATACCATTATTTTTTTGAACAGGGCATTCTTTTGGCATTCTTTTTCCGTTAAACGGAGGGTTCATAAGAATATGTGTTATATTCATTTGCTGTATTTCTTTTCCTAGATTAAAACAACTATCAAGGACAATATTAGATTTTCCATCTTTATGAATCAACATATTTGTAGAAGCTAACCCAAATGCTTTTTCCTCTATTTCAATTCCGTGTAATTGGTTTTGTTTTATATAATCTCTTTTTGTTGGATCTTTAACATTTTTTAGCATTTTAACCATTGCTTGAACCAAAAATGAACCAGAACCACAAGTAGGATATAAAACGATAGAATTTTCATCTATCCCTATTACTTCAGCCATAAAGTCGGTGATATGTGATGGTGTAAAAGCTTGATTCTTATCCTCTTTTTGTACATATTTATTAAATGTAGTAAAAAATAAATTTAATAAATCTTCGCCTGTATTTGTATTTTCATTTATAAAAGGGATAATACCGTCATTTACTTTATTCAAAATATTTTGCAAGTGTTGAAAATCTAAACTTGTTAAGTCTTGTTCATCTAATATTTTGGATAAAATATTAATCTTCTCTGTCTTATTTTTATTATCTTTTAATTTTTGTTCTATTATCTCTTTAAAATGTCTTAGAAGAATTTCAGTATTATTAGACCTTTTAATTTCACTTTCTAAATCAAAATTTTCTGAATTTAGCGCCATTAAAGCGGACCCGATAAATTGTGCTCTTATACTCTCTTTAATATTATATTTATGCATTAAATCATTTAATTCGATTGTGTTTTTAATTATTTCGTTTTTATTATTCTTTTTCTTTGAAAAATCACTAATATATTCATATATTTTTTTATTATAATCAAATTTATTAAATGTAGTTTCTTTATTATTCTTTTTATCATAAACCTTTACAAAAGCAGATTCTGGATTTTGTAAATTAAATAAAACTGCTATAACATTATTATTTGGTCTATAAATTCTTTCTAATGCATAATATTCTTCTAATTGTTCGTAATCCTCTTTTTTAAATTTTCTTGATTTTGTTTCAATAATTAATGAAATATTTTCAATATGTTCAAATCTTAAATCAACAATGTAGGCACCATTAGATCTCTTTATCTTCTCTTGAATTTCCTTGAATTCTTTTGAATCTTTATCAACAATAGAAATATAAGAAAATCACCAGCCTCGGTGTTTGTTGTATATTGTTCTTTTCCTATATTATTAATTAAATCATTTCTTTCTAATTTTTTAATATCCATATTAAAACTCCTAACAATTATTAACTTTTAAAATATAATTAAACTAATAATAAAGATTATCTATTTTACTTATTGATACAAAAAGTATATAAAATAATCTTTTTTTTATAAGATATTATAATTCTACCATTTTGTTGTTAGTCTTTAAATAAGATTTTATAATTTAATAAAAATTTGAAATTCTTTTTGTTATTTTTTCAATTACAACAGAATTTTATTATAATTAAATAAATAATAACTTAGATATAGGAGTATATATGAAAAAAACAATCAATGATGTTGTTTTAAAAGACAAAAAAGTCTTAGTCAGAGTGGATTTTAATGTTCCATTAAAAGACAGTATTATTTATTCTACTAAAAGAATTACAGCAGCACTACCTACCATTAAAAAAATTATTAACGAAGGTGGTAAAACCATATTATTCTCTCACCTCGGAAGAATTAAGTCAAAAGATGAATTAAGAGAAAAATCACTTAGACCAGTATCTGCTGAATTATCTCGTTTATTAAACAAAGGCGTTATCTTTGTCCCTTATACCAAAGGTGAAGTATTAGAAAAAGCTATTAATCAAATGAAACCAGGTGATGTTTTGATGGTTGAAAACACCCGTTTTGAAGATTTAAATGATAAAGCAGAAAGCAAAAACAATCCAGATCTTGGTAAATACTGAGCATCATTAGGAGATGTATTCATTAATGATGCATTCGGAACTGCACATAGATCACATGCATCAAATGTTGGAATATCTAAAAATATGAGCGAATCTGCTTTAGGATATTTAATGGAAAAAGAAGTAACATCCCTTAAAAAAGTATTGAACAATCCAGAACATCCATTTGTTGCTATTATAGGTGGAGCTAAAGTATCAGATAAAATCCAAGTTCTTGAAAACTTAATTCAAAGAGTTGACAAAATGGTTATTGCTGGCGGTATGGCATATACATTTTTAAAGGCTACTGGTTATGCAATTGGTGAATCATTAGTAGAAAACGATTTTGTTGCTCTTGCTAAGGATTTCTTAGTTAAATACAAAGATAAAGTTGTTTTACCTGTTGATCATGCAGTTGCGAAGGAATTTAAAGATGTTACACCAGAATTCCATGCTGGGGGAATCAAAGATGGATATATGGGATTAGATATCGGTCCTAAATCTTTAGAATTAGTTAAACAAACTCTTCAGGGAGCGAAGACTGTTGTATGAAACGGCCCTGTTGGTGTTGCTGAATTTGAAAACTTCCGTAATGGGACATTTACCGTATGTAAAGCAATAGCAGAACTAAAAGATTGCTACTCAGTTGTAGGTGGTGGTGATTCAGTAGCTGCTGTTGAAAAACTTGGAATGTCAGATAAATTCTCACATGTATCAACTGGTGGTGGAGCAAGTTTAGAA
The DNA here is from genome assembly GCF_054353935.1 of Mycoplasma sp. 246B. Taxonomy (NCBI): domain Bacteria; kingdom Bacillati; phylum Mycoplasmatota; class Mollicutes; order Mycoplasmatales; family Mycoplasmataceae; genus Mycoplasma; species Mycoplasma sp. 246B. The sequence continues at coordinate 29,988 of NZ_JBTHHM010000008.1, forward strand.
TTATTGCAAGGACTTGAACTACCTGGAGTTACTGCTATCCAAGATAAAAAATAGAAATTTTGTTTCGTTTATACATCTATGTATAAACGATTTTTTATATATTCTTAATAATGTGAAAATATTAAATTCATATTCCATAAATATATAAATCCACAAATTTTTTGTGGTTTCTGTTTTTTTTTTTTTTTTTTTGCTTTATCATATATAAAGTTAAATTAAAAATCAAACAAGAAGGAAAAATGACAGAAAAAACAAGATTATTATTTAGATTAAACCTTGCTACCTTAATATTAACCTCAATTACAATGCTATTTTGGATTATAACAACTGCATCAGTGTTATTATTAATTATAAGCTATGGTTGATTTGGATTTAATGGGATTACTTTACTTGGTTCATCTATAACATATACTATATTTACGATATTAAATTTATTTGTATATTTAACAATTATTAGTTTGTTGATATCTATTTTTGCAATAACCTTACAAGAAAGCGAAAGGGATGAAGCCATAGCAAGAACTAAAAACTTTGCTATTTCAAATTTTGCTTTAATTCTTGGTGCTCAGCTTGTTTCGTGAATACCTGTTGTATCGTTAATTGGATTAATTATCCAAATTGTTATTACTGTTTTATTAGCGATATCTATTGCAAGATTGAAGAATAATGAAAGTTCAATAAATACAAAATTCGAACAATATAGTTATTCGGACAACAGATTTTCCGGCTATGCTAATAACACACAATTTGATAGTAATAATTCATATTCCAAGAATAGTGTTAATTTTGATAAATTCATTCAAAAGAAAGATTAATAAAATTTCCAATAATACCATTTAAATATAACACTAGGATTAAATCCTAGTGTTATTATATTTACATATATTCATTTATAATATGTAAAGTTAGGAATATATGAAACAAAGAAAATTATTATTTCATTTAGCAATTGCATCATTTGTTTTAAGTTTAGTATGTATGGCATTGTGAGCATTTACATCTTATTTCACATTATCATGGAATTTTGTACCATATAAAGGATCAATAGAGTTTAATTTTTCATCTTTGCTGATTTCTTCAAATTTCTATGCTATTATCATTTTTAGTCTACCAGAAATTCTTGCATCATTAATATATATCAGTATAACAATAATGATTATTATAATGCTTGTAATATCAATGAAGTTATTTAAAAACCAAATAATAAGTAAATCAATTTTAAGACTTTGTATAAGTATATTTTCTTTAATAATACTAGCCTTTCCTTTTGCTTGGGTTCCTGTGATAAGCACTTTTTCCTTAGCAATTCATGTTGTAATAACAGTGTTATTAGTTGTAATATTTGTAAAGGTAAAAATAGAAAGTAATAGAAATGTTATTTATTAAACAATTACCAATCAATATGTAGTAAAATATTTACATATATTTTATAAGGAGAATTATGAACAAAGAAATAAATACATCTGATGAAACTTTAACACAGTTGCAAGAAAAATATTTAAAGGAAATAGATAGAATTTCTTCTAAGGAATTAAACACAGATCAAAAAAGATGGGCAGCGCAGATAATCAAAAGATTTAATGATAATGAATTAGAATACATTTTTCAATTTATCGCTCAAAGAATAAAAATCGGGTTTCGTTTCGATGTTGCTCCCGAGAGCAACAACCAAAGCATTGCTTTGCTTAAAAAGAACGAAAAATTATCTTTTAAATTTAAAGATTCTAAATCAACAGATAATTGTTTGATCATTGGTGAAAACTATGATGCTTTAAAGAATTTAATAGTAATTGAGAGAGAGAGAGAGCGGGACTTACATATAATTACGATGTAATTTATATCGATCCTCCTTATAACACTGAAAGTTCTTTAAATGATGGTAATAAATTAGCAAATGATAAAGAAAATGTCGCTGCAAAAAGATTTATTTACCGTGATAAATACACCCGAAACGGGTGATTAAATATGATGAATGAAAGATTGAAATTAGCTAAAAAACTTCTCAAAGATGATGGAGTAATTTTTGTTTCAATCGATGATAATGAGCAGGCATATTTAAAAGTTTTAATGGATGAAATATTTGGAGAAGAGAATTTTGTAAGTTGTTTTATATGGCAAAAGAAATCTGGTGGTGGATTAAACTCAATTTTTTTATGAAGGTCATGAATATATATTGGTTTATACAAAAAATATTAAAAATATTTCTCTTTCTGCTGAAAACAACACTCTTAGTGGTTTTAGAAAATATAGAAATAAAAACGGTGATGATATTTATATAAATGATGATATTATAAGAAATCAATTTGGTAAAAAAGATGGGACTTATAAGCATAGAAATAAAGCATATGAAGATTTATCACCAAAACAGAAAGAAGAATGAGATAAGCTTATTGATGATGTTAATTTTATGCTGGTACCTTTTAAAAAATTTCCTGGTAAGCATTTAGTCGCTAAAATATTTAATAACGAAAGAAAAGCTCCATATAGTATTATAAAACTACCATATACATTTATATCTGGTATATGAACAAAAGATGGTAACAATGATATAAGTGAAGTTAATTTAAAATTCCCAACACCAAAACCAATAGAATTAATAAAATATTTAATTTCATTAATTAATAAATCTAATTCTAGAATCCTAGACTTTTATGCTGGTTCCGGAACAACAGGTCATGCTGTTTTGGAACTAAATAAAAGCGATGGTGGTAATCGTTCTTATACACTAGTTACAAATAACGAAAATAATATTGCTATTGATGTAAATTATGAACGTTTATATAGAATAAATAAAGGTGTTGGAACAAAAGGTGAAAGTTTTGAATGAGTAAAGAATGAACCATATCAATCTAATTTAAATGTTTTTGAAATAGAACATATCGATATTAACCCAAACACAAAGCAAGATACTAAAGAAATTATTGAAAAACTTCTTGATGTATTAAAAGATTTTGGAATAAATAATCTTAATATAAACAATGAATCAGATGAAGAATTTGGGACCTTAAAAAAAGTTGTGTATCCATAACTGAGTCATTTTCATAAAAAAAAGATTTTTTAAAAAAATATTAAAAAAAGAGTGAAACTCCTTTAAAATTGTAAGTGAAATAAAACAAAGGAGAACA
>NZ_JBTHHM010000009.1:0-31433 GCF_054353935.1 Mycoplasma sp. 246B
CACTAAATCGATATCTTTATTTTCTAACTCATTAATTATATGTAAATAAATTCTTTCGGTAGTATTCATACTAGCATGACCAAGTCGCTTCGCGACGGAAGCTATTGATACCCCAGCATATAACAACAATGATGCATGTGTATGTCTAAGGGCATGAATTGTTATCGGTGGAACATTTGCCTTGTTACACCTGCGAATCAAAGTATCATTAATGGTTGAATTGTAAATTCGTTCTTTGAAAACAAAGATAGGTTTTTCTGGATCTAAGTCCTTTATTATCATTGCAAACTGTGATATAGTCATTCAATCAAGTTGTACCTTGCGAATTGAAGATTTATTTTTTGTAGGCAGAAATCCACCATTTTCTTTATAATTTCAAGTTTTTGATACATTCAAGTTTTGTCTAACAAAATCAAAATCTTTTGGTGTAATAGCCAATGCTTCTGAAAACCTTAATCCTGTTTTAGCTATCAGCAAAATTAATCAATCTATGTTTAATTGTGAATCTAATTTTAGTGTTTTAAGAAGCAATTGCAGCTGAAATTGATTAAGATATTTTTGTCTTTTTTCTCTAGGATTTTTTCCTTTAATAACTACCTTTCGAGTCGGATCGCTTTGTAAATAACCATCATCTAGTGCATCTAATATGCAACCTTTAAGATGATGATGAAAATCCATAGTAGTTTGTCTTTCATGGGTTAATGCATATTCGTTTAATAATTTTTGATATACATAGCGATCTAAATTACTTAGTTTAAGATTGGGTGCTAGTTTAATAAGTCATCTTAAGGTTAGTTCATATTTTTTATAACTAACATCCCTTATTGAATCTTTTTTATATACTAAGATTCAGTTTTCAAAAAATTTGTGTAATAGTATATCTGGTTTTCTTCTCATTCTTCTCCTTTTAACCCACGGATATTATGTAAAAATCATATTATAGAGATAAAGAAAGAATAAGATATAAAATTATATACTACAACTTTCAATTTATAACTAATCTATCAAAAGAAACATTATACAGAGATTTTAAATTTTTAATTCCTTAAAACTAACAAGTTAAAAAAAGGATATAAAAAATAACCAATGGGGCGGTTGACGGGATTCGAACCCGCGAATGACGGGACCACAACCCGCTGTGTTAACCACTTCACCACAACCGCCATAATCTTGGTTATTGCTAGTATATTATACCGTAAATATCAAAAAACATAGTTTTATAACTATGTTTTTTTATGTCTATTATATAGGTATAAAAATAAAATATGAAATTTTTATACCTATATAATTTTTTTATTTATGATTTTTTCTCTTTAATGTAGGGAATAAAAGCACATCGCGAATCGAATCTTTTTCAGTAAATAACATAGTAAGTCGATCAATTCCAATCCCACATCCACCAGTAGGTGGCATTCCATATTCTAACGAATCAACAAAATCTCAATCTATATCACTTGCTTCGTCATTTCCGTTTTCTTTTTCTTGTAACTGTTCTTGGAATCTTTGCAATTGATCAATTGGATCACTCAACTCAGTATACATATTTGCATATTCTTTGGTATTTATAAATAATTCAGCACGTTCGGTAAATCTTGGATCTTTTGATTTAGCTGTTAAAGGAGAAATTTCAATTGGATGTCCATAAACAAAGGTTGGTTGTATCAAGGTTTTTTCGATTAATTCTTCAAATAGTTCATTTATGATATGACCTAATTTAAAGAATTTTTGTATCTTTACTCCATTGTTTTTTGCTACTTCTATTGCTTGTTCAAGTGAAATATTTCTAAAATCTACATTAGTTGCTTCAGAAACCGCATCTACCATATCTAGACGTTTAAAAGGTTTTGATAAATCAATTTCTACACCTTTATTTATGACTTTTTCTTTACCGAGATTTCTTGCAATTGTTTTCAATAATGTTTCAGTGCGATTCATCATTCCTTCTAAATTAGAGTATGCTTCATAAAACTCTATTGAAGTAAATTCAGGGTTATGTGTAGTATCAATTCCTTCATTTCTGAATATACGTCCAATTTCATAAACACGGTCAATTCCTCCTACTACCAACTTTTTAAGAGGAATTTCTGTCGCGATTCTAAGAATGAATTCTTGATCAAGTGCATTATGATGTGTAGTGAATGGACGAGCAGCAGCACCGGATAAATAATCATTTAAAAATGGTGTTTCAACTTCCATATATTCTAATGCATCAAAGTATTTACGAATTTGCGAAATAATTTTTGTTCTGGTTCAAAATACATCTTTTACTTCATCATTAACAATTAAATCCACATATCTTTTACGATATCTTTCTTCTACATCACTTAGTCCGTGATATTTATCAGGTAATGGTTTTAATGCTTTTGTAAGTAATTTTATATGTGTTGCTTTAACAGTCACAGCACCTGTGTTTGTCTTCATCACACTACCTTCAACATAGATAATATCACCTAAATCTAAGGTATCAACTAATTTTGCTAATTGTTCATCTTGTTTTTTATTAAAATATACCTGCATCTTTCCGTGATAGTCTTTCAATAAAATAAAAGGTCCACGCATAGTCATAATACGTCCTGCGATAGCAAGAAAATGCGATTTTTCTTCAAGATGTTCTTTTGTTACATTTGAGTATGCTTTTTCAATATCATCTGAATAAGAAAGTTCTTTTAGGTTATCAGCTTTAGCAAATGCTTCAACTCCTAATTGTTCATATATTTGTAGTTTTTTTCTTCGAATTTGTTCTTGTTCACTATATTTTTCCATTAATTTCTCCTTTTTATTTATTTTATCAAAATCTTTATAATTGTTGATAAAAAACGGCAAAATGCCGCTTTATAATTTAAAACTGGTTTTGCATACTTTTTCTAACGACTCTTCACCGTGTTTTAAAGCAAACTCTTTCACTTGTTGTTTTACTTTTGAACTTGCCCCATAAGCAAATTCATAATTTCATTCACTTCTTTGTTTATTCATATACTCTATTAAATAATAACGAGCTATTATCGATGCACATGCAACAGATAAATTTATAGATTCGGCTTTTGGTTGATAAATAATATCAATATCTTTTTTATTAATATCATTAAATAAATTTATTTCATTAAATTTTTTTTGATACTTTAAAATAGAGTTAAAAGTTGAATATTGATCAACTAATACTGCAAAATCTTTTACATTTATATTGTTATATTTGTCAAAAAAATGTTCTAAACAATGCATATGAATAAAATATTTGATTTCATTTGCATTATATTTTTTTGATACTAACTTATTATAACCACTCTGAGTGAGTACGTATTTGGTATATGGAATCTTTTTTATCAATTCCTTTGCTAATATCTGGATTCTATTATCAGTTAATAACTTTGAATCCTTTATACCTAATTCAGTTGCTCATAAATGTAAATTATTAGGTAAAAATGCACAAACACCTATGACTGGGGTGAAAAAATCACCTACTCCTGTTTCATCTATACCTATTATCTCCTTATTTTTATATAATTGATTAAAAACATCAAGTAATCTCACTAATCTTCCTCTTGACTTCTCTTTCTGCGTTTTTCATTAGATTTAGCTTTTTCAAGTTCTGGATTATCTAAAAATTTATTTATATATCAACCTACTCCACCATCTTTGTTTGTTTTTGCAATCTTTACGGTCGCATATCTTTTTACTTCTCTAGTTGAATTTCCCATAGCTACAGAAACATTAGCAACCTTAAACATAGGAACATCATTAAAACCATCTCCTATTGCAACTGTATTCTCAATTTTTACATCATAGTAACGAATCAACATACTCAATGCTTTCCCTTTGTTAGCAGTAATATTAGTCATATCAAACACAGGACTTAATCCTTCCCCTTTTGACCAATATGAAAACTCTGCTAAATCACCATATCTTGATTTTAAGTATTGCCTTAATGATTCAACATCTGTTGTTTTTTTCACATCAAAAATTATTCCTGTTGGCATTAAAGGTATTTTATGAAAGTCTAAACCTATTTTTAATTTTGCTGTTGTAGAAAATCCAAAAACTTTTTCTAAGTCTTCATCACGATGTTGTAATTGCACTCAATCTGGTCCTTCAATTGCAATATTAGAAACTTCCTGCTGGACTTTTTCATCACCTAAAATATAAAGAGCTTCATTTAAGTTTAAATATTTTATATAAGGGATAAAACTTTCATCATAAGGTCTGTGAATGTGTGCTCCATTATAATTAGAAACAACAGTATCCAATTTTAATGCCTCATAAATACTTTTAGTACTTCTTCATGGTCTACCTGTTAAAATACATACAATATGACCTTCTGAAACAGCACGATTTATTGCATTTTTTGTTTGTTCGTGCACTTCCCCGGTAGCACTGGATTGCAATGTTGTACCATCTAAGTCAATGGCAAATAAATATGTTTCCTTATCCATTTATCTCCTTTTTTATCTTGTTTATAGTTAAATAATTAAATATATTAAATTATACACATTTTTGTTGAGATTTTGGATTTAAAAAATCCAGCTGATAAACCGTGTACTTAGTAGTTGGAAACATATATCGCAATATGACCAATTTTTTTTTACGTGACCAGCTCAGGAGAGTTGTACGCTCTAATCACGGCTTATATGTTATTTATCGATAACTTTTATAATAAAAATTCTATACACAAATAACAATATTTCAAAATTACTAGAAATGTTAAATTAGATTCTTACTGGAGGTACGATGCTGCTGATGCTAGCGAGTTTAATAAAGCATCATCTAACTATTTATTTGCTTATTTAAATGCTATTTATGCTAAAAATGATTTAGAAAAGATAAAAAGAATTAATTATAAAAAAGAACTTGCAATGAATAACAAAGCAAAATAAATTATTAAAAAGGTGTTGGGTTAAAGTATTTATATAAGTATAAATGCATATTTCTTTTCCATAAAATTTGCAGATATAAAGAGTTTAAATAACTTTTTATATCATTTTCTAAACTCTTTTTCTCATTTATTATAAAATAAAAATGTAAGAAATCGTATACTTAATTAATTTCTTACAAAATATTATGATAAGGAGATATTATATTGAAAAAAAAGATTAAAAAAATTATTTCTTTTGGAACCTTATTTTTTGGTTCTATTGTAACTTTTGCTGCAATTGGTTTAACAAATACAACAAAAATAAATAAAAAACCTTGATATCTTGAATATCAGAGTAAAAAAGTTGAAATTCGTATAAATAAAAATGGTGAACTTTTCAATTCAGTGAGAAATGTTGCTGTAAATAATAATTTTGAATTAAAACTTTTATTAAACTTTGATGAAAAACCTAATTCTGTTTATGATGAAAATTGGGTAAAAGATAAAAACATTGAATTTATAGAAGCAATTAAAAAGAAAAGATTAAATTTTAAAAAATATCAAATAAGTTCGATGATGCCAATTGTTTGATTTTATTTTGATGATGAAATTCAAAGAAAAAATTTCATTAAAAGCATTATAGATGAAAAAGAAATTTATAAAGGTATAATTTTCCCTAATGAAATACAAAATAAGCGGTTATCTTATAATAATAAAACAGATTGGGATGTGTATTTCGATCGTGATATAACAGTAGATAATACAAAAGATTTAGAAATAGTCAATTTCAAAAAACAAAAAGAAAGAGAAGATAACAGATATTATAATAATGTAGGAAATATAGGTGTTTTAGAATGAAATGGTATGATAGATGAAGGAAAATTACAAAATTTTCAAAAGTTTGGGATTAAATTTTATAATGTATCAAATTCAAATTATAGACATCATGCTAATGAAGTTTCAAATGTTGCTGTAGGTGATCGTGGTTATGATAGATATTCAAAACTTTTCTTTTCTACATTTATTAATGATTCTCAATGACAAACAGCCATAGAATGAATGGTTAAAGAAAACGGTGTTAGAGTTATAAACCATAGCTATGGACCAGAAAAAGATGAATATAGAAGAACATACAATGAAAATAATTTATTTTTGGATTACATATCAAGAAAATATGGAGTTGTAAATATTTTTTCTTCTGGTAACGGGAATGATGAAAAACAAACAGAAAATGAATGAATAAATGGTGATTTACTCTCTTTTAATGACATAGTTGTAGGTGCATTAGATTATAACCAGCAAACAGATAAACCGACTGAAACAATTGCTAAATATTCAAATTATTTATTACCAGATAAGTATACAAATCTTTCAAAACCTAATGTTGTAGCTCCAGGATATTTATATAGAAGATGACATAAAAGCGAAAATGGTATTTGAGAAAAATTTGGTGTTGATGGTACAAGTTTTGCTGCACCAGTAGTCACTGGTTTAGTCTCAACTCTGCTAAGAGAAAAAACATTTTTAGATAATGATAAAAACCGATTACAAGCTATAAAAGCCATTATAGGTGCTTCTTCAAGAAAACCAAATGTTAATAATTTAGAGTATAAGTCAAACGGATATTCAACTGTCTATGGTTCAGGAATAATAGATTTTGAAAATATGTTAGTTGCTTCAAATAACTTAGTTACAAAGCAGGTGTCAAAATCGGATAAAGATTTTGTTCTATCAACAAAAGAATTTTATGTGCAATCAGGTAAAAAAATCAAAGGTGCTAGTTCTTGATTATTCAATTCTGGTTTACTAAAATCGACAGAGAACTTACCAACATATAATGCGAATGTAAATTGATGATGATTTCTAGGGATTCTTGGTGGAGTAATAGCTAATTCCATCGAAGGTTCAAGGTTAAGCAAAGAAAAAGCAGAATGATATGATACTCATATAGATAACCAAAGACTTAATCTAAAAACAGTCAATACTAAGCAAGAAGATAAATTATTTTCAGACTACGATTTATATCTAGAGAAAAAAGATAGCAATGGAAATTGATTTGTAGTAAAAAGTATAACATCAGTTAAATCAAATGATGAAATATTAGAATATACAACAGCAGAGTCAGGTACATACCGCTTGAAAGTTAAAAAATATTCTGATGCATTGTTTGATAATTCAATCGATGATAGTTTAGCATTAACATATACAGTTCAGGACAAATAAGATGAAAAAGTTCAAAAAAATCTTTTTTCCTTTTTCTTCTAGTTTGATTTTCTTTATGACAGCCTGTTCTACTGCTAAAACATCAGATGTTAAAGTAGAAAAGAAATATAATTTAGAAGATATAGAAAAATTTCGTTCCCTAATTAATAAATATAACAACGAAAATGGTATTAAATCAATTTATGATGAATACTTTTCAGATTTATGAAGAGATAATAAAGAAAATAACGGTAAATTTAAATACTTATTAAATAATAGATATGAAATTATTACTTCCGAAAATGAATTAAAAGAAAAGTTTTTAAATAAATTTACATTAGAATATATCAAAAAATATTATCATATAGATCATTTTGTTACGAATCTTAGTTTTGATGTAAATACATTAACAGAAGAAAAATTAGAAAAAATGAACCGAGAAAAGTTTCAAGAGACCTTTTTGGATAACCAAGATATAAGTGAGTTCTTTAAAAATAAAAATTTGTTAATATATGAAAGTTGAGTCAGTCATGCTACACAAAAGAGTACTCTTGTTGCCGATTATAAAAATAATAATAAAACAAATTTACATTTCAATATAGTTGACTCAGATGACTTAGGATTTGTAATAAATATACCTCATTATGTAGGGATTAAATACTTAAAAATGGAAGTAAAGTATCTTAATAAATCCGATACTATAACCATTTCCCCTTTAATGAACCTAGAACAAAACAAAGATTTTTACGAATACCTTAAAAAGTTATACAAGGAAGAATAAAATCAAAATAAGAACATTTTTATGATGTTCTTATTTTGATAAACTTTGATTTTGCTTTAATATCCTGATTTTGATTGGTTTCCTTCTACTATCGCAACTGATCTAGATGTTCCAAATCGCGATGCCCCTGCTTGATGCATTTGAATCAGGTCATCTAATGAAGAAATTCCGCCTGCTGCTTTGATTTGTAATTTGTCTCCTGCTACAGATTTCATTAATTCAATATCTTTTAAATTCGCTCCACGAAAACTAAATCCAGTAGATGTCTTAATAAATTCTGCTCCAGATTTTAGCACTATTTCTGTAGCTTTTTTAATTTCTTCTTCTGTTAATAAAGCAGTTTCGATAATAACCTTTAAAATTTTATTTCCACATACTTCTTTAACTTTCTTAATATCATTTAAAACATATTCATAATCTTTTTGTTTAAAGCGACCTACATTGATTACCATATCAATTTCATCAGCACCATGATCAATTGCAAGTTTTGCTTCTTGTGCCTTTGCTTGTGTTATCATTGCTCCTAGTGGAAAACCTATAACACTGGTAATACCTACATCGCTTTTTTGCAATTTTTCAGAAGCATACTTAACTCATGATGAATTCACACATACGGTTTTAAATCCGTATTTTTTGGCTTCATCAATAAGTTTATTAATATCTTTTTCGGTTGCTTCTGCTTTCAAATAAGTATGATCAATCATCTTGTTATAATTCATTTTTACCTCATTTTATCTAAAATTATTTTATTTTCTACGGGTGTTTTATTAATCCGATATCCTTGCATTAATTCATTTACAAGGGTTGGATCAATAGGTTTTGATGAAGATAGGGTGAAAAGTTTATATCCTGGACGAACCAATTCATTTGTTTTTTTATGAATTGTGATTCCGGCTTCAAAATCTATGCTATCTTCTTTGGTTTTTCTTCCGGCACCAAGTTTCATAGCTACGATACCGAATGTTAAACTATCAAAAATTTCCATATATCCATCGATTTGATTAAACACATGTAATTGGTATTTAGGTTTTCAAAACTCATCACTTTGCAACTTATTCACATCACCATTTTGTGCTTGCACAAAGTCATAAAACTTTCTTAATGCACTTCCATCTGAAATCACTTTTTGTATTTTTTGCAATGCATCAGTTTCATTAATAGCTATTTTTGCTTGTTGTAAAATGGTTGCACAAGAAGAAAAAACAAGTTCATTAAAGTCATCTGGTCCTTGTCCTTGCAAAGTTTTTATTGCTTCTAAAACTTCGTTTTTATTCCCTATTTCTCTTCCAATTGGCCGATTCATATTAGTTATTTCAACTCTTACATCTACATTTAACTCTTTACCAATATCAATCATCCGTTTAGAAAGTTCCTTAGCACTTTCTAAATCTTTCATAAATGCACCATTCCCGCATTTTACATCTAATAAAATTGCATCAGCTCCTGTTGCAAGTTTTTTAGACATAATTGATGATGCAATTAATGGAATAGATTCAACTGTTGCAGTTACATCCCTTAATGCATATAATTTTTTATCAGCAGGAACTAATTTAGCACTTTGTCCGATTATGGCGATTTTATGTTTTGTAACTTGCTCAATAAATTGCTCATAAGTTAATTCGACGTGAAAACCAGGGATTGATTCAAGCTTATCAACTGTCCCTCCAGTATGTCCAAGCCCTCTTCCGCTCATTTTCGCTACTGGTGCTCCGCAAGCTGCAACTATAGGTGCAACAGCTAATGTAGTTTTATCTCCAACTCCACCTGTAGAATGTTTATCTACCTTGATTCCAGGTATCATAGATAAATCCATAACTTCACCTGAATGCATCATATATTTAGTCATTAATGCAGTTTCCTTAGTAGTCATTGAATTAAAAATAACTGTCATTAAAAATGCACTCATTTGATAATCTGGTGTACTTCCATCTACATAAGAGTTAATTAAAAACTTAATTTCTTCTTCATTAAGTTCTAAATTGCGTCTTTTTTTATCAATAATATCAACTACACGCATTTTATCTCGCTAATTTTAAAGCAATTTCCATCATTTTTGTAAATGAATTTTGACGTTCATTTGCACTTGTTTCTTCGTGAGTAATTAAATTATCACTAATTGTTAACAAACATGCCGCTTGTTTACCTGTTGCTTGTGCATTAGTAAATAATGCATATGATTCCATTTCTACACAAAGGGCACCCGATACATCAATTCTTTTTTTAAGTGGTACAGATGTATAAAATACATCAGATGAATGTACTCTTCCTTTATTAATTTTAGTTCCTAAATCAGAAGCAATCTTTTCTATTTCGGAATTTAATTGAAAACTTGGTTTAGCAATGTGATCATTTTCGTTTAAAACAAGTTTTCTAAACGAATTATTGTCTGCATATGCTTCAGTTGCTAAAACAACTTCATATAAACCCAAATCCTCTTTATATGCTCCTGCAGACCCAATTCTTATAATGCGATCTACATCATAGAATTTAAATAATTCATAAGAATAAATACCAATTGATGGACAACCCATTCCGCTTCCTGCAATTGTTACAGGTTTTCCTCTATAAGTTCCAGTATACATAAACATATTTCTGATTCAGTTAACTAATTTATAACCTGGATCTAAGTATTTTTCTGCGATAAATCTAGCTCTTAAAGGGTCACCAGGCATAATAACTGTCTTAGCAATATCCTCTTTAGCTGCTCTAATGTGTGGTGTCATAAATCCTCCTTATATGATAAATTACTATAATAATTTTATCACTATTGATTTTTTCTTAAAATATTATCTTATTTTATAGTATAATATTATTATGAAAATGTTTTCTTAAAAATTGAAGAAAAATTATATTTTTTATTTTTATGAAACAAGAATGTGGAACATATTTATATTATATATACTGCAAAAGGTAAAATTTGTCCAATAAAGGCACATTTAAAAAGATTAAATATAATTAGTCTTTTAAATGTGCTTGACACAGCACTTAATCATTAAAAAATGATAGTAAGGAACATTTATGAAAAAGAGATTTTTATTTACAGGTGGAATGGCGCTGCTTACAGCAACTGCTATAACTGCTTCTTGCACAGCTTCACCAAGCAATTCAAGCGAGCATCTCCCCCCCCCATTCAGCTCAGTTAATAGTTAAATCGCAGCGTGATAAATCTGATTTTTTTATTCCAGCGAATGAAAAAATTCGATATGTTGCAATTGGTGATTCAATTACAGAAGGATTTGATGGAACATTGTTAAGATCATATCCTGGTAAAAAAGAAGCAGATGGAAGCATCTCTGGTGTTTCATATCCTGCTTATTTAGCGAGACTTTTAAACCAGAATAATCGTGTAGATGACTTTGAAAACTTCGCTATTTCTGGTTCAAGATTACTAGATTGACTTCGTTTATTTAATATCCCTTATCAAAGTGGAATACCATATGAAAATAAGAATGAAATTACAATTTTTGGTAAGGATTGAAAAACATATGCACAAAAAGTTAAAGCAAAATTAAAGGATGCTAACTTAGTTACATTCTCACTTTCTGCTAATGATATGTTGTTTTTACTTTTCCAACAAGCATCCAAAGATGATGTTGTAAAAATTGTTAAAAAATACTTAGCAAAACAAGCAATTGCTGCTGATGTCGTAGCATTTTTTACCAAATTACTTAATGATGCATTAAGAGAAACACAAAAAAGATTATTAACTTTTGTTTCAAACCTTAGAACATTTGCCCCAAATGCAAACATCAATATTATTAGTTATCCAACCCCGATGTTTGGAATGGCTAATATTTTAAGGGATTATGTTAATAAGTTATTAGGTGGTAATTTTGATATTTCACCATTTGATTTTCTTATTAACCACCTTAATAACGGACTTAAAGAGGCCGCAAAACGTGCTAATATAAACTTCATTCAAGCAGTTAATGCTGATTATTGAAATCATAATGTAACTAAGTTTACTACCTTATTCTTTGATATTCACCCTAATATCTTTGGTTACAAAAAAATCGCAATGGATATTTATCTTAAGATAACTAATCCATCATTAAATGTTAATGATTATAAAAACTATGATTTTTCACAACAATACTTAAACTTAGATGCTGATACTGCTAAATATGAAATTCAAGTAAAGGAATCGAATGCTAAAGTTCTTGGTTTTAACACTGATGCTTACTTAAAAACTCGCACTAAACAAGAACAAGAAGTAGCTTCGAAAGAAAAGTTTCTAACTTTAGCACCAGAATCGGTGAGTTAACTAACGACTTACTTGAAGGTGCTAAAGATGCGTTTAACTTCTTAGCTACTAATTCTACTTATAAACAACTTGATCCAAACGGACTTTTAATTAACTTATTGAATCAAAAACTTAGCAGTGGAAAAAATGGTAAAGATTCAATTATTGATACTATTATTAATGCTAAAACAATTAAAAACATAATCTATAACACCGAATCTGCTCTTTCAGAACTGCGTGCAAAGGGACAATTAACTTTAGATAAAGTTGCTCCGGTATTTAAGGATGCAGTCTTCAATATTGAAAACCTTGCTTTATTAATTGCTTCGCTTTCACAAAGTGAACTAGTAACAGAACACAAAGATCAGCTCGCTGTTGCTTTAAAAACAATCTTAAAAAACTCTTTAAGTGTTTTCAAAGACAAGATTTCAGGATTTTTAAATTCTAAATTACAAGAAAATCTAAGTGATTTTAACTTCACAAAAGATGATTTAAATCAACTTTCGCAAGCATTTATTTCATCACAATACCTTAAAAACTTAATAGATTTATTAATCGATTCATTTATCTTAAATCCAAGTAAATTCACTGAAGTTAAAACCCTACCTGATATCATTCGTGCTTTATTTAGTGATGAAAATCAAAATCAACAAATTACAGCTAATGTAAATAATCTCCTTATTGAAGTTCTTTCAAATCCGAAACTTAAGAAAATTACTACTGAAATTATTTACAATTTCCTTAAGAAAGGACAAATTGATAAGAATATCACTTCTGAACAAGTTGAATCTGTTGTATCCGACTTTTTAGCCTTAATTACCAATGTAAACAGTGAATTTAAAGTCTTTGATGAAGTAACTTTATCAGTATTAAATCATCTTAAAACTGTAGGTGACATCAAACTTCCTGATTTATTTACCAATGCAATCAAAGAGGTTTATGATAAATTTACTACAACTGGAAACCCAACAATATTATTTAGCATAATCAAAAGAGTAGCTCAATCAGATTTATTCAAAAATCACAAGGACTTTGCTAAACAAGTAGTTAAAAATGCATTAGATGAAAATAATTTAGCAAGAATTTCGCAAGAAATTGTCAAAACTATTAACAAGCAGAAAGAGGTTTCTAAATACATTTCATCTGATGCTGTAGCAAAATTAGTTCAACTGATCTTTAAGCAACCACAAATACATACACTTTTAGATGTAAGTGTAGATGCAATAATCGATAATGTGGATATTTGAGATAATGCTAATAATTTCACTGATATAGTTACAGAAATTGTAAAACGTGTTCCTTATGATAGCAACAAAGATTCAATTAATGCTGTTTTAAATAACATTATTAATGATCCAGATTTTGCTAATGTTTTAATTGATGCGTTTTCAACATCAATACAAACTTTTGGATTAAATAGCAAAGATCCAAAAATTAGTCAATTTATTAACGATTTAATTACACACATCCTAAAATGAATCAATGATAACAAATTTACCCAAAACATAATTGATGTGATCGGAGAAAGTCTTTCAGAAATTAAAACATCAAACAATCCTTTTGATGAATTTGCAAAAATTCCATCAAAAGTCTTTGATGTAATCAAAGATAAATTTACCAGCTTACCAAGTGAAAAAATTCAAGAATTAATCTCTGCTCCTTGAATCTCACAAAATTCTGATGCTGCGGCAGCAATTATTAAAGTTATTTTCAATGAACTAAATAAACGTGGTATCTTTGCTAAAAATATTGTTCCTGCTTTAAAAGATTTATTATCAAAGGATGCAGCAAAACCTTATCTAGATTCCAACGAAGTAACTCCATTATTAACATCATATTTACAAACTCAGCAAGGTATAAATTTCTTAGAAGATATAATTAAATTAATAATTTTAAATCCTAACCTTTTTGATAAATCAAATGGCCCTAGGGATATTACTAACATATTATTAAATAGTGCAGACTTTAAAAACATCCTAAATAAATACCTTGCACCACTTTTGATTCCACAGGCACAAGCAAAACATCTACCAAATACAGTTGCAAAACTTCTTCGCGAATTTGCTCGTAGATATAACTACAACATCGCAGATGAGTATCTTGATTTACTTCAATCACTTTATCCAAGTTTAGTAGATTTACTAAATCAGATGCAAAACTTTCCACAAGTTGCTAGTGCAGCAATCAAAGGACTTTCTGAATCAGAAAACGTTGATCAAATTGCTTGAAATATTTTTAGTGAAATTTCAAAAGTTATTAACTTCAAAGACTATGAATTTTGAAAAAAAGTTATTGAAACACCATTTATTTCTGAACATAAAGATCAATTTAGAAAACTACTTATTTCGTTCTTTAATACTTTCAAAACACAAGATTTATCATATGTTTTAGAAACTTTCTTACCTGATACATTATTTAATTTAACCAAGGAACAACTAAAAGAACGCATAAATGCATTATTAACTCACGATGAATTTGTATCAGTTTTAGATAGCACTATACAATATATTTTAGACAACACAAGCAAATTTACTAACTTCAACACATTCACAGATGCACTAAGAGATGTTGTTAAAAATTCTATTTTAGAGAAGTTATATAACGATTTTATTAAAAATCAAGCATGAGTTGATCAAATTCTTGATAAAGCATTAACCGATGAACAAAAACAAAGTTTAAGTAATTTAGGAGCTGATTTACACCTACTTAAAGAAGGTACAAAAGAAATAATTAATGATTCAAGTTTAAAAACTCAAATTTTTGCTGCTATTGATGATTTATTATCAAGACTTGATACCTTTAAAACTTTTACAAGTCGATCAGATTTGGTGCAAAAAATCTTTACTTCACAACCTTTCCAAGATGCAATTAAATCTATATTAACAAATATTTTTGCAAAATTATATACATCTAACAATTTCAAACAACTTTTGGCAAAAGTTTTAGTAAAACAAATTAATAAAACATCTTATGCATCGATATTCAAAAACATCGATGCATCAAAACAAGAAAAAGCTACTGAATTATTAATTGATGCCTTCGGTGTAACTGACAAAACTTTAAAACTTTCTCAAAGTTTTATCGATGGACTTGTAAAACTGCTATCAACCAACGGTACACAAATTGAATTAAGTGTATTATTTAACAAATGATTAGAGCAAGTTAAGGTATTTGCTTCTGATCCAAGTTATGAAGCAAAATTCATTCAATTGCTCAATAATATGCTTGCTCTACCACAACTTAAACAAGGTGATAACAAGGACATCTTTAGTAAACTCCTTGAAAATGGATTTGAACTTCTTATTAATCAAATTGATTTTGGTGGAATCTTATGAAACACATTCGGAAGTTACCTAGAAACCTTTGTCAACAATAACCTTATCAACAAAGAACAATTCACTACAATTATTAATTCTGCTTTAAGAGTCAATGGACTAAAGACAGTCATTGTTAATATCGTCAAATACTTCATCGATCACAATGACACCTTTAAAGATGCTAAATCTGTTTTAGATGTTATTAAAAAATATCTAAATGAATCAAATAATGAAACTAGTTTTAAAGATGCTATTAAATCTGTATTAAAAACTGCATTATCTTCAAATGATCTAAAAGTCGTAATTAAAGCAATTATCAATAATGTAATAACATACTTAAATATCCAAAAAACTGATCATATAACAACATTTATCGATGCAGTCGCTAATGATTTTGATGGATTATTTGATCGCACAGGTGTATTTGATAAAATATTATCAGCAGCAGTTGATTCAGTTAAAAATAGTAGTGATTTAGCAACCTTTGTAACCAATTTTACCAACAACATCAAAACTAATGTTAATTTCTTGCACTTTGATTTATTTAAGAAAGTTCTTAATGATAAAGTTATCAGCGAGCACAAAGATGGTGCTAAAGAGTTGTTCCATGCGATTGTAAGTAACTTATTAAATAACGAAGAAAAAACCAAAACATTTATTAAATCAATCAACATTTCTTCTTTCTTTATAAATCAAAGTGAACTCACTGGACCAGAATTTATCAATGATGCATTCGCTCTAGTACTTAAAGACTCTAATATCCGTGATTTAATCAATTTAATTCTTAGCGACTTTATCGATCGTGCAACTGAATATAATAATAACAGCGATTGATGAAGTGCATTAAACACCTTATTTAAATCAAGTCAATCAGAAAAATTTAAAACTAAATTCACTGAATGATTAAAGAGTGTACTTAAAAATCCTGACCCAAGACTTCCAAAAGGACTTGCACAATTATTAATCGCATCGCTTAAAAAAGCAGGTTTTGCTCTAAACGATGAAAGTGATTTAACTTTATTTACTACTGTTTTAACCAACTTAATGAAACAACTTGCTCAAAGAGATGAATTATCAAAAATGATTACACATATTTATGATAACATCAAGGCAATTGACTTTAGTAAGGATCATAATCCTAATAAAGTAAAACGTGCAATCATGGATGGTGCTTTATATATGATATTAACTGATGATAAAAAGAAGATATCATTAACCAAAATTGTTGCACAAAAAGACTTACTTAAAGCGCTTGTTGATTCAATCGGTGATGCTAACTATATAACCTTAGTAAACAGATTATTTGAATCATCTAGTCGTGAAAATAAAACAGGAATTTATAAGTTTATTGATAACTTTACTAAGGTTAAACCGGCACAACCTGCAAAACCACAAAATGTACAAGACGCGTCAACACCTAACCAAAGCAACCAAACAAGTAACGAAGATACATCTAAAAATGATAATTCAGATGAATCATATGGTTTTGAAACAGGTGGAATATCTCAAATTCTACAAAATGCATCCGGTGTTTCAGATTTAGTTGCTGTGTTAACTGAACCAGCATTTAAAGAGATGATTAAAAAGTCAGCAGATAATTCATTTAACTATACAACTGATAATAACAAAAAGAATAATCCAGAATATAAATTCTTATTTAGACTTTCTGCGCTGATATTATGATGAATTCATGATGGTGCTGGTGTAACGGGAGCAACCTTCTGAAATAGTAGTAATTATGATGTTCAAGGTTACTGAAATGATGGTTTACGAAAAGCGTTTAATGCTGCTACAACAAAGGATTCTAATTCTAGTTGAAACAAACTAACTAATGATAAAAAAGTTGCTATTGGAGCTACTTCAATAACAAATCCAAGTATTTTTGATGATACTTATATTATTGGGACTAAATCTACTTCATTTTGAGGTACCAACAATAACTCTGCTAACAATTATGACAAGAACTTGCTAATCAACTACATTTTCTATAACAATCACGGTAATCAAAATGATAAATATATTAGCAGTAAAAAAATGAAGGATGTGTTGTTAGAAGCAATCGAAAAAGGATATTTAGGTTGACAAGGAACTGCTAAATAATCCGAAAGGAATATATGAAAGTTAAAAAATTATGATGATATCTTGGTTTTGGTAGCATAACAATTCCTTCTGTTGCTTTTGCTGTTGCTTGCACACAACAAGTTCAACAAAAACCAAAACCAAAACAAAATGATAACGATATCTTTAATCAACATGTTCTTCCACAAATAACCTTAGCAGATGTTGCACAAGATACTAAAAAATATACCAAAGATGATTTGCAAAAAGCTCTTACAAACTTTTTAGCTGTGATTGCACCCGGATTTATAGCTTCTGATGCTTCTAAAAATACTAATAATTTAAACAACAAAGAAACCTTAGATAAGTTAAATACTTTTGTAAAAGATATTATGAATCTAATCCCAACAGGTGGAGATTATAGCACTCTCACTAAGGTAATGCACTTTTATACAAAAGCATTGCTTACACCGGATTCAAAACATGTAGCCCCACAAAACATTGTTTCGGTTCTTTTCCAAATTTATGCCGGCATCCAAAGTTTACAAGCACAAGCTGCTGCTTTGCAGCAACATAAATAAATAATAACAAGGGTAATATCCTTGTTTTTTTAATATTTTCAATAATTATGTGTTTATAAGTAGCATTAAGATATAATTAAATTATGGATAAGAAATTACTTGATTTATTTGCTGGTTGTGGTGGATTAACATATGGATTTGTAAAAAATGGTTTTGTGATTACAGACACCGTAGAATTTTGAAAACCTGCACTAGATACATATAATCTTAATTTTAACCAAGATGCCTTTGTTAATGACATTACTGATCCAAAAGTCTTAGAATATCTTAAGAATAACTATGCACATAACATCGATGTTATCATCGGTGGTTTTCCTTGTCAAGGATATTCAATGGCCGGTAAAAGAGATAAAGATGACAATCGCAATCAGCTTTATAAATATACCATAAAGGTAATTGAAGACATTCAACCAAGTCTTTTTGTCTTAGAAAATGTAAAAGGAATTCTTTCTTTTAAAGAACATGATGGAAATTTAGTAATAAATAAAATTATTGACAAATTACATAGCATTGGTTACTATGCAAAATATATCTTGCTTGATGCATCAAATTTTGGTGTTCCACAAAAGCGTCAGAGAGTGATTTTTATCGGTGCTAAACAACATCAAAAGGAAAAAGTTGATAAAGTAATTAAAATGCTTGAAAACACTTTTCTACCTATTAAAACCGTATATGATGCTATATCTGATTTAGAAAATGTTTCTGAGGATGTAAAATGAAATCATATTTTTTCAAAGCATTCACCTAAAATGTTTGAAAAAATTAAAAATACACAACCTGGTAAATCCCCGATGAAAAATTATTCCGATGCATTTAAAAGACAATTTTATGATAGACCGGCAACTACGGTAAAAGAAAATCATGGTGGAGTTCATTTGCATCCAAAACTACACTGGGTTATGACCCCTAGAGAACTTGCTAGATTACAAAGTTTTCCAGATGATTTTATTTTTACTTCTTCAAAAAGTAATATCTTAAAACAAATTGGCAATGCTGTTCCACCGAAATTATCCGAAGAAATTGCTAAAATTATAAATAAGGTATTTTATGAATAATTGAAATTTACTAAATAAATATAAATCTCTTTTGATAAGTCAGTTACATAATATATTTAAAATGTATAAATATTAAATACAAGTTAATGCAGAAGATTTAAATTTATTAGAATCTAAAAATAGTACTATTCGATCTTCAACAGCAATAGGATTTATCATAGAAGAATTTGTTTATCAAAAACTAAAGAATGTATTTTGTGATTTTGTTGTAAATATTTATCGCGAATCTAATACAACTACTCAAAGTTATGATTTTATCTTAGATTTTTTAGATGTTATGTTTTTAGTTAATATAAAAGTTGAAAATAATACAAGTAAAAATAATGCTGTTGCCTCTATAAATAAACTGTTATTAGATTATTATAAATTTATAAAGCAAGGTAAAAACTTCTTTTATCTTATTATAAAAATTAAATATAAAACCTTGAATGTTAAACCAGAAATATCATATTATGATAAAATAAAAATAGAAGATTTTTCAATATATGCACTTGAGGAATTTTCTTTTGACAACAAACACAAACAAGATCATCGTAACTGAAGCACAAATTTTAAAGCAGAATCTGGGAGATTAATTATTGATTCAGAATTTTTCAAAAACAATAAACTTAATCTAACTGATTCGATTTCTAATCAAAAGACTTTTGCATCTTTACAAAAGATATTTGAAAGACTTAAACAATAACATTTCATCACAAAAAAATTTTTTATTTTTTCTTTGTAAAAGTCCTATTATGTTATAATAACTTAGGTCTCAAATGGAACAGTACTCAAGAGGCTGAAGAGGCGGTCCTGCTAAGACTGTAGGGGAGGCAACTCCCGCGGAGGTTCAAATCCTCTCTGTTCCGCCATTTTTTTAATATTTAAATTCAAATTTTCATACCTTTTTTAAGCAAGTTGGTTTCTTAAATGAAATCATTCTTAAATTTGTTTTAAATCCTTAAACAAATTTTTAATTTTTAATAATTTAAAGACACCTTTTAACCTTAGGTGTCTTTCTTTATAAATTCAGCTAACCAAGCAACATCATTGCTCTGTAGATGCATATGAACCTTATTTTTGACTATTTCAAATGAATTAGCTGTAGTTGCTGAATATCTTACAACTTCAAACATTGATATATCATTTTCAGCATCGCCGAACACCATTGTTTTATTTGCATCTAAATTATATTTATCCAGCAACCATTTTAGTGCATTACCTTTGGTTGCAAATTTGGATGTGATATCAAAAAATTGTTTTTGTGATACTACACCAGTAAAATTTGCTTTATTTTTAAGGTATTCTTTTAGTTCAATAAACATCTCTTCATCGTTTTGTCTTCTTACAACTAAGAATTTAAAATGTTGTCAATTATATTGTTTTAAATCCACTTTTGCTTCTATATATCTACCTTTTTTAACTCTGCTAGGATAATTTTTCTTTATATAAAAATCACTTAAGTGAGTATTGTATGCAACCATTTTATCTTTAGTATAGAACAAAAAATCAAAATTTAATTCAATTAATTTATCATATAAATCAAATGCATCTTCTTTTAAGATATCAAATGATTTAACCAGTTTATCATTTTTTAAATCATATATCATCGAACCATTTGCTAAAATTAGTGGAAACTGAGTTGGTATATGATGGATAAATGATTGAATGGTAAACTTGGGTCTTCCGGTTGCTATGATAATATTTTTATTTTTGCTTTCTAAGTATTTTAATGCATTCAATTGTGCATCTAAAAGTTTAAAATCGGATGTCAATAATGTCCCATCTAAATCAAAAACAAAGGTATCAATATCATTCAAATTAAATTTAATTTTCATAACTTTTAAATCATATATATTTTCCTTATTCAACTGTATACTATGTATTTTAGTTAAAATTTCATTATTTGCATTAAACAAACATATTACTTTATTTATATAATTAAACTTAGCAAAATCCTCGCATTGTATTTGGATTTTGCTAAGTTTATTTTCTGTTATTGAACTTAAATCCTTAAAATAAAATCTTAGTTGCATTAGCTAAATAATTCCGAAATGTTATCAATATCTTCTTGTGATAAGTCTGTTTTTGCTTTTAATTCCAATGTTATTTCATTTGATCTAGCTAAATTGTCTCTTAATTTATTTTTACGATTTGATAAGTTTAAAAAAGATTGAATTGAAATTAAGAATGTTGATATCGAAGAAATAAATGAAATAGCAACAAACATAGCCATTGTTTCATTTGGATAACTATTTCAACGAATTGAATATAGGTTTAATACCACAACTGATGCAGATACTGCTATTGATAAAATACTTAAAAGTATGAATATTGTTCTTCAAAGAACATACTTTTTTTGCACATAATTTTTCATCATATGCATTTTTGGGATAACTGCTATTGAATTATAAACTTGTTTGATCTTGCTCATTTTTTCTTCCTTTTTGATAATCTTGAATGTCTAATAATGCTGTTGATTTATATCTTTCAGTTTCTAAAATATGTAATGCTCTTTTGTATAAAATAAATTTATTGGTGTCATTATTATGTGTATATAAATACAATTTTGATTTATAAAATACATATTCCATTTCAAGTTGCTTAACTTTCTTTTTATAAAAGATAAACTTACTATTAACGACAAATAAAGACAAAATACCTGATATTAATGATAAAACCGAGTTAATAATTGTAGTTAATAAAATATAGTTCGATGAATTATTAATGAACTCGTTTTTATATGGATTGACATTGTTTAAAAAGTGTGGATTATTACCTGCTAAAAACAATATCGCGATGATACTAATATAAAAAGCTGTGATAATGGTAATAAGGTTTAAAATGTAATAGAAAACTCCATAGACATACATTTTGATTTTGGCATTTTTGATAATTTTCCCATACATTTTTCTTGGTGTTAAATCGCGTTTTGATTGCATTATTTTATCCCTCTTTGAAACTCTGCTTTAAGAATTTTACCTATACCAACTTTCTTTTTCTTAGTTGCTTTTTCTCAAAGTTTATCAATAATCACTTCTAAATCAGCCTTTGAAATTTGGTTGCTATGATACTTTAAATCAAGGTATTTTAAAGTATTAACAATTTTTTTATACTTAGCAGAACGATCAAAATATTTATAAATAATCAAGGTTAATGTCAAAATAAATGAGAAAATTATAAATACAACTAGCACCATTAACAAAATATAAGATGTTGATTCAAAAACTTTTTTATCTTCGTTTCCTTTATGGACCAGCACCACTAAAGCATAAATAGCAACTGAAATAGATGCAATACTAAGTAGTGAAATAATCGATGACAACAGTGAATCAACAATCGAATAAATGCGCAATGATCGCTTATCTATATCATATTTTTGTTTAAGTTTTTCTAAAATTAAATTCATATTATTATATTTTATAATAAAAAGTGTATGTAATTAATAAATTATTTTATAATTTATGTATGAAAAAATGAGCTATATTTAGTGACGTTGATGGGACTATATATCCCTTTCTAAGTAAAGAATTAACAAAAGAAAATGTTTCAAAAATTCATGAAGTTGTTGAAAAAGGAATCCCTTTTATCATTAATACCGGTAATGGACCATATCCGAAAATTCAAAATTTAGCTGAAAAAGTACACTCTCGATATATCATTTGTTCGAATGGTGCGTTAATTTTTGATAATCAAACAAAAGAAATTTTGCATATTGAATATCTTCCACAAGAAGAAGCAAAAAAAGTTTGAGAACTAGCAGATGAACTAGGATTAGGGCTATATTATTTTGGTACACATAAATATTATTTAAAAGGTGCTGATGATCGTTTCCGTAAATTCATTAGTGATTTTTGTGAATATACCGACTGAATCGAAACAGGTGAAATACCATCTGATTTACATAAAATTGAGTCTTATGGACCATTAGAACTTGTTGATAAATTTTGTGAGCTTGCAAAGCAAAGAGGTATCAATTTAAATATTGTAAACCTTAAATCACATATTGAAATAACAAAAGCAGGTGTATCAAAAGGTAGTGGTATTAAGTGGGTTTGTGATAATCTTTTAAATGCATCCGTTGATGATGTAATGGCTATTGGTGATAGTCAAAATGATATTTCTATGTTCAAAACAGCAGGATATACATATGCAATGGAAAACACCGATTCATATTCAAGAACTTTTGCTAAATATTTTACATCCACAGTAGAACAAAACGGTTTAGCAGAAGCAATTGATGATTACTTATATCGTAGTGATTTTGAATTAAAACGTGCTATTTCACAGGGTTTGAAGAAAAACAAATAACCTCTTTGAGGTTTTTTAATAAAATGTATATAAATAAGTAATTTTTAGATATGTAAAACAATTTATAAAGGATATTATGAATAAAAAAATTAAGTTAGGACAATTTTTTACCCCAAAAGCTGTTGTTGATATAGCTTGAAAAATGATTAAAAGAAATAAAGTTGAATTTGATTTTGTTGCTGATACATCTGGTGGAAATGGCGATTTCATCACAGATGAAGTTGCAGATAAATTTATTTATGTTGACATCGACAAATACTATTATGATTATGTTAAAGATAACTATAAAATTCTTAAGACATTAAATAAAAATTCATTGAATGATTTGAAAAGAAGTGATATATGTACAAATGATAAAAAATTATTAATTGTAGGGAATCCGCCATATAACAACTGAACATCTTTTTATATGAAAAACCAAAAAGGAAGTATGCTAATAAATGATACATTTAAAGCACGAGATATGGGAATTTCTTTTTTAAAGATGTTTAACCATTTGGATGCTGAATATATTTGTGTTTTGCATCCGTTGTCTTATTTGATTAAAAAATCTAATTTTAATCAACTAGGTCAATTTAAAAATAATTATGTTCTTACAGATGGGATAATAATTTCATCAAATTTGTTCAATGATACATCCAAAAATACACAATTTCCCATAATAATCGCACTTTATAAAAAAGATTTAAAAGGGATGAGTTTCGATGAAATAAAAACCTTTACTTTTTCGGTTCATAACTCAAATTATAAATTCTGCTTAAATCAGTTTTTATATATAGAAGATGTGCATACAAAATACAAAGACAAGTCAATTACAGGTAATTATACTAATTTTAGCACTCTAAGAGATATGAATCAGTTAGTAATTAATAAAGGGTTTTTAGATCAGGAAAATGCTCAATCTATTAGAGTTAAAGGACAAACTGCCTTAAAAATCTTCAAATATCTACAAATATTAAAATCTTGATATTCTAAAAATAAAAATGAGTTTTACTTTTTAGGTAATTTTTCACCAATTGTTAATAAGGAAATATGAAAAAACATAGATACTAAGAGTGAACAAAGCATATATCAAGAAATAGATTTATTTTTTAGAAAAGAACTATCAGAAAATAATTCTATTTTATCAATATATACCGACAAATTAATTTGAAATTTCACCAACATATCACCTTCTGGAAAATACAGATTTAAAAATAGAGAAAAACATTTTGAACAAGTTGAAATAAAACTTTCTGCATCACAAGTAATTACTGATAAAGATTTTTTAGAAATACAAATAGGATATGATAAAAAAGTAGAAGACTTTTACAGCAAACCTTCTCTTTATAAACTTGCTTTTAAAAATAACAAGGATGAAAATAAATATATTTTTGAATTATCTGATATATTTTGTTGAGGGTTGAATAGAGGATTTATTGATTTAGAGTTTTTGACAAATTTATTAGAAAAAGTCGAATCAATTAAAACATACATTGAAGATGAATATAAAATAACGAGAAAACAAAGGGTTGAAAATCCTAAAATCATTTTGCCTATTAGTTTTCAAACCGTTGATGTAATAAAACCTAGTTTTATTAGTGAATACATTGATAATGACTTCATAGAAATTAAAATTGATTATAAACAGAAAGCAATTGGAACACAAGCAATGTTGTTTTTAAATTTATCAGCAAAAAATTTTGTAATAAACAATGAGCCAATTATAGGTAAAACCATATCCAAAACTTCTGTTATTAATTATGTCATAGATAGAAAAAGATATACAGACTTATTTATACACATTATTTTGCTTTTTGCTAATTTATCAAAAGAACATAACACAGATATTATAAGAATATTAAGTTCTGTGTTAAAATATAAACAAAATGAACTTTATGAAAATGTAGCATCATAAGAAAGTAATAAAAACTCTAAGAGTAAAAACAAAACCCGCAAAGTGGGTTTTTGAAAATAATTAATCACTTTTTATTGTTTTTCTTTTTCTATATTTCTTAGTATCTCATCAATTCTTGCTCCTTTTTCAGAAACATCATCAATAAAGAATCTAACTGTAGGAGCCTTTCGTCAGTCCAAAGATTTTGCTAACATCTTACGAACATAACCAGCAGCATTATTTAATGCAATAAGTCCTTTTTTTGTATTAGATTCAAAATTTACATACACCTTTAAATCTGATAAATCAGATGATAATCTCACATCCATTACAGTTGGATTAATAATATTTACATTACTTATATTATGTTCAAGAATATCAGCAATCAATTGATGCACTTGTGATTCTTTTCGTTTTAAATTAATTTCATTCATAACATAATTATATAATTTATCTTATATTTAGTGAATAAAAGTTGCTGAAATATAATTTCAGCAACATTTTTATTTGTTTAATTCCACCTCGGCAATTGGTTCAGATAATACAACTGTATCACTTGTGCTTCGATCTGCTAAGAATTTAACTGCTTTATAATTACTTTCAGGTAAAACAGTTACATGAACATCGGAAGTATAACCTTTTGAATGCACTAAATCTAAATCCACATTAACTAGCACTTCGCCAACTTTAACTTTATCACCTTGTTTAACTACACTTTCAAACCCTTGTCCATCAAGTTTGACGGTATCAATTCCAATATGAACGAAAACTAATGCATTGTTATTTGCTTTAATTGTTACAGCATGCTTGGTAGTAAATAACATTTCTACTACACCTTCAACTGGTGAAAACACAGGAACAACACCAGAATAATGATCAAATTCAACTGCGAATCCATCGCCTAAAGCACCACTAACAAAAACTGGGTCTTTAGCATCAGAAAGGTTTACAAATTTTCCTTTTATTGGACTATGAATCACATCATTTGCTGGTTGATTTATTTCTTCTGTTTTAACTTCTTGATTTGTTTTTTTTGATTTTCTACTAAGTAGTTTTGCTAAGCAATCTCTCAACATAACATCCTTTCTATTTAAACCTTAAATATTTTTCGATTTCTATATATGTATCAGAATGATACTTTTTCAAGAAAATTGTCCCTAGTTTTTGCATTAAAATCGCATCAGAAATACGACGAGGATCAATTTGTTCATCCATAACAGGATTAAGTGATGCTTTTACTTTTGCGATTTCTTCTTTAATTTCTTCATTTGAGATAAAAATATCATACTTTTTAGAAATAACATTTAATCAAAAGAAGTCAGTTAATGTTTCTTTAACTATTGCAACCTTATCACCTTCGAATTTTTCATCAAAGTTAAATCCTTCAATATCACTTTGAATTAAATCTTGTGGAAAATCAATCGGTTTATTAAATTTCTTTATTTCCTTATAAATGTTCATTCCATAAGTAAATAATGAATTAGTAACCACTTCTTCTTTTGTAGTATAAAAAATAAAATCTTTTAATGATTTAAGATCGAAAACACCCGATATCTGCATTTCTTTTACATTATCATCATTTAATTTTTCATCAAGGTAATAGAAAACATCAATAATGGTAATTTGTAATTTAGTTGTTTCTAAATCAAAATCAAATGTTGATTTAGGTTTCATTCCTACTAACTTACTTTCTAATGTACTGTCTTTATCTGCTTTTGCTAATAATTCAAAACGTTGTCTGCGTTTTGAAATAGGATCAAAAGCATCTAAAATAACATGATCATTAGGTTCAATATCATCTGTGGTACGGAACTTACGTGGTGATTGGTTTTTAACATAATCATCGACAAAATTATTTATTTTTTCATCTGTGTCAGATAAAACAAAATCATTAGTTGGCTTAAAATCTAAGGTCAAATCATCTAGATAATTTTCTAAATAATAAGTTTTCAAATCAAATGAAATTGAATCCACATTCATGTGAATGTTTTCAGCAATAGGCATAAATGCAACTTTATTAGATTCACGATCTTTAAGTACATCTGTAAATATTTTTTGTTTCTCAAGCAAAATAACACCACGTGAAGCATATGATAAAATATCTTGTTGTGAAACTTTACCTTTTTTGGTAGTATTTAGATAGTTTAGTGCTTCATTTTGGTAATTAATTCATTGGTTTTTATCAACCAAGATGCTTGTCATTGTATATTTCATTTAAACTCCTTTATTTAAATTTTACTATAAATAAAATAAGTGTATAAAAATGTTTTGTATAATTATTTAATGAAAGATAAAAATTTAGAAGTTAAACTCCAAATTCAGCAATTAGTTGAAAAAATTAATCAATGAGACTGAGAATATTATATGCTTGATGCTCCAAGTGTTTCGGATTCTGAATATGATAGCGAATATAAGCGCTTACAAGCATTAGAAGAGACTTTTTCAGATCTGATCCTACCTAATTCACCAACTTTAAAATTAGGTGCTTGAAACAACGAGAAATTCGCTAAAGTAATCCACCAAAAACCGATGCTTTCTTTGAATAAGGCATACTCAAAAGAAGATGTTTTTAAATTTTTAAATGATATTAAGCAACAAATAAGTTCTGATATTTCATTTAATTGCGAACCTAAAATTGATGGATTATCTATTTCTTTGAAATATGTAGATGGTAGACTGATTCAGGCTTTAACTCGTGGAAACGGGATTGAAGGCGATGATGTAACAGAAAATGTTTTTCAAATTGAAAACTTACCTAAACAAATTAATTATCTAAAACCAATTGAAATAAGAGGTGAAGTATATTTATCTAAAACTCGTTTTAACCAACTAAATAAAAAACTGGAAACTGATAATAAAAAACTTCTAGCTAATCCGCGCAACGCTGCTGCAGGAACTTTAAAACTGCTAGATAAAAACATTGTAAAAGAACGTGGTTTATCAATTATTTTATATGATATAACAGATCCGATACTACATAATATCAATTTACAAAGTGATGTGATAAACTTTCTAAATCAACTGAATTTACCCACCAGCAAGCATAATAAGACATCTGCAGACTTTGATGAAATATGAAATTTCATCAAAGAATTCAAAGAGATCAAAAATTCCTTTGAATATGATTGCGACGGATTTGTGATAAAGCTAAATGACTTAAAATATTGAGATTCACTTGGTAGAACTTCTAAATTTCCAAAATATGCTATTGCTTACAAATATGAAACAGAAGAAAAAGTTGCTAAAATCAAAGAAATTGTTGCGACCGTAGGAAGAACCGGGAAAATTACCTATGTTGCAAATTTCAAAGACAAGGTTGAATTAAACCAAACCTGAGTATCAAATGCTACCTTGCATAATTATGAATATATAAAAGATATGAATATTAACATCAACGATGATGTTTTAGTAATAAAATCAGGTGAAATTATTCCAAAGGTTATTGCATTAGTTCATAAAAATTCTGATGGTATTTTTAAAAAAGTCACAAAATGTCCTTCTTGTAATCAGCTACTACATCAAAATGATTCATTAGTTGATCAATTTTGTATTAATCAACACTGTCCAGAACAAAAAATACGTGCTTTAATTCATTTTTGTTCGAAGCAGTGTGCTAATATTGAAACCTTAGGAAATGAAATTATCAGACTATTTTATCAAAAAGGATATATTAATACTTTTTCTTCTATATATATGCTAAATAAGTATAAAAATGATATCATTAAACTTCCTTCTTTTGGTAATTCTAAGAGCAAAAACAAAGAATATAAAAAAATTGATAATATTTTAAGTTCAATTGATAAATCAAAGTCTATTAAACTAGCAAATGCCCTCTTTGCACTTGGTATCCCAAATGTTGGTAAAACTGCTACCGCATTAATTGCTGCAAAAATAACTAAATTAACTGATTTAACAATAATAAATCTTAATTCTTTGTTACAAATAAACACAATCGGTCAAGTAATAATCGATAGCATCAAGAGTTTTATAAAAAACCCTAATATGCTTGAAGAAATATATAAACTTGATAGTATTTTTGAATATATTAATGAGGATTTTAAAACATCCGATTTATTAAATGGACAAAGTTTTGTTATTACTGGAACTTTAAGCAAATCTAGAGATTTTTTTAAAGACGAAATTATCAAAAATGGTGGCAAAGTGGTATCAAGCATTTCAAAGAATACTAACTTTTTACTCGCTGGAGAAAATGCTGGTTCAAAACTACAAAAAGCCTATGATTTAGGGATAAAAGTTATAAATGAAGATTATTTTAATCAAATGATTAAAATCTAGAAAGTATATATGAAGAAAATCGGAATTACATCTTTATTTGCTTCCGCAGGAATTGGTACATATTTATTAAAAAATATTGGTTTTGATGTTACCTTATCTAATGAATTGATAGCTAAAAGAGCATATATACACGATTTTTTATATCCAAATTCAAAAATGATAATCGGTGATATAAGTAATAAAAATGTCTTTGATTCATTGGTTTTAAGACACAAACAACTTAATAATCAAATTTTAATTGCTACCCCTCCTTGTCAAGGGATGTCACTAGCCGGAAGACGAAAGATAGATGATCCTAGAAATCTATTGATTACATATGTTGTAGATTTTATCAAACAAACAAATCCAAAACTTATTATTATTGAAAATGTAATTCAGATGTATACAACTAAGATAATGATAAATAACAAACTTGTAAATATCCAGGAATATTTAAAAAATGAACTAAGTAGTTTATATCAACATATCGATTTTTATAAATTAAATTCCAAAGATTTTGACACTGCACAAGACCGTAAACGTGCTGTAATTATCATTAGCAACCTAGATATACAAATACCACACCCCACAAAGATAAAGACTGTAGAAGAAGTAATCGGACACCTACCAAGCCTAGAATCAGGTCAAAGAAGTGATATAAAATATCACAATGCTTCCGTTCACAATGACAGACACATTGAATGAATGAAACATACACCGAGTGGAAAAAGTGCTCATTTTAACGAAAAGTATTTTCCTATCAAGAAAAATGGAGAACGAATCAAGGGGTATTCTACAACATATAAAAGAATTTCATGAGATAAACCTGCTCCGACTATAACAATGGCTAATGGTTCAATTTCTTCACAAAACAATGTACATCCAGGTAGATATAAAGATGGTTTTTATAGCGATGCAAGAGTTTTAACTATCAAAGAAATTTTACTTTTAACAGGTTTACCTGATGATTTTGTTTTACCTGATGATGTAAGTGATTCAAATATTAGACATATTATCGGCGAATGTGTACCACCGAAGATTTTTTATGGTATTTTAAAAGAAAACAAGGATAAATTTATTTCTGACAATCACCTAGTAATAAACAAATTTTTTACTGCTCGCTAAATCTAAATCCTAAAAAGTTTTCTACATCTACTCTGTATACTTTTTCAACCTTGTCTTATTTTAAAAACAATATAGATGCATCGTGATTTAAACTTAAAGACATTAATTTATTGAAAACCTTAATTTTTAAACAAATGAATAAACCTGAAAATAAAACAGTAGCAACACATCTGATTACTCACCTTGTCTTTTATGGGTTCCTTAAAATCATCCAAAAGTAATAATGAAAAAATAGTTATTATAACTTCTTATGGTAGAGATTTTGTAGACAAATGAATACAGGTGCTTAAACATAGATTGATTAATTTTGCTGATAGCTAAAACAGGATTATGGTTTTCTGGAGCATTGGCTATTACACCAAAAGATTTTGATTTCGTTAGGCAAACATTAAATGTATCAAAAACTTGAAATTATAAAGAAAATGGTGGATTTCTACCAACAAAAAATAAATCTTCAATTCGCAAGGTACAACTTGATTGAATGACTACATCATAGTTTGCAATGATAATAAAGGACATAGATCCGGAAAAACCTATTTTTATTTTTAAGGAACGAATTTACAATTCAACCATTAATGATACTTTGATTCGCAGGTGTAACAAAGCAAATGTTCCACTGATAACAATTCATGCCCTTAGACATACACATGCATCATTGTTGTTATATGCCGGGGTATCAATAGCTTCCGTTGCAAAGCGCCTCGGACATGCTAGTATGAATACTACCGAAAGAATTTATTTACATATCATTAACGAGTTAGAAAACAAAGATATTTATCTAGTA
>NZ_JBTHHM010000010.1:0-28392 GCF_054353935.1 Mycoplasma sp. 246B
TTATGGATACACAACTTTTTTTAAGGTCCCAACTTTTCGTTTAATGAACTTTTAGATGATTTATATTGAGATAAAAGCATTTTTTCATCAATAGATTCGTCAGGTGGAACAACAGAATTCACAAATATTATAAAACCAGCAGATGGAATGTTTAATAATCCAAAACCAGTAAATATTATTAAATTATTAATAAATTTACATCCCAATATAAACCTTAGAATTTTAGACTTCTACGCCGGTTCTGGAACAACCGGTCATGCTACTTTACAATTAAATCGTGAAGATGGGGGTAACAGGACTTTCACACTTATTACAAATAATGAAAACAGCATTGGTAGAGATATAAACTATGAAAGGTTAAGAAGAATAAACACGAGAACTAATTTAAATAAGAATGAATATAATCTCACTTGATACAAAAACAACGATCCATATAATTCTAATTTAAATGTATATTGACTTGATAATGATGATTATATTGATATAAGCTTATTTTCAAACATTACTGTTAAAGAAATAGAAGAAAAATGAAAAAACCTAATTAAAAATTTCGGTGTACAAGAAACTAATTTTGATAAAGATGATTTACTTACTGAACTTTTAACCTTAAAACCTTTAATTAAGGATGGTAAAAATTAGTATGAAACTCATAAAACCACAAGAAAAAGTAGTAAAACAACTTTGTAGAGAAGCGCAAGGTCATCTTAAATCCATAAATATAAATGATGAAAATCCTCAAGGTAAAACAGTATATTTTAAAGCACCTACTGGTTCTGGTAAAACCTTTATGATGCTAAATTTCATTCACCAAATGATTGTATGAAATAAAACACATTTTAATAAAGACAAAATAATCTTCATTGTTACAACTTTATCTGTTGCCAAACTACCAGAACAACTAGAAAATAATTTCAATGAATATAAAAGAACCTTAATAAATAATAAAAATTTTCCAATCGAACGAATTGAATCTCCTTCAAATAAGAAAAATTATTCAAGAGAAACCAATTATCAGTTTTTAGCAGCAAATAATAAGGTTTTTATTATAGGTTCTTCATCTTATACTAAAAACACTATCTTAAAAGAAAAAAAGCTATTGAAAACCTTCTCGATGAAATTAAAAATAAAAATTATAAATTAATCTATATCAGGGATGAAGCACATATAGGTTCTGATATAGATAAATCAAAAGGAAATGCTAAAAAAGAACAGACTAATCTAGATGGTTTTGAAAATTTAATGCAATCTAGAGCACATTTTACTGTAAAAATGACTGCAACACCAAAAGATTACAAAAATCTTATCGAACTAACTGAAAAAGATTTAATGGAAGCAGATATAAAATTATTAAAGACTCAAAAAGTATTTAATAAAGGATTAGGTAATTATAAAGACGGTGATATCGACTTGGAAACAATTTTAAATATCGCATGTAAAGAATTTAAAGAAGTTAAAGCAAGATATAATGATGCAAAAAATGAACCAGATTTAGTCGGGATTAATGCTGCAATGCTTATCCAAGTCGATAACAGCAGCAACATAGATTCTGATAAAAAAGATGAATTCAATAAAAATCTAAGCAAAATAAAAGAAATTTTAAATAAACATAACTTAAAATTTGTGCAATATTTTGATGATGATATTAATGAAAAACAACTTAGAACAAAAGATGGTTATTCTTTGAAAGATATTTCTAAGAACTCTGATAATACCGATGTAATTATCTTTAAAATAGGGGGTTCAACAGGTTGAAACATCCCTAGAGCTTGTATGTTGGTGCAACTTCGTAATATTTCTTCAAGCACCTTACCTATTCAAACCATAGGTAGAATCAAACGTAATCCTGTACCAAAAAAGAATCAAAAAGAAAACTCAGAAGCACTAAAATACTATATTTACAGCAATGTCGATCACGAACGTGGAGAAACAAAACAGTTGTATTTAAAAAAAAGAATATAAAGATGAAAAATTTGTCACCGGACGATTAGAAAACTTTAATACAATTAAAAAAGAAAACCAAGCAGAATATGAATTAAAAGTTCAAAATCTTATCAAAAACTTTAACGATACAAATATAAAAACTTTTATAACCAGAAAAGATAATATTATTAATGAATATCAACAGAAAGGTTATATAGTTGCTGAAACAGAAAAATACGGAAACAAAGAAATTAATACTGAAATAATAGAAAATAAAATTGATATGGAACAATATAACTTGTGACAGATTGATAAAAACAGCAATTATCTTACTGGAAATATTTTAACTATAATAGATGCTTTATATCAAAGAATTGTTGATTTTTGTAAAGAAAAAGATAATACACCTGATAAGAATAAGGATGAAAATAAATATTTTGATTACATAATTTACAGATACATTTTTATCAAAAACTATCTTAATGACATTATAAATATTTATAAAGATGTAAAAAAGAAAATGCATGATGAAGATAAAATAGATTTTATTTTAACCAGGGATAATACTCTTCCTGAACAAATACCAGTATATATTGAAAATGAATGTTCAAACTGTCTTACCGTTCCTAAGGACTTTAAATATGCATACACAGATAAAAATGAATCAACAATTAATATAGGGCTCGATTCTAATCCAGAGATTATTTTTGCTAACCATATAAAAGATTTGATTAAGTTTAATAAGGATCTAAGAAATAAACTAAAAATATGAACTAAAAACCCTGTATTCGATGGTATAAAATTTGAATACCT
Organism: Mycoplasma sp. 246B; assembly: GCF_054353935.1. Classification (NCBI taxonomy): domain Bacteria; kingdom Bacillati; phylum Mycoplasmatota; class Mollicutes; order Mycoplasmatales; family Mycoplasmataceae; genus Mycoplasma; species Mycoplasma sp. 246B. The sequence continues at coordinate 2,734 of NZ_JBTHHM010000010.1, forward strand.
TGATTCAGAACTTAGAAAAACATCGAGTTACACAGATTTTATTTTGAAATAACAAACACATCATATTTATATAGAAGTTAAAAGCGAAAACGATATTAACCCAGAAAAAACAGAAAATATTCTTAATGCTTACAAAAAATATATTGAAAAGTATTTAGAAAAAAATAATAAAAATAATAAAAATATCAATTTATCTCTTTTGGTAGCAAAAGTTAATACCAATGCCAATGATATTAAAATTTCTTATTACGGTGATTCAACCATTTCTTCTGTAAAAGAAATATTAGAGATAAATAATATCGAATTGGTAGATATAATAAAAGCAGAATTAGAAAATTCTCCTACTCTAAAGGAGAATAATGAACAAAACTAGTGTAAAGAAATCTAAATTACAAAAGAATTTAGATGAACTAAAGAAACAAGAAAAAGCTAGAATTGATGAGCTTTCTTCAACTGAATTTAACCAAGACCAAAAAGAAATTGCTAAAGAAATTATTGATAATATTACTAATCCAAATAGAGTGCAATATATCTCACAATTTATTATTCAAAGAGTAAAAATGGGTTTTACCTTCGATGCAGCACCTGAGTCAGATAGTAAAACTATTGCTATTTTAAGAAAAGATGATCAATTATCATTTAATTTTGATAATAAACCTCCAAAAGATCAAAACACCTTAATCATAGGTGAAAACTATGATGCATTAAAGAATCTCATATTAATTGAAAGACATAGACAAAGAAACGGATTAGATTTTAATTACGATGTTATTTATATCGATCCCCCTTTAATACCGAAAGTTCATTAAAAGATGGAAATAAATTAGCAAATGATAAAGAAAACATTGCAGCAAAATCATTTAGTTACCGTGATAAATTCACACAAAATGGTTGACTAAATATGATGAATGAAAGGTTAAAACTAGCAAGAGAATTATTAAAAGATGATGGGGTAATTTTTGTTTCAATCGATGATAATGAACAAGCATATTTAAAAGTTTTAATGGATGAAATATTTGGAGAAATAAACTTTGTAGAGAACTTCATTTTCGCTAAAACTGGTTCAAATAGTGGAAATATAAGAAAAAATGCTGAATATGTTATTTGTTATGTAAAAGACTACAACAAATTTGTTTTTAATGATAAAATAAACAATCCAAACGAATCGGATAGTTCATTGTATTCAAAAGATATTCCAATAAAATCTATTAAATTTCCTGTTGGTTTAGTATATTTTAAGGATTTTGACAACGGTATAATATATAAGGGAAATTATAATAATTTTGAACTTATTAACGATATAAATGTTCTAGAAAACTATAATACAAATGAATTTACTTTATCTGGGAGATCAAAATGAAGTCAAAAGGAATTGGAGAACAGAGTCAATGAGGGGGCATCATTTATTGTGAAACAACACAGAAGTCTTGCTATTCGTTATTTTGAAAAACATTCAAGATTCATCATCCCAAAATTATTAGAAAAAGATAAAACAGGTACAAATATTTACAGTAATAACGAAATGAACGATATTGGAATTAGTTTTTCATATCCAAAACCATCCAAACTTATTAAATATTTATCCAATATTCACCCAAACAAAAACTCTCGTGTTTTAGACTTTTACGCAGGCTCTGGAACAACTGGACATGCTGTTTTAGAACTAAACCGTGAAGATGGTGGAAACAGAACTTTTACACTTGTTACAAATAATGAAAATAGTATTGGTATTGATGTAACCTATCAAAGATTAAGAAGAATAAATACAAATACAGATCTAATTGGTAATGAAATTAATTGTAAGTGATATCAAAAAAATGAACCTTATAATTCTAATTTAAATGTCTACTGACTTAACGAAAAAGAAGATTATATCAATATAGGATTAGAATCATCAAACAATGTTAAAGATTTAAAAGAAAAATGACTAAGTCTTATTAAGAACTTTGGTATAGATAATTCTAAATTTGATTATGATGAACTACTAACTGAATTATTAACCTTAAAACCTTATAAAAAGAATGACTAGAATCGGTGTACTAATAATTAAAATACAAGAAAATTTCTTGTATTTTATTTGCTTTTGTTAAACTATATATATAATTATTAAAATAATTATATATTAAGGAGGTGACATGCAAGTTAAATCAAAAAAAATTAATATTAAAATTAAAGATATTCAAAACCTTGAATTTTTCATTGATGATATTAATGTTTCAGATGGAGATTATTTTAATTTAAACGATATTCTGAACCAAGATCTAAAAAAAATTACAGATGAAACAGGTAAAATCAGAGAACAAATCATACAAAATGAAAAAAATCGACTTACTAAGGAAATACAAGAAAATTTAGAAAAAACTTTCACAAGAGAAATAAAGAATTCAAAAGAATACAATGAACTAAAAAATCAAAAAGATTATGAAATTAATAAACTCATAATAGAAAATGTTGAAAAAACACAAAAACTTGAAAACGAACTTAAGGATAATTATTATAAGCAACTTGAGCAAGAGAGAAATAAGTTAAAAGATAAATTTGAAGCAGAAAAGAAAGATTATGAAAATTCTATTTTAAATAAAGAAATTGAAAACATAAAACTTAAACTTCAACAACAACATCAAAAACAATTGATGGAATTAGAAAATAAACTTCAAATTTTAAATGTAGAAAAGCAATCACTTCTAGAAAAGAACGAAAAACTACTTGCTGAATTTGAAGACAAAAAACAGTTATCAACTAAACTTCAAACCGAGTTAGAAACCCTACAAAAATATAGATATAATAAATCAACCAAGGAATATGGTGAGGAATTTGAGAATCATATTTTTAATAAACTCGCAGAAGGCTTTGCTTTTTCAGAAGATGTTAGTTTTGAGAAAACCACCAAACATATAAACAATAGAAAACCCGATTTTAAAATAGATTTTAAAGATTTAAATATCTTAGATGACGATAAAAATTCATATGGGACTATTATAATTGAAGCAAAAAATAGAATTACCGAACAAGGATCAAGAAGAAACAAAGACTTTATTGAAAAACTCGAACAAGATCGAAAAAACTTTAAGGCTGATTTTGCAATTTTAGTCACTGAATTAGAACCTAATAGCGTTCTTTATATTGAAAAAATTTCAGGTTATAACGAGATATTTATTGTTCGTGATGTTGCTTTAATAAATCTTATTTCATTATTAAAAAACATCTTACAAATAAAATATTCATTAAATGCAGACAAAATAGAATTTAATAGTAAAAAAGTAATACTTGAGAAATTCAACGACTTTGTAGAAAAAAATATATTAAATCATATCGAGAAATCAAACAAAGAAATTGAAGGTATTATTGAAAATGCAGATAAGATGCGAAAACTTTTATCTAGCATAGAAGATAGTGCAAATAATATAGCACATAAACATTTTTCAAAAATGCAGCGTAAGATAAGTGATTTTGGAAAATCAGAATTTATTAAAGAAATTGCTAAACTTGAAAAAGTGGAGCAAAAACTAATCGAGAAAAAGGATTCTGAATAAAATGCAAAAACAACAAAATAAAGTTACATGAAATATTTTTAAACGCGTTTTTGGTAATAATCCTGCATTAATTTGAAATAACGATTCACTTATTAGTGATATTAAACAAGAATATCAAAAGAGATGAAACAGAACTTGAGATAACATCGAAATAACTAACGAAGAAGATGATGAGCAATTTGTTAATTTTGATTATGAATTTTTCGAAAATCACGATATTGATGCATTTCATGAATTAAATTTAGATTCTGTTAGTGATACAGAAACATATATAAAAGTAAATAAAGATAGTTATGATAATTATTTAAAAGATGCATTAAATTGATATTTAAATAAATATAATATTCCAAATTCACAAGTTAAATTTATTTCATCGAAAAGTGACTATCAAACCAAGCATATCGATACATTAAAAGCTATCAAGGATAATGAAATAGATTTAATCTTTAACGGAACATTATATGATGTATCAGGCGATTTCGATTATGTTGCACCTTTCTTTATTTATCATAAATCCTTGAACAAATTAGTTTTATTAAGTTATACAGCAAGATGTAAATATGAAATGTATTACAAACATTTCTATATTTATCAAATTTTTAAGACAAACAACATTAATATTAACGATATGTCAGTTTTAATAATAAATCCCTGAGATAGAATACATCGTAAGGTACAAAAAGGTAAAATAAACTTTTATGAATCTTTTGCTGCTGATGTTGCAAAATCTATCCGTAAAATTTCTAAGGATAATCCTAGCACATATCAAAAACAGATGTTTGAAGCATTAGTAAGAACAGGTGATATTAATTTGAAATTAGGCTTTAACCATAATGAAAACAGCCATTTAGAATTTATTAATATTATCAAAAGAAATGGTATTTCATTTTCTCAAAAAACAGCTGACATACTTCATTCAACTGATGAAAAACTTTTTATTATTGAAAATCTTTCAAAAGAAATTACCATTGAATTTCGGTCTTTTAAGATATATAAAAAAATTATTGAAAAAGCATTTAATGAATTTAACAACAAAAGCAACTTTGATGCAATATATAAGTTTTTATCAATTGAAAAAGATAAAAAAATCGAATCTGTAAAAAGTTGATTGAATAACACATTAAACTATCAAACAAATTCACAAAAAATATGAATTGATGAATGAAACTTTATTAATAAAGAACAAAAAATTGCTTTATATAAACTGTTTATAGGTCCAAATTTTGATGAAATTTCTTTTTCTTTCTTTAGCAAAAAAGAAAAAGAAAATTTAGTTGAATTTACAAGAAAAATAGAACTATATAATAAAAACATTAATTTTTTTAACTTAGATGCTTTGACAAAAATTCTCCCCTTACATCAAAAAGATGCTCGGATCTGTTGATATGATTATGAGGGTTTTTCTGACTTATATCCTCCTTTAAATAATATTGCTCCATATAATCAATTAGTAAATCAAGTTTCTGTTATTATAACTAAAAATGGCATCGAAGAAAAAGTTGAAAATATTGTAATAGATACAAAAGATTTAACTATATATAATTTAGTTGATTTAATCGATGTCATTTATTCAAATAAAGCAGATTGATTTGTTGTATATAACAAAAATTATGAAAATGCACGCAATAAGGAGATTAAAGATTTAGTTACTGAAAATTACCTAAACAACAAAGAATTTGAACAATATATTGATCAAAAATATAAAAGCATTCATTATTTTGCTGGTATGGTGGATTGAATTAATAATCACACAATTGATTTAGCTGATTGTTTTAAAAATTCAAAGCAAGAGAAAAAAAATTATGAAAAAATTACTGCTTTTTACGAAGATGGTAATAACATAAAAACAACAAAAGTTGATAAAGATTTTATTAAAGAAAACATAATAACTACTAAAAAACTAATTCATATCAACTTCCTAAAATACTATTTTTCTATTAAGAAAATAGAAAAATACATCACTCATATGAATTTTGATCTGAAAAACAAAATCACACCTTATTCAGAACTTGTAATTCAAAAAGGAACAATGGCAATGGAAGCTGCTATATTAAGATATTTAGGCGCAACCAATGATGCTGTATGACAAAACAATATCGTTCCTAACTTAAAAAAATATTGTGAAAATGATGTTCGTGCAATGATGATGGTGTATGATTTTATAATGTTTTTATTTTCTAAAGCATACGATAATTTATCCGAATTTGAATATCAACTTAAAATGGTTGAAAATATGGAATATACAGTTATAGGTGGAAAATTATCTGTTGCAACAAAAAGATAATTTGTGATACAATATCTATTAAATATATCGAGGTTTAATATGAAAAAAGTTATTTTAATAGTTATAGATGGATTAGGATTACGTAGGGAAAGCCAAGGAAACGGTTTTGCTTTAGCAAATACACCAACCTTTGATAAATTATTTGCTGAATACCCTAATTCATTAATTCAGGCTTCTGGTGAGTTTGTAGGATTACCAAAAGGACAAATGGGTAATTCAGAAGTGGGACATCTAAATATTGGTGCAGGAACAATTGTGTATACAGGATTATCATTAATTAACAAAGCTTTAAAAGATGGAACTTTTAAATCTGCTCCAGCATTTGTAAAAGCATTCGAGGATGTTAAAAAGAATAATTCAACACTTCATCTAATGGGACTTTTATCTCCAGGTGGTGTTCACTCATTAGAAACACATTTATTTGAACTTCTAGATGCAGCATACGAATATGGACTTAAAAAAGTTTCTGTACATGCTTTTGGTGATGGTCGTGATGTTGCCCCTCGTTCAATCAAAGCATCAATGCAAAAACTACAAGATATCTGTGATAAATATAATTACAACATCGCAACCGTTTCTGGTCGCTTTTATGCAATGGACCGTGATAAAATGTTTGATCGTGTTGAAAAAGCATACGCAACTTTATTAGGTAATTCGCAAAATAAATATCAAAATGCTCTTGATTATGTTGATTCGCAATATGCTAATGATATTTCAGATGAGTTTTTTATACCTGCACAAAAAGCAAACTTGTCAGCAGATTCATTTATAAAAGATGGTGATTCAATTATTTTCTTTAACTTCCGCCCTGACCGAGCTAGACAACTGACTCATTTATTAATTGGTTCACCTTTATACGAAAATAAACCGTCACAACCTGTTAAAATTAACCAATTTGTTTCAATGATGAAATATGAAGGAATTCAAACAAATATTGCATTTGATGAAATGGAAATTAATATGCCTATTGGTAGGGTTTTGGAAGAAGCAGATGTAAGTCAATTACGTGTTGCCGAAACACAAAAATATGCACATGTGACTTACTTTATGGATGGCGGAAAAGACATTGTGTTTAAAAACTCAAAAAGAATTATGGTTGATTCATTAAAAGTAGAATCATATGCTGATGCACCACATATGTCTGCTGAAGGTATTACCGATGAGTTATTAAAAAATGCTTTAGATTTTGATGTTACTATTATGAACTTTGCTAACCCTGATATGGTAGGACATACCGGAAATCTTAAATCTACTATTGAAGCAGTAAGTTTTTTAGATACACAAATTAAAAGAATTATTGATTGAGCACAAAGCAACAATATCACTGTATTTATAACAGCTGATCACGGAAATGCAGAAATAACTGAAGATGAAAGCGGAAAACCAGCAACCAAACATACAAGTAGTCCTGTTATGCTTATTTGCACCGATAAATCAGTAAAATTAAAAGATGGATGTCTAGCTAATATTTCACCAACTTTATTAGATTATCTAAATATCCCAAAACCAAAACAAATGGATGAAGAATCGTTATTGATTAAATAACCATATGCTAATGTAATTTATAAAAGTACCTAATTAATAGGTACTTTTATAAATCAATATTTTTAACATATTTTGCATTATTTTCTATAAATTGTTTACGTGGTAAAACATTTTCACCCATAAGAATTTCAAAAATACGGTCTGCTCTTACTGCATCTTCGATTTGAACTTGTAACATTTTGCGGTTTTTCGGGTTCATTGTTGTGTCTCAAAGTTGAATAGGGTCCATTTCCCCAAGTCCTTTGTAGCGTTGAATTGTTATTTTTTGACTCTGATTAAATTTAGCAATAATTTCTTCTTTTTGTTGGTCATTAAAAGCATATTCTACCGTTCTTCCTTGTGAAATCTTATATAAAGGAGGTTGCGCGATGTAGATAAATCCATATTCTATTAAAGGTTTAAAATAACGATAGAAGAATGTTAATAATAAAGTTCTAATGTGTGCACCATCGACATCGGCATCTGTCATTATAACTATTTTATGGTATCTTAATTTATTAATGTTAAAGGTTTCACCCAATCCTGTTCCTAATGCTGTAATAAGCGACATTATTTCTTCATTTCCAAACACTCTTTCTTGTCTGGTTTTTTCTACATTTAGGATTTTTCCGCGAAGTGGTAATATAGCTTGGATATGACGATCACGACCCATCTTAGCTGACCCACCAGCTGAATTTCCTTCGACTATAAATAACTCTGAAATTTCTGCATTTTTTGATGAACAATCTGATAACTTACCTGGTAAACCTCCGCTTTCAAAAACATTCTTTCTACGAGCATTATCTCTTGCTGCATTCGATGCAAGACGTCCTCTACGTGCAGCTATAGCAATTTCTACTATCTTTTTAGCTAAATCGGGATGTTCATTTAAAAAGCGTTCAAAAGCTTCTGAATAAATCTCATTTACTGCTCTACGAGCATCTTTAGAACCTAATTTCGCCTTTGTTTGTCCTTCGAACTGTGGATCAGGGTGTTTTATTGAAATAATCGCTGTCATTCCTTCAATTAAGTCATCACGGGTAAAACGCTCTGATTCATTTTTAAAAATACCTTTTTCTTGAGCATATGAATTGACTAAACGCATTATTGAATCATAAAAACCAGATATATGTGTCCCACCTTCAATTGTTAGAATATTATTTGTATATGAAATTATATTAGAACGATATAAGTCAAAAAGGTATTGCACAGCTACTTCTACGCCTATAATAACTTCGTTTTGAGTATGTTCATCAATATATTTATATTCTCCTGAAGCATAAATAACATCATTATTCACAGGTTTATAACCTTCATCTACTTCTTTAACATAATCAATTATCCCATTTTCATATCGAAATTCTTGATAAGAATCGTCTCTTTCATCTTTAACTGTAACAAGTAAACCCTTATTAAGGTGAGCTATTTGTTTAGAATGATCTATTATTATATCTTTATCAAAACTCAACTTCTCCATTATTCTAAAATCAGGATGAAATTGAATTTTGGTCCCTGTCTCGTTTGGATCGCAATCAGCAATTACACTTGTGGGTGTTAAAGTTTGCCCACCATTATGAAATTCAGCAAAATAAACTTTCCCATTACGTTTAACTCATGCTTTCATCGAATCACTTAAAGCATTAACAACTGAAGCCCCAACACCATGTAAACCCCCACTAACTTTATATGCATTTGATTCAAATTTACCACCAGCATTAAGTTTGGTTAAAACTACTTCTAATGCACTTATACCAAATTTTGGATGAGCATCAGTAGGAATGCCGCGACCATCATCTTCTACTATTATATTTTCTTCTTTTGTTATTGTTATATGAATATTTTTTGCATATCCTGCCATTGCTTCATCAACAGAGTTATCTACAATTTCTCAAACCATATGATGGAGTCCTGATTTCGATGTGCTTCCAATATACATCCCTGGCCGCTTACGAACATGTTCTAAACCTTCTAAGTGTTTAATATTTGCTGCACTATAATCTTGTGTATTCTTTGCTGACATATTTTTACTCCTAAAGCATAAATATTTTTTAAATTATACCATTTTTGTTATAAATCCCTTGTTTTTATATAGAAAAACCTATGGTTTCGAGAAAATAGTATATAAATTTTCTTTTCAAAAGCCTTTTAAATTACTTTTTGATATCTCTTGTTTTTTAAGTAATTTTACATACATTTGCTTCATTTCTTCATTATATGTATAGTAAGGTGCTTTAGGATTTTTATCTTGAATATAATGAACTCTAGCAAGTCCTTTTTCTACTAATTTAGCATTAATTGAATTATAAAAATCATCTTTTGTTGATAAATATAAAACAGCAACTACCCTTTTATATTTATCAACTTGAATTTGCTGCATATATATTCTTTTATTTTCAATTAATTCTGATGTATATTGCTTTGCTTTCTTTGCATAATCATTTTCATATTTTTGTAGCTTTTCTTTTTTAAAATCTTTTTGAGTCTCAGGTGTATCAATTCCATAGAGCCGTATATGATATTGTTTATTAAATAAATCAGTTGCTATGATTGTATCACCATCAATAACCTTTTGAACCTTTATAGTAATATATTTATGGTTATTTTGTTTATTATGTTGATATAAAAATAAACCACTTGCAGATGCAGGAACAACCAACACACTTAAAAGAATTCATATTCATTTTTTAATTTTTTTCATATTCGCTCCATTTAAATTATTAATGATTTTTAAACACGAACTAAAAAAAGAACAAAAAGCGAACTTATAATCTTTTGTTGTTACCAGAAAGTAAAAAAAATGCAGTTTACACTGCAAATCTCTTTATTTACTTAATAATAATGCTATTTCATCTTTGTAAATTGGTCCATCATCTGCTCATGGAGTTTCTAGTATAATAGGAATATTATCAAAATCAGGATCATGAACAAATTTTTTGAGTGTCTCGGTTCCTATTGTTCCTTTTCCGATGTTTGCGTGGCGGTCTTTACGAGAGAAAATTTCGTGCTTTGAATCATTTAAATGTATTACTTTGGTTCTTTCAAGCAGATTTCATCTTTTTAGCTCATTTTTAAAATTTTCATAATCTTGCAAATCATATCCAGAATCCCACATATGACACGTATCTAAACAAACTTGTACTCGTTCTGAATCAACTCAATCTAAAATAAAACGAATTTGCTCAAAATTTGTTCCAATTTCTGTTCCTTTTCCTGCCATTGTTTCAATGCAAATTACTACATCTTTTGTATTTTCAAGTATATATTTAAGTGAATCAACAAGTTGATCAAGTGCTTCTTGTGGTTCAAATTCTGTATATGATCCTGGGTGCAAGACTAATCATTTTAATCCTAAATAATTCATTCTTTTAATTTCTGCTATTAAAAAATCATTTGAAAAAGCATGTTTTGATGGACTTGCTGGATTAATAACATATGGTGCATGAACTATAATATCTTCTTTTGGAATCACATTAGCTCAATTTTCTTCATATTCTTGTAATTTATATTTTTCTACATCTACTCTCTTGGTAGTTTGTGGTGCTCCAAGATAAACCATCATTGTATTTGCACCGTTTTCTTGTGATTCTTTTACTGCCCCAGGTAAATAATGTGGAGCTTTAAAAGAAATGTGAGATCCTAATTTAATCATTGCTTACCTCGTTTTCCGAAGCATTTTGATTTGTTTCATCAATCACTTCAGTGTCCTTTTTTTTATTCTTTTTCTGTATATGTGCTTGCATTTCTGTTAAAAATGCTCCTGCTATAACCCCAGATGGAATAGCTATAATTGCTAAAGCAATCAATGCATTAACTGAAACTATAATTTTTGTAATTGGTGCATGTGGTAGTAAGTCACCATAACCTATTGTAGTTAATGTGATAGTTGAAAAATACAAAGCATCCACAAAATTCTTTACATAACCACTAGATAAATCTTGATAACTTTGATAATTATTTTCAAAATTTGCTAGGTTTGTCTGTAAATTAGGATGTTGTTGTAAGAATTTTTTTGTCTCTATTTCATTTAAATTTTTATAATTTAAAAATTCTTGTCACTGCTTAAAATCAATTTTTTGACTTTCTAATCAGTTTTTTTGCTCATTTTCTAAATATACTGTTTCATTATTTCATATCAATATCGCAAAAACAATTATCACTAAAATTACTAATAACAAAACATATGAGAGCACCTTTTTTTGTTTAGCAAAAACATCTATGATAATCTTAAACGGTGCAAAAAATGCCAACACTATAAATAAACGAATAAATCTAAAAATATTTAAGATTCTAAAGAAATTTATTGCTTTAGATAAAGCAGGTGAAATATGATTACTAAAATCCTCAATCACATGTAAAGACGTTAAAATACACAATAAAATAACAATCCCTGTCCCAGAAAAAATAAATTTTACTGTACTTTTTCACAACTGAATATCTTTATTTAAATTATTATAAATCCGATATGTAACTAAGTGTGCAACATAATCAAAGATAAAAAATGCAAAGGTAATAAGTTGTAATGTAGCAACAGCAGGTCCTCAATAAGGCTTAATCTCTTCGGTTGGTGAAACCAAAGAAAAAACTGAAATTAATGAAGCAAAAATTACTAAACCTACATAACCTAAACGAACAAAACGAATACGTTTAAGTTGATTACCTAAAACATCATCTAATTTTTTCGTTGACCAAACAATTGATGTGAAGATTGTTATAAAATTATCATAATGTTTTTTAAATTTTGACATTATCTTCTTGGTTCTAAAATTTCAATAGGAATTATTTTAGAAATAAATTCATGTGTTTCTTTATAAACTGTAATCATATCATCGATTTTAAATCCGATGTTAGGGTAATCAATGAATATTTTTGCTGAATAATTCTTCATATTATCATAAATTGATTGATAACCTATATCTGTAAATGTGTATTCACGCACCCCTAATGTAACAGTTAAAGTTACATAAACTTCGTGTGTTGAACATATAATATTTTTAATATTATTCTTTTTAAGGTAATTATTTAAACGAATAATTTCATCAATTTCTTTTTTGGTACTTAAATGAAAATCGTGAATTTCTCAACCATTTTCCGAACAAGCTCTTTCGTATCCTTGAATTCTTTCAGCAATCTGTGAATCACTAAGACGATCATCTTTAACAAAAATTGCTTTTCGATCCTTAGGGTGTGTACTTAACATTACTTTGTTAGTTAAATCATAAAAGCCTTTGGTCACATCAGGTTTGATTCAATTTATCCCCCGAACTTGATGTCCGTAAACTATAAATGTTGTATCATCTGTTTTACGAATAAAGTCAAATAATTCTTTATCATATTGTGGAATAAATACAACAATTGATCCGGGTTTTCAAGATAATGCATATCTTATTGAATCAATATATTCAGATGTCGAACTGCCTGAATAGGTTGTATTTACTCTTCTTCCTGTTTTTGCACAAGAAATGGTAATTCCGCTTACAATAGATGCATATAAATTTTGCGCTCAAATTGGCATAATAATAAATACTGAATTATCACGCCCTCGGATTAAACGGGCTCCTTGATTGGGATAATACTCATTTGCTTTTACTACGGCTTGAATTCTTTCTTTTGTTTTTTTAGACACGTATCCGTTGTTATAAAACCTTGAAATAGTTGAAATAGAAACTTTAGATTGTGCTGCTATGTCTTTATATGATAATTGTTTTTTGATATTCATAATTTAGATTATACCATAAATGTCTAAATGTGGAAATTTTCCACAAGTTCTTTTTGTAGGTCGCTAAGTATTTTTAAAATACAAATTAATAAAACAAAATTAAAATATTTATAATTTATTATAAAACATAAAAATAAAAATAATTCTTTAAATCCTGCTTTTTTATTAAAATATATATATGATAAAAGTTAATAACATCGTTTTTAGTTATAAACCTGGAATCTTACAACCTGCATTGAAAAATGTTTCTTTTCACATCATAAAAGGTGAATATATAGCTGTTTTAGGTCATAACGGGAGTGGAAAAAGCACCCTTTCTAAAATTTTGGTCGGTTTGCTTAAGCCGCAACAAGGTTCAGTTTATATTGATGGTATTGAATATCATCGTACTACACTAGTTCAGGTTCGCAAAAAAATAGGTATTATTTTTCAAAACCCTGATAACCAGTTTATCGGTTCTTCTGTTGAAGATGATATTGCTTTTGGACTTGAAAATCGATGTGTTAATCCAAAATTAATGAAAGATATTATCTTAAAATGTGCTACACGTGTTGGGATGCAAAATCATCTTGAAAGAGAACCTGAAAACCTTTCTGGTGGGCAAAAACAACGTGTTGCAATCGCCTCGGTTTTAGCATTAGATCCAGATGTTATGATTTTTGATGAAGTTACTTCGATGCTTGATCCAAAGGGCCGTCATGATGTTTTAAATTTAATTAAAGAAATTCGCGATTCAAGGCAGAAAACTTTAATTTCTATCACACATAATATGGATGAAGCAATTTTAGCTGATAAATGTTTAGTTTTTTCAAATGGTGAATTAGTGGCATTTGGCTCACCACAAGAAATACTAAATAATAAAGACATAATTGATTTAGCGAAAATCGATTCTCCTTTTATTTATAAACTTAGCGAACTTATTAAAGGAATTAATCCAACCTATAACGAACAGGAGTTAATAGACAATATATGCAAGTAAAAACAAACAAAATTACACATATTTTTAATAAAAGAACTCCTTGAGAATTTACTGCTCTCACTGATGTTTCCTTAGATGTTGCTGATGGTGAATACTTAGGTATTATCGGGTCAACTGGCTCAGGTAAAACTACTTTAATTGAACATCTAAATGGCTTACTTAAACCTTCTTTTGGAACAGTAGAATGAACTTTTTCAACTGATATATATAATAAAAAGTTAAAAAACTACCATACAGAAAAATTTCATATCATAAACGATTCACAAAAACGAAGAAAAATTAAAAACCTAAAAGAAATACGTAAGAAAATCGGGATAGTTTTTCAGTTTGCTGAATACCAACTTTTCAAAAATACTATAAAAGATGACATCGCTTTTGGTCCTATTGCATATGGTGTACCTAAAGAAGAAGCATATCAAAGAGCTAGAAAATGTTTGGAAATGGTAGGATTAGGTTCAGAATATTTGTCTCGCAGTCCTTTTGAGTTGTCGGGTGGACAAAAACGACGCGTTGCTATTGCTGGTATCTTAGCAATGAACCCTGATTTTATGGTTTTTGATGAACCTACTGCTGGATTGGATCCTGTGGGTGTGGTAGAAATCTTGGATATTTTAACCAAACTCAACCAAAGCGGTAAAACCATTATAAATGTTACACATGATTTAGACCATGTCCTAGAAAGAGCAAGTAAAGTTGTTGTTTTAAAAGACGGAAAACTTGTGCGACAAGGACAACCTTATGAAGTTTTAAATGATATTCTTTTTCTAAAAGAAAACAATTTACAGCCTCCCAAATTACTCGAATTTGTCTTTAAATTAAGACAAAACGGATTAGATGTACCTAAGGTAAAATCATTAAAAGAACTTGCTGATTTTATCAATTTATCAAGAGAGGATAAATAATGAAAAGTATTTTTGGTCGTTATATCCCTGGTAATGGTTTTCTTTATAATTTCGATCCTCGTATAAAGGTTTTTTTAACTGTTTTATATATTATAATGGTATTTATTGCTAGTTCATTTATTGATTTATTTGTTATTTTACTTCCTTTGGTAATTATTTATCTAGCATCTACTAAAAAAATTAGACCTTTATTTAAGTTACTTAAACTACCTATTTTTATTTCAGTTGTTATTTTCTTAGTTAATTTATATATCATAAATTCTGAATCAGTCTATAATGATCACTATCATAATGAACTTTTTTGAAGTTTTTATACATCTAAATCAGATTTTACCACCCCAATCAGTTGACAGCAATATTATTTAGGAACTAACTTTGATTATTCAACACTTGTAAAAACATTTGGACAAAATGCGAAAATCCAATATGGTGTTTCTTTAAATTCTATCAACAGAACTTTAGCATTGTTTTTAAGAATTTACATAATGGTTTTAATTACATCTTTGCTTACCAACACAACACGGCCTATTTTATTAAATAAAGCAATCGAAGATTTGATTTATCCTTTAAAATTCTTATTTATTCCAACACATATTATCGCTACAATTATCTCGATCGCTTTGCGTTTTATCCCAACATTAGTAGATGAATCGCAAAGAATTATAAAAGCTCAATCTTCACGTGGAGTGGATTTTAAAAATGGTAATTTAAAAGAAAAAATAACCGCATTTACCACCTTAATTATCCCTTTATTTGTTTCATCTTTTCAAAAAGCGGATGATTTAGCAAACTCAATGGAAACTCGTGGTTATGATCCATATGAAAAACGGACAAAATATCGACAAATTAAACCTACTTGAATCGATATATTAGTTTTATTGGCATTTATTGCATTAGCTATAATAATAATTTTTAACTATATTTATTTTAAAAATTATGATTTTAAATTTGGTGCTAACAATACCTTCTCAATAGGTCAGTATATACTTCCAAAATGATATCTTGATTTACGGGTAGTAGGTTAATATATTAACAAAATTCATTTAAGTCTTTTATATAGTCTTAAATGAATTTTTAAATTAAATTTGATTATAAAAATTTTTTTATTATAATTTATACAACATTTTTAAAGTGTCAAGTAAAATTACTTGACAGCAAAGGAGGATATTAATGGTAAAAATAAGACTTAAACGTATGGGAAGTAAATTCAAACCAGTATATAAAATTGTTGCTGCTGATGCAAGAGCTCCACGTGATGGAAGATTTATTGAAGCATTAGGACACTACAATCCATCGACTAAGGAATTTGTTTTAAACAAAGAGGCTACAGTTAAATGATTAAATCAAGGTGCAAAACCTACTGACACAGTTGCGAACCTACTTAAAGCTCACAAAGTATCAAAATAAAATGAAAATCAATTTTTTAACCTTGTTTCCAAATTATTTCACACCTTTTTATCATGAAAGCATTATTCATAAAGCTATTCAGAATAATATTATTGAAATTAATGTTATTGATTTTAGAAATTTCAGTAAAGACAAACACCGTAAAGTAGACGATGAAATTTATGGCGGTGGCCACGGTCTTTTGCTTCAAGTTGAACCAATTGATTTAGCATTAGATTCATTAAAGAATCGTGGTGGTTATAAAATCTTAGTTTCACCACAGGGTAAAACTTTTAACCAACAAATTGCAAATGAATTATCTAAAAAGGATCAAATTACATTAATAGCAGGTAGATACGAAGGTTTTGATGAAAGGGTTGTTGAACTAGTTGACTTAGAATTATCAATAGGTGATTATGTTTTGACAGGTGGAGAACTCCCAGCGATGGTTATTGCTGATAGTATAATTAGATTGCTACCTGGTGTTATAAAAGCAGAATCACATATTAATGACTCTTTTCAAGGACAAGGTTTATTAGATTACCCACAATATACCAGGCCAAGAGAATATAAGGGTATGAAAGTCCCTGAAGTCTTGTTTAATGGTAATCATAAAGAAATTGATAAATGAAAACGGAATGCGCAATATAAAAAAACATTAAAAAATCGCCCCGATATCATTGAAAGGATTCAAAATGAGAAATAAATTATTAGAAATTGTAGAACAAAGTCAGTTGCGTAATGATTTACCAAACTTTCAAACAGGTGATAATGTTCGTGTTTCAGTTCGTATCCGCGAAGGTGAAAAAGAACGTATCCAAGTTTTTGAAGGTTTAGTAATTTCTAAAAAAGAATCAGGAACAAGAGAATCATTTACAGTTAGAAAAATTTCTTATGGAATTGGTGTTGAAAGAACATTCCCTGTACACTCACCTTTAATAGCACACATCGAAGTAGTACGTTCAAATAAAGTTCGTAGAAAAAGATTATTTTATATGCGTGATCGTAAAGGTAAAAGTGCTCGTCTTAAAGAAATTAAAAGATAAAATATCCTATCCTCATTTAAACCACGCTGTGGTTTTTTTATCTTTTTGCATAAAACTTATATAATTTATTAGTTAGGAATAAATGAAAAATGGATTTTTAATACTTATTTTGTTTTTGTCTTTTGTTTTTGCTTTTTTACCTTGGTATATAAACAAAAAGACAAAAAACAAACTTAGAAAAAGATGGATAAAAATTAGCATCGGAATTACATTATTAATATACTTTGCTGCAGCAAGATGATTTAGAGATATTGCTTTAATTTCCGAAATTACATCAGCACCTAGCAATGATTTTTATCGAAGCACTGTTTTGTCAAAATCACTTTTACTCGATATATGTCCGATGTTATATTTAATAATTAGCATCCTGTTGATAAATGAAAAAAACCATAAAATAATTTCTTATATCGCTCCGACAGCAGCCCTTTGTGGGTTTTTAACAGTTATTTTTGTTCCTTATACTGAACCACAAGCATCAATAAATTTATGATATATTTTTATCGGTACATCATTAAACAAACTTTATTTTATGTCGCACTTTATTATATATGTTATAGGAGTATATTATTATATATCCTATCACGATAATAAATACAAAGATATAATTTACACAAATATATTCTTCCTTATTCAACTTATATATACTACTATAATGATTTTTGAACTTAACATAACACACAATGCCTCTGGTTTAGTAAATCAGGATTGACAATATGGAGGAGAATTTTACACAATTGCCTCTATTGTACCTATTCCAATTCCATATATTGCAATAGTATTTCACATAAGCATTATTTTCTTAATTTCTTCTTTAGTGTTTTTTAAGGTTTTTCTTTATAGAAAATGACAAAAATTTCTACAAAGAAAACAAGAAATTTTACTTCAAAAAATATAAAATACATAAATTTTAGATGTTATAATTTTATCTATTAATAAATAGATAAAAGAAAGGTTATATGAACTTAAAATACGATTATCCTTATGTTTTTAAAGATAACAACCAACCTAAAAACCCAATTATTTTTGTACATGGATTTAACTCAAGAGCAGAAATTCATAATGTTTTTATGGATAAATGAACCCTAAGTGATTATTATGCAATTTCTTTTCCAGGAAACAACTTATTAGAAGCAAAAAATAATGATGAAATTAGCGTTAACGGTTTTTCTGATTTATTAATTAAATTTATCAAACAAAATAATTTAAAAGATGTAGTTTTAATTGGCCATTCAATGGGAGGTGGAACTATTTCGCTTGCTTATAAAAAAGCACCTGAACTATTTTCAAAAATGATTTATGTTGCTCCGATGAATAAATCATCATTAGTTAAAAAACAAGACTATTTAGATACATATTTTCCTAAAACTTTTGATGATTATAAAGTTTTCTTAAAAGCACTCTATTTTGATCCAACTAATCTATTTGAAAATAAAGATTTTATGGAAAATGAAAGAAACAACTTTAATCCTTGACTTTATAACAATCCTACAATTTTAAAACTCGGACACAGTTTGCCAGATATAAATTTGATGAATCAAATTGAAGCAGGATTAAATAAAATTAATGTTCCTACCTTATTAATGTTGGGTGAAAAAGATGCTGTTATTGATAGAGAAAACTGCATCAAATATTTTAAGGAAAATGTTAAAGATATCCAAATTGAAGTTTTTAATAAAGTTGGTCATATGCTATATTTTGAAAGCTTTGATAAATACTTTAAAATTATAAGTGATTTTTACAAGAAATAACCAAAAGCACTGTATACAGTGCTTTTTATATTAAACTATTATTGCCTGATAGTAATTATTTTGATATCTTGTGGTAAATTATCTAGTTGATCTACCAAAAATCTGGGAAAGAAATTAATGTCTTTAAGTTTGTCAATATCTATTCATTTAAAAGCAAAAACATTTCCGTTTTCTTCAAATGTAAATTCTGGTTTTGATATCTTTTCAAATGAAACAGGTATTGCTGAAACAATTATAGATAATTCATGGTAACGTTTTAAATTAAAACTATTTACATAAAACGACTCAATCAAAAAATGCTTATGTATATTCACAACATTTATATTCAATTCTTCTTTGATTTCACGTAAAACCGCTTCATCAATACTTTCGTGCATAGCAACTTTCCCACCTGGTAAATATCAATAACCATTCCACGGATCACTTGCTATTAAAATTTGATTCTCTTTACGAATAATCACCCCAACACGATATTTAAAACGATCACCGTTTTCTAATTCAAAAAATACATCTGACATAACTTTCCTTATCAAAAAAACCACCTGACACAACACTTCCTCATATGGCTGCTGTATTTCTACCCTGACCAAGTTAGTGGGTTATTGTTCTGATGGCTAATATATTATATATAATTTATACAAAAATCAAAGGAAGGAATAGTATGTTTTAAAAGTTTAAAGTAGGACGCTGGGGTGGTACCACCCCGGCGTCCTACTTTATATTTAACAAAATGATTACATATTGATGATATCCAATCGGATGTTAAAGGAATAATTGATAAAGATATAAAAATCCATTCATATGCTTTAGTAAAACAAGAAGAAAAAGTTTTATCTCTTAGTGTGGGAACAGGTGAATTAAGTCCCAAAAGCATTACAAACAATCAACAAATCTTAGACAAAGAATATGATACCTTAGATAAGGTTACTAAAAAGTTTAATTCTTTTTATGATTACTTTTTTAAAGCAACAACAACAAAAGAACAAGGACTTGAATTGATTAGTATTTTAAAAGATAATGTAAACACTTTCAGAAAAGATCAAAATGTTATGAATGCAATTCAATGAAGTTCTGATAGTGCAAAAAAAGAAAAATTAAATAAAGTGATTAAGAAATTATTTGCAAATCTTAAGTTGAAAAATCATATTCTTTATTCGGAAATAGAAGAAAAACCTCAACTAAAAGAAAAAGTAATAGATTATTTTTTCTTTTCTCTTTCAAACTACGATTCTTTCAAAAATCAATCGTCTTAAACAAAGAGAACACCTTTTACAGATGTTCTCTTTGTGTATCTATTATTCATCTTTATATAAATTTTTCAAATACTCATAAAATTGTTTTGTTTGATCATTGTTTAATTCTGGATTGATAGTTATTGTCTTTGTTTTATCAAGGTATTTTATATCCATTTTTAATTCCGACATCATATTATAAAGTGGTATATCATAATTTACTCCTAAACCACTTGTATCTACAACATTAAAGTGTAAATTTATTTGATTTTTGTTTTTATCATCGACGACAAGACTTATTTCATCAATAGCAGGACTCCGTGTTCAACCTTCATACATCAATAAATTTTTGGTTTTGAAAAATTTATCAATATCTTCATTATTTAAATAAATTTCTTTGAATTTTTCTCTATTTTTTTGTTGAAACTGTTGTTGTGTTAATGTATTTAAGTTTATTTTCAAGTTTGTTTGTAAGTGATTTCTTCAGCCAAATGCCCTTACTGTCTCTAGACTAAATTTGTTTAGAAATTTTTCGTCTAACTCTTGCTCTGAGGTAATTAATTCATATTTATGATCAAAGATATATTTAAACTTTCCTTTATTTTCTGTATTACCTGATCAAAAGTAAGTAAAATAAGGATCATAAATTGTTTGGATATTATTATCTTTATTATATTTAGAAATAAGAGATTTAAATTTTGTTATATCTGATATCTCATAATCTTTTATTTCTTTTTTATTAGAGTCAAGAGATGAGGAAGTACAAGAAGCAGTTAATAAACCTAAACTAAACGAAAAAGGAAAAAATCATTTCTTTAGTTTTTTCATACTATCTTTCTTGAACTGTATATGTCATTGCTAAACTATCATTAATCGAATTATCAAACAGTGCATCAGAATATTTTTTCACTTTTAGTCTATATATCCCAGATTCTGGTGTTATATATTCTAAAATCTCATCATTAGAATTAATCGATGTGATGCTTTTTACAACAGTTCACTTCCCAAAACTATCTTTTTTTTCTAAATATAAATCATAATCAGAAAATAATTTATCGTTTTGTTTTTGATTTATTGTTTTTAGATTCAATCTATCTTCATCTATATGGGTTTCATGCCATTTTACCTTTTCTTTTGCTAATCTTGCTCCTTCAACTGAATTAGCAATAACACCTCCTAAAACACCTAAAAATCATCATCAATTCACATTTGCATTATATGTAGGTAAATTTTCTGGTGCCTTTAATAAACCTGCATTAAACAACCAAGAGCTTGCTCCTTTAATTTTTTTGTCTTTTTGAACATAAAACTCTCTTGTTGATAAAACAAAATCACTATCAGATTTTGAAACTTCCTTAGTTACTAAATTATCTGCTGCTTCTAACATATTTTCAAAATCTACAATACCAGACCCGTATTTTTTAGAATATCCATTTGGTTTATAATTAAGATTATTTACTTTTGGAGTTCTGGATGAAGCACCTATAATCGCTTTTATTGATTGCAATCTGATTTTATCCTTATCCAAAAAGTTTCTTTCTCTTAACAATGTTGAAACAAGTCCTGTAACAATAGGTGTTGCAAAACTCGTTCCATCAACTCAAATATCCTTTTTTTCTCCAAATTGATTAAGTTGTTTTCTTTCATATAAATATCCAGGAGCAACTACATTAGGTTTTGCAAGTGAATTATAATTGTCTGGAAGAAGATAATTTGAGTATGGTGCTATTGAGTCTTTTGGATCTTTTGATCAATGGTAATAATCTAATGCTCCTACAACTAAGTTATTAAATGAAAGAGATTTTCAATTTATTCATTCATTTTCTATTCCGTTTTTATTGTTTCCATTACCTGAAGCAAAAATATTTACAACACCATATTTTCTTGATATATAATCTAGAAAAAGATTGATTTCACTATAATCCTTTCTTTTATTGTTTGGCCCTGCTCCGTAACTATGATTTATAACCCTTACTCTTTTATTTTTAACCATTCATTCGATTGCTTTTTGTCATTCTGAATCATAAAAGTATGTAGAATAGAAAACTTTTGAATATCTATCATAACCATGTGTACCTGCAACTATATTTGCTACCTCGTTTGGGTGATGTGATAATTTTGAGTTTGAAATGTTATTTCACTCTATACCATATCTTAGAAAACCATCAAGCTTTCTTTCATCTAACATTCCGTTAACTTCTATAACTCCTACATTACCAATATTATTGTAGTATCGATTATCCTCTTTGTCTCTTTGCTTTTTAAAATCAACAAATTCTACATTTTTTGATATATCTGGATATTTATTTACTAAATAATATACATCTTCTTCATTTGTTTTATTAGTGTCGGATAATTTTTTGTTTTGAATTTCGTTAGGAAATACAATTCCTTTAAAAATTTCTTTTTTGTCTATTATATTTTTAATAAAGTTTTCTCTTTGATTTTCATTATCAAAATAAAATCAAACAATAGGCATCATTGAACTTATTTGATGTTTTTTAAATAAAACACCAGAATTTTGTATTTTATTAATAAATTCTTGGTTTTTTTGTTCTACTCAACTTTCTTCGTGAATAGAATTTTTTTCTTCATAATTTAATAGTAATTTTAATTCGTAATCGTTATTTATAGGTACATTTCTCACAGAATTAAACAGTTGTCCGTTTTTATTTATGCGAATCTCTAATTTTTTGTTTTGATATTCTAAATATCAAGGTTTTTCTTCTTTTTTTGATATGCTTGTAACTGTTAAGGTAGCTATACCTATAACTGATGTAATAAAAACACCGCTAAATAAAAATATTTTTTTATGTTTAATTTTCATATATCTCCTTTTAGTAATTTTGTAAGAATCAAATTACTTATTTAATTTCTTACAAAATTATTTTACATAAAAAGAAATATTAATACCAGAAATTTTTATTAAAAACATATTTTCTTTTTGATATCTGCAAAATTTGTGAAAACACACAATCCTTGCTTCCTACATATTTTATTATTTATTAAAAAAATATGTTATATAATTTTTTAAATATTTAATATTTATAAAATATGAAATAACATAATTTATATAACATTTTAGAGGAGACATAAATGTCAGCAATTAAAAAAATACATGCACGTGAAGTGTTGGATTCTCGAGGAAATCCTACTGTTCAAGTAGAAGTTACAACTGAATTAGGTGGATTTGGTTCAGCAATGGTTCCTTCGGGAGCTTCAACTGGTTCAAGAGAAGCTTTAGAACTAAGAGATAAAGGTTCTAAGTATGAAAAAAATTGATTCGGTGGAAAAGGAGTTATGTTAGCTGTTGATCATGTTAACCAAATTATTGCTCCTGCTATTGAAGGTATTGAAGTTACTGAGCAACGTTTAATTGATCAAAGAATGATTATTTTAGATGGAACACCAACTAAATCTAAATTAGGTGCTAATGCTATCTTAGGTGTTTCATTAGCTGTTGCTCGTGCAGCTGCAGATGAATTACAATTACCACTTTATAAATACCTAGGAGGTTTTAATGCACACCAATTACCCCTTCCTATGTTAAATGTTATCAATGGTGGTGAACATGCTTCTAATACCCTTGATTTCCAAGAATTTATGATTATGCCAGTAGGTGCTAAATCTTTACGTCAAGCACTACAAATGGCAAACTTTGTTTTCCATAACTTAGCTAAATTACTTAAGAAAAACGGACACGGTGTTCAAGTAGGTGATGAAGGTGGATTTGCTCCAAACTTTAAATCTCACGAAGAAGCCTTAGATTTTTTAGTTGAAGCTATTAAACTTGCTGGATATCAACCAGCTACATCCGGAGAAAACGCTGTTGCAATCGCAATGGATTGTGCTTCATCAGAATTATACAGAGATGGTGTATATACTTTCGGAAAACTTAAAGAAGCAATCGAATCTAAAAAACCTGGTTTTGAACACTTAAATGATGTTAAATTAACTTATACAACTGATGAAATGATTAAATACCTTGAATCTCTTGTTTCAAAATACCCTATTATTTCTATAGAAGATGGATTAGCAGAAAGCGATTGAGCAGGATTTAAAAAACTTACTGCTGAAATAGGAAATAAGGTTCAAATTGTAGGTGATGATTTAACTGTTACAAATACTGAAATTCTTAAACGTGCTATTGAAGAAAAGTCAATGAACTCTATTTTAATTAAAGTAAACCAAATTGGTTCATTAACAGAAACTTTTGATGCTATCCAAATGGCTCAAAAAGCAAATATGACTGCTGTTGTATCTCACCGTTCAGGGGAAACCGAAGATAGCACTATTGCAGATATAGCGGTTGCTATGAATACAGGACAAATTAAAACCGGATCAATGTCTAGAACAGACAGAATTGCTAAATATAATCGATTATTAGCAATCGAAGAAGAACTAGGAAATACAGCAACTTTTAAAGGTATTAATTCTTTTTATAATATTAAAAAATAATTTATTTTATGAAAGATAAAAAATATTTTTATAAAATGAATGCTTATTTTAAACAAAGAAAGAAAATTAAACAAGGACATAAAAATTAACAGAAAATTAACATTGTATCATCTCGGCATATTGCTGAGGTGATTTTCAATCTAAAAGAGATTGAATTCGTTTTGTATTATATCAAATTATGTATTGGTGTATTAGTTTTTTTAATTCAACGAAAGTAATTTTTGAATAATCAACCTTTTTTAGTCATTCAGATTTTAAGCAAGAAAATCAATACTCTATTTCTCTATTATCCAAAGAATTACAAACTCTTGAAAATGAAACTTTTCCATTCTTTCTTTCTATCATATCAATATAGTATTTTGAAGTATATTGATATCCATGATCAGAATGGATTATAAAAGAATCACGATTAAAATCTTTAATATTTTTAAAGTTATCAATAACAAGTTCTAAGTTGTTTTTGGTGGATATTGAATATCCTAAAATCCTTTTAGTTTTATGTTCAATAATTGCAGATAAAAATATATGGTTTTGGAAAGGTTTTAGGTCAGCAGGAGCAGGGATATATGTTACGTCAGTAGCGATGATTCCTCTAGAATCTTTATCATTAAAATCTCTTTTAACTAGATCTTCTTTTTGAAAATTTGTATTCTTTTTTTCACGAACTTTTTTCTTATTACGAACAAAAGATTTTATATTTAAATATTTCATTATTCTTCCTAAAGTCCTGTAATTTATGTATATTCCGTATTTTTCTCTTAATACAATAGACATTTTTACACGACCATAAACTTGCTTGTTTTCGTAAAAAACTTTCAGGATTATTTCTCTGTACTGCTCGTATTTTTCTT
>NZ_JBTHHM010000011.1:0-25591 GCF_054353935.1 Mycoplasma sp. 246B
TAATAAAACAAAAAGATTAACAGAATTAATTGTTAATCTTTTTGTCCTACTTTATATTTTATTAATTTGACTAATTGAGCAACTTTAGAAGTTATTTTATGATCAAAAGTATTAATATTATATTTGAGATGTTTAAGAACTTTTATATTATTGAAATTACCAAATCTGCTAATATGTACCAAAACTTTATATATATCTTGCTTTAGAATTTTTAAAAAATATTCTGCTTCTTTTTTATCATCAAATTGATAAAAACCCACAGATTGTGTAACATTAAAATTTGTAGTTATAAAAGGAAGGAAATAAGTAGAAAGCGGAACTATAATAAGATATTTATCAAAGATATCTTGTTTAATTTTTGCATATCTTATTTGTTTAATAGTATGAATTGTCGGATATTTAAATTCTTGATCTTGGTTATCACTAAGCAATATACTTTTAGTAAAGTTGTGTAAATCACAGCGATATTTAAATCCTGTAGGGTCATTATTGATTAATAATTGAACTAAATCTAATGTTTCTTGTGATATGTATAAAGGTATAAATGGTAAACTTGGATAAATTACTACATTTTCTTGAATGTCTTTTTTAAGAAAACTATTATATATGGTGGTTTTATGATCAAAAATACCTTTTTGTCATACAAAAACACAAAAAGAAGAACCGACTTTATTAAAATATCTTTTTACATCATTGTCAATCACAATAAAACTCCCATTTTTAAGAAGTTTTTTCAATGTAGTATTATGGTTGTTGAAAGACATTCAATTGTTCGGAGTTATAAAACATAAATATCCATTATCCTTTAATAAATCAATAGAATATTCAATAAATTTATTTGATAAACTTCTATTTTTGTTTCCACCACCTGAATATGGTGGATTTGCTAATATTAAATCATATTTTATATTAAATTCATCATTTAAATCAAAAGCATCACCACATCTTAGATGTGGTGGATTCAATAATTCCTTGCAATTATCAACTCTTAACTCGCTTATTTCATTAAAATAAATATTATTAAGTTGTGTTTTTGTAGCACAATATGCACCAAAATTACCATTTCCAGAGCACGGATCAAGAATTTTTAAGTCTTTCCTGCTTCATAACTCATTTGGGATATAATTTATCATTTTTTCAACACATTCCATTGGAGTACATATATCATCCCGAGATTTCATATGATTTTGATCTTCATTTAGTTTATTTAAGAACTCTTTTATTTTCTGGTATTCAAATTGATTGTTTACCTCTGTATTATTAATATTATTTTTTTTCATACTATTTCTTTCTAGTCATTTTGGATTGAATATTTGCTATTGGTTTTTGATGAAATTGATTTAAATATATGTTTAATAACCTATCTTCTACGAAAATGCTTGCAGGAGAAGCAACAAAAGCGAATTCACCATAATATTCTACTTGCAGTGGTTTTTGAGGTTGATATAGATATAATTTGAATTCTAACCTTGTGCTTACAAAGGATTGTAAAATCTTTATATTAGTTGTAGATGCAGTTCTTCAGTTAACAACAGTACCACAATTATAAGATTGCAATCTATATATAAATGGTGTTCTAGTTTGACCAAACTTAATAATATATTCATTATTATCTATATATGCTGTTATCATATAAACAACACCCACTTCGTTTTCGAAAATTTCTTTGCTTTTTCATTATGAAAATCAAAAGCTACTATTTTTTCATTATATCGTTTGTCATCCTTAATTATTAACGGTTTTGCTTTTAATTTACAAATAAATTGAAAATCTTTAATTCCTTCAAACTTGAAATCTGACAATTTAGGTTGAGTTATGACATCTTGATATAAAAGGGGGAGTCATTTTTGTTTTTCAAAGAAAACAAATTTTTCAATGCATTTATATAATCAACACCAATTTTTGATTCATATGTTGATTCATCTATTTTATTACAAAGTTGTTTTAGTTGCTCAATATCTCTCATTCATTATCCTTATATATAATATTCTATTATAAATTTTTAAAATAACTGATAAAAATTTTGGTTGTGAATTACCTTGTGACTAAAAATAAATTACAATATTAAACGAGACAAACATAAAGAATTCAGGAAGTTTTACATCCAATATGATAAAATTTTAATAAAAGGAAATAAAATGCAAATTAATAAAATTTACCACCTAGACTGTATCAATTTGTTCAAGCAAATGAAACAAAATCATATTAGTGTTGACTGCATTATTGCAGATCCACCTTATAATATAAGTCGTAAAAATAATTTTCATACTATTAATCGACAAGGAATTGACTTTGGTAATTGAGATAAAGATTTTGATCAAACTACCTGAATTAAAGAAGTTAAAGTGCTTTTAAAACCTGGTGGTAGTATTTTGATATTTAATGATTGAAAAAACCTTGGAGCAATTGCTGAAGCACTAAATCAAAGCGGTTTAATTGTTAAGGATTTAATTCGTTGAATTAAACCTAATCCGATGCCCCGAAATATTAATAGAAGGTATATAACAGACTTTGAATTTATTATTTGAGCCGTTAAACCTGGAAAAAAATGAATTTTTAATTTTGATAATAACAAAGATTATCCATATAAAAAACCTGAATATAATTTTGCAGTTGAAAATTCTAAAACCGTAAGGATTCATCCGACTCAAAAACCAGAAAAACTAATTATGGAATTAATTAAAACACATACGAATAAAGGTGATTTGATTCTTGATCCTTTTATGGGTAGTGGAAGCACAGCAATAGCAGCAATAAAATTAGGAAGAAATTTTATTGGTAGTGAAATAAGCGATGACTATTTTAAAAAATCACAGAAAAGAATATTAAAAAATGCAAAATAAACATATACGTTCTCCGCTTAATCATTTAGGTAATAAATATCGTATTTTAGACATTATTTTTACTAATTTACCTAGTATGCAGGCAAGTACGAAATTTATTGATGTTTTTGGTGGTAGTTTTAATGTTGGTATAAATAGCCCATTTAAAAATGTTATTTATAATGAATATGATAAAGCACTTTTTGAAATATTAACATCTTTTTTATATACAGAATTTGACATAATAGACAAAAAAATCAACGAAAAACTAGAAGAATATCAACTAAGTTATAAAAAAAATTATAAAGAAAATAAAGAGAAGTATTTAGTTATAAGAAATGACTATAATGAAACTAAGGATATAATATTATTAATAATATTAGTATTTTTTAGTTTTAATTCAGAATTGCGCTTCAATAAAAAAGGTTTTTTTAATGTTCCAATAGGAAAAAGTGGTTATACCAAATATAGAAGAAGTAATTTAATAAAATTTATAGAATTATCCAAAACTAAATTAATTCAAACATATAATTTAGATTTTGAAGATTTAGTGCTTGATTTAATTTCAAAGTATAAAACAGATCAAATTATATTTTATTTTGATCCCCCATACCTTATTTCAAATGCTACATATAATAATAATTGAAGCATTGATGATGAAAAAAGGTTGATAAAAATCTTGCAAAAATTAAATGATAAAAAATATAAATTTATTTTATCTAACTTTATAAAAAATGGAGATGTTGAAAATAATATATTAAAAGAATTTTTAGAAAAAAATAAAAATTTTGTTATAAAAGAAGTTCCCACAAATTATAAAAGTAGCAATTATCAAAGAACCTCAAAAAATACAACGGAGATATTAGTAAAAAATTATGAAGCATAATGTCAAATTATGAAAGATAGGTGATACATCCTGGAGAAAAAATAATCAAATTGCTTTGTATAATTTTGTCATAGATTATATATATAAACAAAATATAATTTCTGATTTATTAGGCGAATATCAAAACTTTTGAAATGTTTGTGTAAAAGAAGGATTTAAACAAAAAAATACAAGTTATTTAGAAAAAGATATAAATTTACTGTTTAAGACTTTAAGAAACTTTAGCTTAATAAAAAAGAATGAAAAAAAAGAAAAAAATATAACACTTTTGAAAAATCGGGATGGTAGTTTTTTTTACAATATTCTTAGGGGAGCTAATGAAGATAGCGAAATTTTTAGATTATTAGATTTATTTGGACAATATTTTGGTATTTCATCAGACACCTTTATTTGAATCTGCTTATTTTTAAAATTTAATACAAAGGATATAAATGATAAATTTCAAAGTAAATACCCATTTCAAGAACTCTTTACTTCATTATGCAAAGAAAAATTTATGTCTAAATATGACTTAATAAATTTACATTTTGCTATTGAAGAACATCAAAGTGAAAAATGAAAGGAATTTAATTTTAGAAAGAAGATAAAAAATTGAAAATTTTATAATATTTTAAGTGAAAAAATTAAAGATAAAAATTATGATAAAGAATGAGAAATTAATTTTGAGAGAATTTTTTCATTAAAAAACTCAGAAAAAATTATAAAAATTTTAACTTTAATAGTAAAAAAAAGATTGCATCTTGAATGAAAAGTTCAAAATCAAAAACAAATTATTGATTTTTTTAAGAATATACCTTTTAATGAATTTAATGAACAAGTTAGTTATTATTCTGATATATTAACAGCAAAGGAGGAATATTTAAACCTAACTTTATATTGATTAGAAAACCTTGAAATTTTTACAATAGATTATAATGATAACGAAAAATATTTAACTTTTAGAAATGATGAGACAAGAAATTTTTTTAAATTTCTTATTCTTGAAGATAAACAAATACTTTTAAATAATTTGACTACAACATCGCTAGAAAACTTTGTTGAACAAATTTTAAAAATATTTAAAAACTATATTAATCAAACAAATATTCAAAAATATCAAAAAGCACTTATACCACCTTTTGATTTAGAAGAAGTAGTTAGCTTTATTAAAAATGGTATAAATATAAATACTTATCTACATAAGATAAAATTAGACCAATCTAAAGAAAAATGAGAACATTTAAATGGTATTTCTCGAGCAATTTTAACTGAATATTTTATTAATTTATATGTTTGATATATAACAAAAGAAAAATATTGATATGTTAATTTTCCAGAATTTCAAGACTTTGCTAACACATTACTAGATTATAATCTATATCCTAAAATGACAGCACCTGGTGGACAACCAGATGCATCTTTTGTTTCAAAAGAACTAAATATTATTGTAGAAACTACAATTTTAAATAACAAAAGTCAATTAATAAAAAATGAAATTGAACCTAATAAACGACATGCATTTGAAATATGGAAAAATAATAAAGTTAAAACAATAGTATTATTATTTAGCGAAACAATTTTCAAGAGTTTTTTGCAATATTTATATTTTGCTTTCGATGAAAGTAAAGATTTAATAAAAGAAAATAATACAAATTTATGGGTAAATACATCCAAAATGATTACTATAAAACCAATATTAATTCAAGAATATTTTCAAAACGTTAATAATTTCACTGACCATATAATAGAACTTTTAGAAAATATAGAAAAAACTAATAATCTTATTAAAGAACAAATTGTTAATAATGATAATTTTAATGATGATAATGTAACAGAATTAATGTTTATAGAAGCAATTACAAAATAAGGAGAAAAATGTTAAATATTGTTTTATACCAACCGGAAATATGTCCTAATACAGGAAATATTATCAGAACTTGTTATGCTATCGGGGCTAAATTGCATATTATTAAGCCGATATCCTTTGATTTGCACCCAAAATGACTCAGACGTTATGGTGCTGGTAGAATGCTTTCTGATATACCTCATGAAGTTCATTTTAGCTATAAAGATTTTGCTAAAAAATACACAGATAAAAAAATTTTTTATGTAACTAGATATGGTTTAAAAAGTTATACAGACATTGATTATAAAAGAGTTTATGATGAAGAAAATGAAGTTTGATTAATGTTTGGAAGAGAATCGACAGGCATTGATAAACATATTTTAGCATCCCATTTAGATGACTGCATACGTATTCCGATGGTTTCAGCAATGCGTTCGATAAATTTAGCAAATAGTGTTTGTATTTTAGGTTTTGAAGTAATGCGACAACTTAATTTTCAAAATTTATCAAGATACGAAGTAGAAAAGGGAAAGGATTTTTTATTACAATTTCAAGATGTTAACAAGTAGGGCAAACGAGAAAATCAAGTTCTTAAAGAAATTACAGTTAAAAAAGTATCGTGAGAAAGAACAGAAATTTCTTATATATGGACAACATTTAATAGAGGAAGCATTAAAAAAAGATATAGTAATTGAAATATTTGAAACACCATCACAACAACTTTATCCCAAATCTACATTAATATCCGAATCCTTAATAGAATATTTATCAGAAACAAAATCCCCATCAAAATGCCTTGCATTATGTGATAAAAGTAAACTTAAAAATCAAAGATCAAATAAAATAGTGGCATTAAATAACTTACAAGACCCTGGAAATGTAGGAACAATAATAAGACTCGCTAAGTCATTTGATTTTGATACAGTTATTGTTGAAAATCTAGATGTATATTCGGATAAAGTAATTCGTTCAAGTCAGGGTGCAATATTTGATGTTAATGTTATCACTACAAATAATTTGTATCAATATTTAATAAGCATAAAAAATAACTTTTTTATCTATACTACAGCATTAAATAACAAAGCAGTGTCACTAAATAATGTTAATTTTAGAGAGAAAAACATCATAATAGTTTTTGGTAACGAAGGGCAAGGTATTTCAAATGAAATTCTGAAATTATCAAATCACAATATTTATATACCGATTTCTTTTGAAAGTTTAAATGTTGCAACTGCAGCAGCAATAATAATGAATAAAGTAAGGAACGGATAATGAAAATAAATGATATATTAAAAAAAATTTATGAAAAAATTGATGGTTCAACCGTGAATATCACCTTAGAAGGATATAGTCCTGAACAAGTAAATAAAATTTTTTCAGAAATTATTGACGAACTATTAATTGCAAGCAGTAAAATAGAGCAAAAAGATCAAGAAATAAATACATTAAATGATGAAATAAAAAAACTACAAAAGCAATTAAGCGAAAGTGATTATGAAAAGAACAGACTAACAAATAAGCTGAGTTTATATAAAAAGGACGAAAATGATCGAAAATAAAAATGAATTTGAACAACTAATCCAATGATATCCTGGACATATGGCAAAGGGTTTTAGACAAATAAAAGAAAATTCAAAATTGGCAGATATATTTATTGTGGTTTTAGATGCAAGATGTCCAATAAGTTCATATAATGAAGATTTTGATCAAATTTCACCACAAAAACCAAGACTTTTTATTATCACAAAAAGCGACTTAATGGATGTAAGCAAAAAACAACAAATACAAAAAAGATTTGCCAATGAACAACTTTTATGACTTAATTTGAGGAATAAGAGATCAAAAAATATAATTTTAAATAAACTAAAACAGATGAACAAGGAACGGATGGCAAAAGATAAAACCAAAGGAATTATTCAAACAAAAATTAAGTCTTTTGTTGTAGGAATACCTAATTGTGGAAAGAGTACATTGATTAATTTAGTTTCATCAAAAGCGACATTAAAAGTTGCTAATTTCCCTGGAGTTACCAGAGAACAAAAATGAGTAGTAAATAATGAATTTTTGTTTTTAGATACACCAGGGATATTATTACCAAGGTTTAATGATCAAGAAACAGCTGTTAAATTACTCACTATAGGTTCAATAAAATTAGAAAATTTCCCCATAGCGAGCGTTGCTAACAAAATATGAGCACTATTATCTAAATATTATCCACAAAAATTAATCGAAATAGGTATGCAACCACAAGAAGATGTTAGCAAAATTTATAATCTGTTTTATGATTATGCTCAAAAATTTAATATCTATAAAGAAAAAGGTAAAATTGATTTACCAAAAGCACAAAATCATTTTGTACAATGGGTAAAAAAATTAAAAGGTGTTACATTTGATTAATTTTGTCAAAGTATCATATTTTATAAAAAAATCTGAATTTATAGGATATGTATTTTCGATAAAATCTAAAAGACAAATACCAGAATATTTAGATTTTGTTAAAAACCAACACAAAAAAGCTCGTCATACAGTATATGCTTATATAACTTCGCAAAACGGTGTTCAATCAGCAGGTTATAACGATGATGGAGAACCAAAAAATACTGCTGGAAAACCTATTTATCAACTGTTACAGCTTATGAAGCTTGAAAATATTTTAGTTGTTGTTGTAAGATATTTTGGTGGTATAAAATTAGGTGCGGGTGGTTTAATTAGAGCATATAGACAAGCAAGCTTATTAGCAATAGATAAATTTAAGGAGAAAAATGATTAAATTAACCAAACAAAGAGATGATTCTTTATTGTTAAAACCAGCATTCGAAGGAACGGATTTTCCTGATTATGTAGGTGGGAAAGAGTTTTGTGTAACTAACAATCATGCTACAAAAGAAGCATATGTATATATTAAGAAAGAAGATCAAAATATTTTTTCTTTAAAAGAGTGAATTAAAAACTTTGCAAGCAATTTAAATTTTGATTATCAAATTGATTTAGAGGCATTTGCATCACTTTTTAACAAAGAACAGTTACTTCGTTTATTTGTTTTTGGGATATATTTTGCAAAAGCAAAATTATTCCAAAAACACTATGAGCAAGAAGAAAAAGTTGAAAAAAACATCGGGATTTTAGATGTAGATTTAGATGAGAAAACATTTGAAATATTTAATAACTTCAAAATAGTTGCTAAAGCAGTTTCAGATGTCCGAAATCTACAAATTACACCAGAAAACTTCCTAAATTCTGAGCAATTAGCCGCACATATTGCAAGTGACTTTAGCGGAATAGAAAATTTAGAAGTTAAAATTTTAACTAAAAAAGAAATACAAGAACTAAATATGGGACTTATTTTATCCGTAAATCAAGGAAGCACCCACGAACCAAGAGTTGTTATTGTTAAATATTTAGCAAATCCAGAAAGCCGGGAAATCACATCTGTTGTAGGTAAAGGAATCACATTTGATACAGGTGGAGTTAATACAAAAGGATATCATATGAACGGAATGAAATATGATATGTCAGGTTCAGTTATAGTTGCATATGCTGTGAAAGCACTTGCTCAATTGAAAGCTAAGGTTAATGCATATGCTGTTATGTGTATTACAGACAACAGACTTGATGGCGATGCATCACTACCAGAAAATGTTTATCAATCGATGGCTGGTAAATGAGTTGAAGTTGTTGATACTGATGCAGAGGGTCGTTTAGTGCTTGCTGATGGGATTTTTTATGCAGCTGAAAAATTAAATTCTACTACGATTATCGATGTAGCAACATTAACTGGAACAATTTTGACAGCATTATCAAATGTTTATACCGGGATATGATCTACATGTGATAAAAAATGAGATGTATTTAGTGAATCAGCCAAAAAAGCACAAGAAAAAGTATGAAGAATGCCGTTTCACAAAGACTTTGATACAGGAAATAAAGGTTCAAAAGTTGCTGATCTAGCAAATTGATCAAGCAAGGTTCGTTCTGATTCAAATCAAGCTGCATTATTTCTAAAAGAGTTTACAAAAGGAGTGGATTTTATTCATTGTGATGTTGCTGGAACAGCAGATAAAAATGGTATACCACAAGGAGAATTGGTAGCAACATTGGTTGAAGCTATATTAAGGTTGCAGAAGTAGGGAATTTTGGTTGATAATTCACATGGGTATAAAAATGAATCGTTAATTGTTGAATTAATAAATGGTAAGAGAATAAAAGATCTTAGTATTGTATTTAAACATTTTATAGAGGATATTTGTCTGGATAACAATTTAAAATGCGATTCAAATACAAAAGTTTTTGCTAGGCTCGCTGAAAAAGAAAAAGATAATCAATCTGGTAAAAAAGTAAATACAAAAATTGATATATTTATATATATTGATAGCAGAAAATTTTCTATAAGCACAAAAATAGGTTCAGCAATAGTATACATCAAGAATCAGTTGGTAGTTTTGTGAAATGAATCCAAACATCTTCTTTAAAAATTATTCCAGGTTTTTCTGTTAATGACATTAAATTGTTAATATGAGGTGATGGAACATTGGATGGTTCATCAAAGATTGAATATGATTCACACGGAAATGTTAAGGGAAGATTCACAACAAAGGAATTTAAGAAATTATTCCCTGAGAAACATCTGCTTATATGTAAGTTTTTTGATAATAATAAATCAATGCTCATAAATAGAGCATTATTTACAGGAAAAACAAGCACACAGGTAGATTATGTGTATCATGGTAATTTTATGTCAGGTTATTGAGCGAGTAGAGATGATATTTTAAAATACAATCTTAATAATCCCTTATATACTAGTACATTTAATATAGGTCGTTTGTCTTTTCAAACCTATAATGCATATAAGAAAGGAACAATAGCTGGGTCAAAAAAGAGAGGGCAAATACAGTTTAAGTATTCAACGATGCTTTCTGATATACAGGATATAATGTTGCAGCGAAAAAACAGTATTGGAAAACTTGGTGGTGATATAGAAGAATTTAATTTTGTAAAATATATGAATCATCACAAAGAAAATTCCTATTGAAAAATTCTTAGATTTCATCTGAATCTTCGTGATGATAAGGAATATTATATTATTAATATCGTAGAGAATAAGTACTCAAATTTAGCCAACAAAAAAGTAAAATGTAAGAGTGATTGCTATATTATAGAAACCCAAAAAACATTAGATAGAGACTTTTTGTTATTAAATCAATATATCTTGACCGAAAAGAATCTCAAATATGTAAGTGATTATAAAATAGTCCAAAATTCTGGTATATCAATTAAGATGAAAACATCTAAAAATTTTACATATTCAAAATTAAGTATCAAGACTTTTATAAAAACATTTTCCGATTATATTGAAAATGTTACTTTTTATGCAACTATACTTCTGCTTTACACAACCGAAAAAGAAAAACAAAGAAACAGTAAAATTTTAAACGATCTAATAGTTGATAGAACAGAATTTGATTTGTTTATATTGAAAAGATATAATATTAAAAGTATAAACGATGTGAATCAGTTAGTTAAGTTAAAAAATGAAGCAAAGAAAGAAATTAATAACATTATCTTGAATAATAAAAAAATATATGATGGAATTTTTTATGGTAAGGGATGATTCGAGGAACCTTTTTGTAGTAGTTTCACATTTATAGATAGTAAGTTGCTACCTATAGATATTTATCCATACAGAATAGATAATGGTTCAGGAAGAAGTAGAGGGATTTACACAATAATATTTAAACCCCATTAACTTATTTATTTGTCTTATCTATAAATAAGTTTTTTTGAATATTTCTTTGCAAAGTTAAGATTAAATTTCTAGCTATTAATTCAACTACAGGAATTACAATAGAATTCCCAATTTGCATATAACTTCTATTATAGTTTTCTCGTATTATATAACCATCAGGAAAACCCATTAATTTTAAACACTCTCTAATAGAAAATTTTCTCATATATTTATATATAACAGGAACATTATTACCCCCCGTCCCCATTTTTGCAGTTAAACAAGGAGAGATACCATTTCTACTTAAAGAAACTTTTGATGGACGAATGTTATTTGCTATTATTGGTTCATCATTCAATGTGGAGTTTTTAAATTTAAATTCTTCTATATGTTTATTTATGTTGTTTATTGCAATTTTACTTATGTTTTTTTTTGTATTTTTAGTTTCAATTATATCTTTGAGTGTATTTTTTAATTTCTGTTTATTCGGAAATATAGAATCAAATGTGTCTATATTTATACTTTTATGAATTCCGACACAATATCATCTGTTTCGGTTTTGCGGAATATTATAATCTTTTGCATTCAATAACTTTCAACTTACATTATACCCCAATTCATTAAGAGTTTCTAGTATTACTTTTAGTGTATTACCGTTGTCATGATTTACTAAACCAGGAACATTTTCTAATATAAAAGAAATGGGTTGTTTATCCCTTAAAATCCTTGCAATTTGAAAAAACAGTATACCTCTGTCATCATCAAAGCCCAATCTCTTACCTGCTGTAGAAAAAGGTTGACAAGGAAAACCGGCACATAATATTTGGTGTTCCGGTATATCATTAGAATTTATTTTAAATATATCACCAGCAGGAAATTCGCCAAAATTATTTTGATAAGTATCAGAAGCATATTTATCAATTTCTGATGAAAACACACATTTTGCACCTACATTTTCTAGTGCTATTCGAAAACCACCTATACCAGCAAATAAATCAATAAATTTAAACTCCATAAAATTATTTTATCATATCTTTTATAAGGTTAAATATTGATGTTATAACAGGTGGGGAAACTGCATTTCCAGATTGTTTATAAAGTTGTGTATCACTAATGTTAATAGATTTTATGTTATCAACAAAAGGTTTGTTAAATCCTTGTACATAGAAGTTTTCAGAAGGTGTAAGTTTTCTAATATAATATTTATTTTTTTTCTTTATTAATATTTTTGTTGTATCTGATCTTGCTAATAATGTAGGTGAAATACCATTTGGATGATGTATTCTTCTTTGTCTTTCATGATCATTATAAATATCCTTTGGCAGTTGAAAAAGTCTTATGATTTTTTGTTCTTTGGAAACATCACAATAATCGATTCTTAGGCTATTTAAAAATTTATCTAATTTTTCTGATTTAATAAAATATTTTTCATCTACATCTTTCTCTAGAACATCTGATAAAACTATAAACTTATCAGATGTCTTGATATTTTTAAAGAAATTAAAACTTCTAAACTTATTATTCTTGTTTAGTTCTTGCTTGATAAAATCAACTTTTTTATTTTTATCATTTATATATTTTTGGCTTTTATAATCTAATATTCCAATAATGTAAGTTCTATTGCGATTCTGTGGGACTTGAAAATTTGCTGAATTTAAAATGCTAAAATCAATCGTATATCCAATTTCGTTAAGAATTTTTAGAATTGATAATATAGTTTGTCCGTGATTGTGCGAAACTATATTCTCGACATTTTCTAACAAAATAACTTTAGGTAGTTTTTTCTTGATTATTCTTACTACTTCAAAAAATAGAGTTCCCCTTTTAGTATTAAATCCTTGTCTTTTTCCAGCAATACTAAAAGATTGACAAGGAAAACCAGCAATTAAAATATCGTGATTAGGGACATCTTCTTCATTTATTTTTGTAATATCTCCTACAATATTAGCATCTATAAAATTTGATAGGTAAGACTTTGTTGCAAATTTATCTATTTCTGAAGCAAAAACAAACTCTGCATTTATTTCAGAGTTCAAAATACCAACTTCAAAACCACCTATGCCAGAGAACAAACTAGCAATTTTATAAGTCTTATCTTTATGCTTCATATTATCCTTGATATAGTTATTTATCTATAATCTTTCCACTAATACGATGTCTTTTTTCATCTATTTCGACTATTTCTGTGTCTACTATCATTCCTACATAAAATTGCTCATAGATTGAGCTACCTAGTAAATTAGCATCTTTTTTTGGAACAAAAAGATGTTTTTTAAGTCCAATATAAATAAATAAACCAAAATCAGTTACATTTTCAACTGTACCTTTTAATTTATTACCTGGGTTCAATTCTCATTCATCTAGATAAAAATCTTTTACCAAAAAACCAGTTTTATCTTTATCAAAATTCTTTATCGGATTAGATAAAGCATCCAGAATCAGTTTAATATCATATTCGTTTGAATTAAATTCATCAATAAGTTGTTCAATATTTAAATGTGAAACATCTATTCCTTTTTCGTTTGGTATTAGATTGTATTTGTTAATAATTTTATTTGCTAAATCATATGATTCAGGGTGGATGAAGGTTTTGTCTAAAAAGTTATCTGAATTAAAGATTCTCAAAAAACCTATACACTGTTGATAAGTTTTTTCACCCAATCCTTTGATAGATAGCAGTTGCTTGCGATTTGTAAATACACCATTATTTCTACGATGTTCAAGTATTTTTTCAACATTTGCTTTGTTTAAGCCTGAAACATAAGACAAAATTGATTTTGTTGCTGAGTTTAAGTCCACTCCAGTTTCATTTACTACCTTATTTACCTTGTGATTTAGTGATTCTTCGAGTTCTTTTTGGTTTACATCATGTTGATATTGCCCCACACCAATTGATTTAGGATCGATTTTTACTAGTTCATTTAGTGGGTCTAAGAATTTACGTCCGATATTGATCGCACTACGCTCTTCAACGGATAAGTTAGGAAATTCTTCTTGGGCTACTTTTGATGCAGAATAAACACTAGCTCCAACCTCTGAAACCACAGTTCATTTAACTTTAATTTTTCTTTTTTTGATAAATTCAGCGATAAATCTCTCTGTTTCTTGTGAAGCTGTTCCGTTTCCTATAACGACTATATCTATTTGTGGAAACTGAGCAAATAATTCTTTTAATTTACCAGTAGCACTCGGTTGATTATTGTTTTCTTTACTATAAAACCTTGTAAAAGAAGGAAAAATTTTATCTACTTTTAAAACATCTCCGTTTGGATTTAAAACAGCAATTTTGCAACCATTTTTATAACCAGGATCGATTGATAAAACTGTATGTCCGTATGTTGCAGGAGCAGTTAGAAGTTTTTCAACTGAGTTAGCAAAAATCTGAATTGCTTTATGTTGTGCTATTTCAAAAAGTTCATTAAATATTTCTGTTTCAATCGAAGTTAAAATAAGTCGTTTTAAAGCATCCTGTAATGGTAAAAGTAGTTTTTTTTCGTTAATTTTATGTTTATCAACTATCCTTAAAATACCATTTATAATAGGTTCTTTTTTATATTCAAAGTTTTTAGTTATGATTTTTAGCTTGCTTGCTCGATTAATTGCAAGTATGTTATAGTTTTTAACATCTCTAATGTGTCGATCAAATTTATAATAACTTAAAAACTTATTTTCAGGGTCTTCTACACTTTTGTTTCGTTTAGTTTTTAAATGAGCATTCTTAATGATATATTTTTTAACAAAATCTCTAACTTTAACATCTTGAGATATATTTTGAGCAATAATGAAATTAGCCTGTTCAATAGCAAAATCTATTGATGTAATCTTATCATTTAAATATTTTGAGGCCTCATTGCGGATGTTAAATTTAGGATTTTTATTATTTAAAATACTATCTGCAAGTGGTTTTAAACCCAATGAAATAGCTTGACTGGCTTTTGTAATTTTACCAACTTTAAAGGGTTCATAGATTGCTTCTAACTCGCTTTTTGTTTGTGCTTTAAAAATCGCATTTTTGATTTCATTTGTTAGCAAATCTTTTTCTTTAAGTATTTCAATGATACTTTCTTTGCGTATTTCAAGTTCAACATTATACTTATATTCTTTTTCTATTTCAAAAATTTGTTCTTCATTTAAACCCTTTGTTTCATCTTGACGGTATCTAGAAATAAAAGGGATTGTATTTCCTTCTTGCAGCATCGATAAAACTTTGTTTACTTGAAATGTTGTGATTCTTAGTTTTTCTGATAATAAATTAATTACTTTTTGATTCATATGCTTCCTTTTGAATAAGTTTCTTAAAGTCCTTTTTTTCTTTATTTGTTTTTGCTTTCATCGCATTTAATTGTGTTTTAACATCATCTTTATTTATAATTGGTATTTGTTTTTTAGCAAAATCATCAAGCATTGAAATTGTTTCATTAATTTTATCATCCGTTATAAATATAATATGAGATTCTAAATCATTTATCTGTATATCCGAAATATACGGAACAATAATTAAATATGCATATGGAACATTTTTACCAATAATCTTGAAGGTATGATTAAGATTTCTTTGTGCTTGTAAGATAGGGTTATTTACAAAATTTG
Organism: Mycoplasma sp. 246B; assembly: GCF_054353935.1. Lineage (NCBI taxonomy): Bacteria > Bacillati > Mycoplasmatota > Mollicutes > Mycoplasmatales > Mycoplasmataceae > Mycoplasma > Mycoplasma sp. 246B. The sequence goes on from NZ_JBTHHM010000011.1 coordinate 15,846, forward strand.
GTTTTTTGTGATTTTTGTTATATATTTTAAGTTTATCATCAGTTCATGAACCTACTATTTCTCCTTGATATAACTTAATTTCGCATATGACTAAAAAAGAATCAGAAATTAAATATCCATCTGTTTCGAATGCTTTTTGTTGATAATAAAAAATTCCACCATTTACATATTCAAAACTCTTTTTAACTAATGCTTTTTTGATTGCTTGCGAAATTTTTTGTTCATATATATGTCCTTTTTTATTGCTTTTGTAATCGTATTTGTATTTTCATATCAAATATCAAATCACAAGGGTTATAAAAAGTAAAGTAAAAAAACTAATAAAAAAGATGGTTAAAATTAAGTGTGTTTTTCAATCCATATTACTCCGATTAAAAAATTGAACTATTTATGTTCAATTTTACCATTTTGGTTTGATTCTTCACATTTTTCCATACATTCTGCTTTTTTATTTTTAAAACCAATAATTTTTAGCACACAAGGATTAAATCATCGAGCAGTCAATCCTTGCATAAACATATAGAATGCAGGAGCAAATAAACCACCTAACATCATTGAAATTGTTGCAGAAATTACTGAATTTCGATAAACAGATACTACTGCAGCAGAAACAGAATTTGTTGCATCTTTGATAACATCATAGCCTTGCAAGGTGTTTTTAATTTGTAAGTATCCATCTGAAGCGATGTTGTTTTCAAAAGCAAGAACAGGTAATTGTTGTGCTAAACCACGAAATGGATTAATGGCTACCGAACCAGCTAAAAGTCCCATTCATACAGTAAGAGAAAAAATAAACATTATTAAGATATCACGGTATTTATCATTTATATTAGGCGAAAAAATAGGAAAAAGCAAGATTGCAGTCATAATTAGTTCAATAAAAAATATTCATATCGAACCACTTAGCATTGCATAATTAGGTGTTCAGTCTCCACGGAAAAAGTAATATGCTTTTTTGGTAGCAGTTATTGTATTTCAAGGTTGATTAGATAAATAACCAATATGATGTGCTGCGGTTGCTTTACCAACAGCAAAAATAATAGCACCAGCAACTATTGCTGCAAGCATTTGCATAAATATTTTATATGATACATATCAACCTGTTTGACTACCACACAGATATCGATACATTGACACAGCAGGATTTAGGTCACTACTTCATCTGTTGAAAATAAATAAAACTAAACCAACGGCTATAAACCCCACATAAAAACCGACTACAATTGGATGTAATAAAAAGTTTTCTATTGTTAAAGGAGAACCTTGTCCTTTTACAACAGTTATATTAGTAGATAAACCCGCAAGCAGTAATGTTAATAATAATGTTCCAAAAAACTCTGAAAAACCATGAATAATTCAAGATTTTATATCTTTGGGACGCTCTGCAGATGTTCTGTTTTTACTTCTTAGTTTAAAAAAACTAAAAACACTTGGTTTGGGTGAATTACAAGTTTTATCCATTATGTTTCCGTTCTTAATTTTGATTTAGTTTTTATTTCAAACATTATTTTATTTCTATTAATTATATAAATAATATAAATGGTGATTAAACATAAATAATAATGTTATTTATTTAATGATTATTATATACCTTTTTATACAAAAATAATATAAAATAATGTGTAGTCATATGAATTCATTTCCTTTTTTGGTTCATTTACAGTTTATTTTGTAAAAAAATAAATAATAAAAACGGAGAAATGATGAAAGATGTAATTTTATATTTTAGTACAAAATTTAAAGGCGACCAATATCAAATTTATAAACACATTCAAAATGGTAGTCAGATTCCTAATAAAGAAATAGAAAATATTAAAAACAACCTAAGAAATTTAGGTATCGAATATAAAACAATTATCGAAAACAACTATCCTAAGGAGTTATATGAAATAAATGAATGTGTTTTTGCTATTTATTATCGTGGTAATTATGATTTAGTTGCTGCAAAAGAAAAATTTTATATTATTAATGAACTTTGAGACACTTATAATTGGAGCATAATAAACAAAAACCTTGATGTACTAGTAAAAGAAGTTGTATTGATAACCAATGATTACAAAAAGACCGAAAGTGAATTTGTAAATTTATTTCGATCTAAAGGAGGTAAAATCATACATTTAGCCAAGGAAGGTCTTGATAGTTATGATTATCGTGGAATGAATTTAGATAATGAACTTGTTATAAGTCAATATCCACCTGATACACATCCACAGATTAAATACTTTAAACAAAGTAATTTTATTGCAGCAACACTAGCAAAATGTTTGTTATCCTTGTCACTTAAAAAAGAATCTAAGTCAAATAATTTAATATCAGCATTTTTAAACTTAGGCAAAGAAATATTTTGCTTTCCAGGCTCGGATATTGATGATGGTAATAACCAACTTATTGCATCGGGAGCTAATCTGATTTGATCAATATCAAAAGTTTTGAATATTTAAAAGAAGAGCAAATGCTCTTCTTTTGTTAATTTGATTTTCTTTCAGGGTATGCTGAAACAAATTTTCTGTTTTTTCTGCTTTCGTATTTTATATAACCATCAATTAAAGTAAATAAAGTATCATCACCACCACGACCTACATTATTACCTGCATGGATTTTGGTTCCACGTTGTCTATAAATAATAGATCCAGCAGTAGCGAATTGTCCGTCACCTAATTTAGCACCTAAACGTTTTGAATGTGAATCACGACCATTACGAGTAGATCCACCTGCTTTTGTCTTTGCCATTTCTTATTATCCTTGAATAGACACTATCTTAACACGTGTATATGGTTGACGGTGTCCAAGCTTTCTTTTGTGTGTTGATTTTGCATTGTGACGATATACTATAATTTTCTTTGCTTTACCTTGTTTTTCAATTGTTCCGGTTACAAAAGCATCTTTTAAATAAGGAGTACCAATCTTGGTATCTACAAGTAAAACCTTATCAAATTTTACTTCACTACCTTCTTCTCCATCGATTTTTTCGATAAAAATGGTTTGTCCTTCTTTAACTAAAATTTGTTTTCCACCTGTTTCAATAATTGCTAACATGCAATCCTCCAAAAAGTGGCTCGTCTTTAAGGTGAGCGATGCTACTTAAACCTTTTCAGAACGGTTACTCATGGTAACTGACTAATTATACCAAAAAGAGTTTATATCCAAATTAAAAGATAATATAGTTTGTTTTAGAATTTGTTGTTGAACTTTTCTCGTTATGACTTCATTTGTAAGTTGTTGTTTTATCTTTTATTTCACCATTTGCAGAAAATGCTGTTCTAAATAAACCTACTATTGAAGCAAGTGATGAAGCTAACAAAGGAATACCAGTGAGTAAACTTAAAAAAGCAAAACCTGGTTTAATCTTGTTAAGTTGTCTTCCTTTAATTTCTTGTAGTTGATTAAGTCTCATTTATACCTCCACTTTTATTATTAATAAAAATAAAATTAGCACTAAAATAGCACTAATTTTAATGTTCGACAAATTCGGTATTAAAGTTTCCGACAACTTGTTTTACCCTTGAAATTGATATTCAAATGTTTGGATCAATTAATTTTAAATCAGAAATTATGTTAGGTGTTTCTAAAATAAGCATAACTGTTGAAATTTTTGTTGCTTGTTTACCTGTATATCCTGATTTATAAGATTCTATTCGATATGAATGTCAGTAGTTTATTAGACGAAAGTAAGCTAATACTTTTTCAGGATTACAACTGATAATAGTGACATCAACTTTTTTATATTTTGGATAAAGAAAATCAATAAAAACATTAACAATTAAAATATATAAAAATGTTGTTAATTCACGGATACCAAAATAAATTCGATGTGGACCACTCCCATTAACACTATTTTTATTGTTAAAAATTTCTTTCAGTTTATTTATATCTCAACTACCATTTATAAATGCATTATCCTTGTATACAGGCATATTTGCAATATTTGTAATAACCCTCCCTTCGTTATCTAATGGATTGGGATATAAATAGTTAGGTTTTAAAAAAGCAAAGATGATTAAAAATGTAATAGCAGTAGCAACTCCGATAATTGATAACACATGGCCTACATTTTTCTTTGATTTAACCGAAAAATAATAAGCAATAATATCAGTTCCACCGGTCGATCCACCCGATCTTCAAGAAATCGAGATACCTAAAGCAATAAATAATGCACCAATAAAAGAATAAACGATATTACTTCAGTTGCTTGTAGGTTCATTTCTTTCGGTAAATGTAATGAATTCCTGTAAGCCGACAGATATTACAGGGGTAGTAAAGAAAAGGTTAGTTAATATCTGAAATAACATAAACGTTAGGGTTAAAAAGATAAAGCTTTTTTTAATCCGTCATCCAAAAATTATAAATAACGGGATATTGAATGCTAAATATAACAAAGCAAAATAAGGTTCTACAGCAGGTACTGCATATTGAATTAATGTAGGTATTCCAGTAACACCAGATGGGATAGTTTCTGCACGTTTTAAGAAGATTTGAATTCCTGCATTAAACAATAAAGAAGCAATAAATATAAAGATTACCTTATTTCAGTATCTTTTGAACAATCTTTTAAAATTTAATCCATGATCTTTAGAATTTAAAAGATATACACCCATCTTGTATTTAAGATGATGTGTGTTATTTTCGATGTTTTCTAAATTGATATTATTGTTTAATTTTTTGTCTACTATATTAGCAACTTTATGCTCATCTAATGCTTTATTTATGTGAAACTCACAGCAATTATTATCATTTGAATTAGTATTATCTAATGAAGTCATATTGATATAATTTTATTCTTTTTTAATAAAAAAGAAATTTATTGTATTTTCAAAAATAACAATGTAACGGGAAAATAAAGTTATATTTCCACAAAAACTTTATCATTTATGAATCAAAATATAAAAAAAGGGAGAGTGTTGTCCGACACTCCCGAGCTGCAGATAATCACTTTTATTCTGGCACAGCATGAACTTAGCTAAGGTTCATTTTAAATACTGGGTTTTCACCAAGCACCTTGACTTTGGTCAATATACTCTTTTCGGATTCTGGGTGCTACTAACACACGGAGTTTTTATACTGCTATTCACATAGCGATCAACCGAAAACCTATGTTTGGTAACGTTTGATTGCAACCACCACAGTTGTCAACAAACACACAGGCAAACTTGTGTTATCCGTTAAAGTAATTAAAAACAGTTTCAACCACCTACTTTTGTTAATACGATAACTCAGACGGTGTTCCAACCGTAAGTAGGTGTGCATTAAATCCAAGCAAGATTCACTCTGCCACCTTTTTTAATATTTTATCACTTTGTGTACGAGAAGTAAGAAAATAATTTCATTTTTATTTAAAAAAATAACACAGGAAATTCTCAAAATTTGATACAATTATTCTACATTAAAAAAATTAATATTAATACAATCATATATATATATATATATGGAGGGCCTTATGAAAGATAAGAAAAAGAAAAATAAATTAGCAATGTTTTTAGTTTCTTCAGCAGTTTTTGCATCTGCAGTTACTGCTGCAGTTATTGCTGCTGTGTATGCACCTAGATCATCTGAATTAACTTCAGAAGAGAAAGCAAAGGAAACTGAAATAAATCCCAAACCACCTAAACAAGAAAAACCAATTGATGTTGTTCCTGTTGCGCCGGTAGAAAGAAAAGAACAATATTTAAAAGATATCAATGCTATTAAAAATACTGTAAATACCAAGAGATTTTCAAAAACATCTTATTTTGACTATAAAAGCAATGAATTGTTAGACGACTTACGTAGTTTAAATACGGTTAATAAGAAAGCAAACCCAAGCGAAATGGATGCTAACAAGATGTCAATTCTTTTTGAAAAAGCATGATCATTAATCAAAGTTTCTGATGCGATTGAATCGTTATTTAACAAGGTTGCAAAATCTAACTTCATTGATGAAATTAAAAAAACTTTTTATTTAGATGAATATCAAAATTTATTATGAAAAGTTCAAAAACAACAAACAGATGAAGCGAAAAAAAATGATGATCGCTTTAAACAAAATGAAGCATATGCTGCATCTATTGATGATTCAGATAAACCGAATAGTTTAGTTAAGCAACTTCAATTATTAAAGGTTAGATCAGATTATCAAAAGAATTTTGAAACTATAGATTATTTACAAAGATTAATATCACTTGTAAAAGATAAAAAAGAAGCAAATGCAGATTCTCAGCCACAATTACAAAAAGAGTTAAATGCTATTAAAATCTCATTAGACACTGCACTATCAGATAACCCTGATGCAAATGTAAATGATAAACTTGAAAGTCTAAAAACAAAAGTATTAGCTAAATTAAAAACTGAGAATACAGATGAAAATCAAAGAGGTCAGTTACTTTTAGATGCTCAAAAGGATTCATTAATTCAATTAACTAAACAGTCAGAAGATTTAGATAAGTTTGATAATCAAATTAAAAATGCAAAAACACAAGCAGAGTTAGATAAAGTAAAAAATGATCTTGATAAAGCACTTGATTTATTGTGAGTTAATACACATACACTTGCTATTTCACAAAGATTAGATAATTTTAAAGTTAAATTTGACCAAGCAGGTGAAAAAATCATTACTATAGAAAATAAACGTTTATTTAACGGAAACTATTTAGATCAAGGGGTTACTCAGATTCAATATGATTCAATAATGAATGAAAATCCAGAACTTCAAAAAGAATCATTTATCAAATCTGTTAAAATGTTCCGTAATAAAGTTGCTGAATTAAAAGCGTTGATTGCGAAAATAGATTCAAGCAATGCAGTGCAAAAAACATATTCTGATAATTTAAGTCAAATAATAAGCGATGAAAGTAAAACACTTTATGATATTAATTTGCTTGAAGAACAAGTTAATGCAACACTAAAAAAACAAGACTTTGTTAAGCAAGAAGTTGATTTATTAAATAAAAATACAGAAGTTCCATCAAATGTTAAAAGTGCATTCATTGATTTATTGAATGCTTCTGTAAATGATTCATTATTAAAATTAGATCAAATTAAATGACTTTCTGAGTTATATATATCTACTTTAAATATTAAAAAGGCCGCATTAGATGAAATAAATAAAATCGCTGATGATGCTAAAAAGCAAGAACTTTTAAAATCATTTAATGAAATAATTTCACCTATTTTAGATAAAATCGATGCAACTTCTGCAGATATTAGTAAGTCTGTTACTGATATACTTGAGAAAATTGCGACAAAAGCAAAAGAATATAGTGAAACAATAGAAAAAGTACAAAAAGACAAAAATGAAGATGAACTCAAGAATTTTAAATTTGACCAAATCGATAATCGTGCTAAATTTTTACAATTATTAACTAAGACACAAACTGCAAATAATGCTGTTGCAAAAAGAAAAGCAATTAACGAGGTTGAATTAGGTTATGTAAAGAGCATTCAAGATATAATCAATGAAGCACAAAAGCAAAAACAAACTAATTTCAATAATGTAACCAAAGATGGTGATAAAGAAATAGCTGATATTAATACTATCTATGCAAACCTTAAAACAGTTGAATCAAGCATTGTTGAAGATACCACAACTGAAAAAATAATTAAAGTTTTAGAAGATGCTAATGCAGCAGATATCGCTACCTTAAAAGCAACCGATGGAGCTTTAACAAGTGATCAATCAACTAATTTTGATAAAGAACTTGAAGAAGCCAAAAAAGCCACATCAAATACAGATAAACTTAAAAAATTACAAGAGTTGAAAACAAAATTATTTGAAGCGAAAAATAAAGCAGTGGATGCAGATCAAAGTCTGATTCCAGATTTAATTGAAAAATTAACCGTTCAAAAAACCAGGGACACATTTAAAGAATATTATCAAAAAAATAAAGCAACAATGACTAGTGCTCAATTGGTTAATGATTTTCTATATGGTAATCCAACTAACGAATCTGATAATACTAAACAAGGTATATTAACACAATTAAATTCAGAGTTAAATTCCGAATTAGTTATTCAGTATAAAAATAAATCTGATTTAGATAAAATGTTAGTTGATTCAAATCCACAGAAAAAAGAATCATTTGATACAGTTTCAACCGAATTTTCTAAGGCATTAACAAATAATGTTATTGATTTATCAAGGGCAGTAGATACTGTTAAAGCAGCAAAAACTTTTGTTGGTAAATTAATAGCTGATGCATATGATTTATGAACAAAAACATTGTTTATTAGTCAAGAAGATGGGGTTAATGGAATTGGAACTACTAAATTTAGACAAATTATTCGCGATGCTGAGGGTTCAGAGGAAAAACTTAAAAAAGCAATTGGTATCGGTAATCAATTGCTAGAAAAATTTAGATTTGCAGTTGTAATGGATTTAAGAAAACTTTCTGATGTAGATCAAAGAAAAGTTCATTTAATTGAATTTCTTCAAGGAAAAGATTCAGATCATGTGCCAGATTCTGTAAGAACTTATAAAGCACTATCAATATTTATTAATGCAATTGTAGATACACAGAAATTAATAGATCAAATTAAAGACCAAAATAATAAATCTCAATTGCAAGAAGAATTACGTGTTGCAACAGATGCTTCAAAAGTAAACGAAGTAAAAGTTAAGGTTCAAAAAGCATTAGATGAACAAAATAAACAAGATGCTGAAACTGATAAAAGAGATTTTGATGCTAAAAAACCTAAAATTGCTTCATTAGCAGCAACAATAACAAATACTGATGCAAAAACTAAGCTAACCAAACAAGTTAATGATTCTACTAATCTGCAAGAGTTGAATATCGCGGAAAAAGCAGTTAATGATCAACTTGCTTCTGAAAAGACAGCGAAAGATTTAGCTGATTTAAAAGCAGAAGTTCAAACATTAATTAATAAGCTTTCAGAAGCAGACAAACCAACATATCAAGCAAAATTAGATAAACCAGAAAATAATAATACCAAAGCACTTACTGCTTTAAAAAACGAAGTAGAAGTAAAACTTGATCAAAAAAATAAACCGACTCAATCAAAACCAACAGATTCACAAATAACTTCTGAGCAAAAACAAACTCCACAACCACAAGAAGAAACAAAAAATCCAAATAACCAACAAGCAAACACAGAGCAAAACCCTCAAACAAAAGCAAACGATCAATCAAAACAAGATAAACCAAAAACAAATGAAAGCACAACAACTAATACAGAAACTAAAACACCTACAAATTCTAGGAATAGCAAATCAAAAACAACAGCCGCAATAATAGCAGCAGTAGTTTCTTCTGTAATCGCACTTATAACTCTACTTTCATTTGGTTGATATTTAAAGAAAAAGAAAAATAATAAAGCATAAAATATAGCACCAATGGTGCTATATTTTATTCTATATACTAATTATAGTGTTGACAAACCGATCCTACTTTTTAAAAATCAAATCCTTTTGCATAAATACATTATTTTTGAAATTATACTCACTGATTTTTGCATATGTAATTTTGAAACCATCTAATAAAACATTCATATCATAGATAATATTGTTAGTATTATTATAAATATAGTTATAAAAATTATCTCTGATTTTCTTATCTGTAATTCTTATTACATATATAGCAGCGGACACAAAATAATTATCATCTGCGATAGCTATTTTTTTAGCATTCGGTAGGCTTGAAAAGACAATATCACCTTTTAAAGCAACTTTTGATGATTTTTTATTTTTATTATTTTTATGTTTAATAAAGTAGGACAAAAAGATTAACAATTAATTCTGTTAATCTTTTTGTTTTATT
>NZ_JBTHHM010000012.1:0-24825 GCF_054353935.1 Mycoplasma sp. 246B
ATATGCCGAGATGATACAATGTTAATTTTCTGTTAATTTTTATGTCCTTGTTTATATTTATGGTTATTTTTCATTCATAATATAACATTAGCAAACTAAATATAGTACATTTTATTTTATCAAATTTTGATAAAATTTTATTCCTTTTTTAGTTTATTTTTTTCATTATTTTTATTAAATATATGATGTAAATTTGAATACCTTCATCTTCTAAATAACAATAAATTATAAGAATATGAAAATATCCTTGTTAGATAATGTATAATTAATATCTAAATTGTATATGAGACTTATATGAGGTAATAATGCGAAAAGATAAAAATATAACACCATCAGTAACTGATAAATTACAACAACTTGGATACAATCTTTCTGATTGAGATGATAGTCAGACTAACAAAAAATTAGATCAAAATATTCTTTTTGTTCTTAATACTGCTTCAAAAAACAAAAATAATCAACCAGGTTATCCGGATCGAATTTATTTTAATAAGAAAACAAATTTATTAATTTTAGTTGAAGAAAAAACAAATATCAAAGATCATTATGATGCTGATATTAAAAAAGGTGCTATTTCAGGGATAAAATGATATTTATCTAAGTTCTTGAATAACTCATTATTTGACAATTACAAAATTTTAGGTATTGCAGTAAGTGGTGATTTATCAACTCAAAATTCTTATTATTTTGATTGTTTTAAAATAGCAAATAATGAAATTTTACATCAAAAGCAAATTAATAATTTTGTTAGTGAAGAAAAATTCTTATCATTATTTTATGATTTTGATGAAGAAGTTGCTATTGCAAATATTACAAAATCAAGTAAGAAAATAAATAAATTATTAAGAAATCTCGACAGTCAGCAACGCCCTGTAATTTTATCAATGTTAATGATATCTTTATATAAACCTAAAAACTACCTTAATAATTTTCCTATCACATATAAATATGCACAACAAGGGATAGATATTTTAAATAGTTTATTTTACACTATACAAGCTATTTTAGAATCACAAGGAATTTCTAAAGAAAAAATAGAAATTTTTAAAACTTATATACAAACATATAAACAAATTAAAGAACTTTCACAAACTAATATCTTAATAAAAATACTTGAAGAAATTGAACATAATATTATCCCTTTGTTTAACAATCAATTTGCTTCTAAATCAAACTATGATATTATTGGTAGATTTTATGAAGAATTTTTAAAATATGCAGGTGTATCTAATGTTAAAAAAGGAATTGTTTTAACCCCAAAACATATCACATCATTATTTACAAAACTTGTTGATATAAAAGCAAACGATGTGATTATGGATTTATGTTGTGGTACAGGTGCATTTTTAATTGCAGCAATGAATAAATTAATTGATTTAATCGAAAATAGTAATATACCAGACAAAGAAGCAAAAATAAATAACATAAAAGAAAATCAACTTTTGGGTTTTGAAATTAATCCAACAATGTTTATTTGTTCTATTTCTAATATGTTGTTCCGTGGTGATGGTAAATCTAGAATTTATAACATTGATTCTATAAATGATAAAAAAAGTGATCAAATTATTGCACAAGTTAAACCTACTATTGGTTTTATAAATCCACCTTATTCAGGCGAAGAAAGCTCAAGTAATCCCACACCAAAAGAGATTACATTTTTAACTAAGATGTTAGATAACTGCAGCAGATATGGAATAATTATTGCTCCATTATCAATGTATTTTAAAGATCCTCATCGTAGACAAATGATTTTAAATAAACATACTTTAAAATATGTTATTAATATGCCATCTGATTTATTTAAACCAAATGCGTCAACATATACTGCTATTGCAGTTTTTCAAACACACCTACCACATGATTATAAAAAAGATGTAAAGTTTTATAACTTTGATGATGGCTTAGTTGTCACTGCAAAAGGAAGAATTGATTTATATGAAAAATATGCAGAAAATGAGGCAAAATTATTAGATTTTTTATTCAATAATTATTTTGATACATCCAAAGCTATCAGTGTACCTATTAAACCTGATTCAGAATGAAATGTGCATTCGCATCTAAAAACAAATTATTCAAATTTAACTAAATTCTCTTTTGAAAAAACTATCAAAGAATTTTTGATTTTTCAAATCAAAAGAGAAATGGATATAGTTGAAAAGGAAATATCAGATTTTGATTTAATTTGATATATATCTAAATCACAAAAATTTGATAAGTTGTTAGTTTATTTGAAAAATAATCAAAAAGATGAAAAAATTGATATAAGTAGTTGAAAAGAGTTTAATATCAAAGAAGTTTTTGATAACCTATGTAAACTTGAAAAAGGTAGATTAAAAACAACTCATCAATTAATAAAAGGCGATAATATTTATTATGTAGCTGCTAAAAAGACAAATAACGGAGTTTTAGAAAAAGTTGAATATGATGAAGAATTAGTTACCAAAGGAAATTGCATTGGATTTATCACTGGTGGCGATGGTTCAGGTGGATATAGTTTATATCATCCTGATGATTTTATTGCTAATTCGTTTATTACAATTGGAAGATCTAAACACTTAAATATCTATACTGCAATGTTTTTGATCACAATTTTAGATCAGCACCGTTATAAGTTTTCTTATGGTAGAACTTGACAATCAAAGCGATTTGATCAAACATTATTGCTGCTACCACAAACAACCGATGGTAAAATAGATTGAGAATATATTCAAAGTTTTATAAAAGGAATGAAAATTTCGGAATTATTATAATAAATATACAAATTTAAAATTTGTATATTTATATAAAGAAAGTAAATATGCACAAAATTTATGAATTTAATAATCAAATTATAAACGTAGATTGTTTAGAAGGTTTAAAAAATATACCAGATGATTCAGCCGACGTAATTATTATTGATCCACCATATAATATAGGTAAAGACTTTGGTAACAATAAAGATTCAATGGATATTAATGAATATATCACTTGAACAATGCAGTGATTTAGAGAGTGTTATCGAATATTAAAGCCAAATGGTTTAGGTTATATTTATGGTTTTAGTGAAATATTAGCACATATTTCAACTAAAATAGATCTAAAAAAGCAACGGTGACTAATTTGACATTATACTAACAAAGTTACACCTGGTTTAAAATTTTGACAGCGTTCACATGAAAGTATAATTTGTTTTTGAAAAGATAAACCTAACTTTAATATCGATGATGTTCGTGTTCCATATACAGAAAATTTTATAAAAAACTCTGCTGGTAAAAAGCGAACTTCAACTAAGTGTCGTTTTAATAGTGATCCAAATTATCAATCCTATTACACCCCACACGAAAAAGGAGCATTACCTAAGGATGTTTTTGAAATATCCACTTTAGCAGGCGGAAAAGCGTTGCAAGAGCGTTATTTTTACTGTAAAACACATAATATTTTTTGCAATCCGAAGCAACGAAGACACCATGATGAATGTGATATTATTATCCATCCTACTCAAAAACCTATGGATTTAACTCGTAAATTAATTATGGCATCAAGACCAAAAGATTGTAAATTTAATGTTTTAATTCCGTTTTGTGGTTCAGGTAGCGAATGTTATGTTACCAAAGAAATGGGTGGAAATTATTTATCATTTGAAATAAATCCTGATTATATAAAACTTGCTGAAAATATTGTAAATTTAATTAAATAAACTAAATATACAATATTTGAACTTTATTATCAATCAAATCTTTAATTTCTTGAAAATATTTAAGTGTAAAAATTACAAATCCGTTGCTTAGTTTTTGTAAATACGGACTATCTCCATTTAATCCATACAAATATGCATAATCTTTATAATCACCTTGATTATGTTCTTTGGTTTTCTTTACATACTTACATTTTTCAACTTGTTCATCAGTTATCACAGTATAATAAATATCAATAACTTTATTAGCAATGCTTTGTTTTCTTGCTAATGAAATCCTGTTTCTGATTTCTTTTCTACCTGTTTCCTTTTTAATTTGTATCCCGATTTTGACACCTTTATAATCTATTAGAATATCAATACCATCTCGATCTAAGTCACTTGATTGAAATACATTTTCTTTACCAAAAACTCTTTGACAACAATAACCTGCTTGAATTTGTGTAATAATTGATGCTCAGGTTCGATATATCCTTGCTTCTATACCTTTAAATAAACAACATTCGCATAATCCAATATGATTTTTATTGAAATTTAGAATTTTTGCTTTCATATCGTCGGTTAAATAATAATTTAAATATCAATCATCAAAATCAAGTAAGTTATTATTATGTCAATAAACTTGATATATAGCATCAAGTGCTTGGATTTCTTTTGGCATATCTGCTTCCATAATTTTGATATTTTTATATCTACTGCGATATAAATCTAAGTTTATCGATTCTAGAAATTCATTGAATGCATTATCCATATTGTTATTTTAACACAAAAATAAGCATCCATAGATGCTTATTTTATTTACGTTTTTTCTTTATAAAATAGTATGTTAACCCACTAATGATACCTAAACTTAAAATTCCTACTATAACTCCTACAGCTATTTTTCAACCATTAGATGATTTGATTTGTTGTTTAGGTTTCTCTGCTGGTTTTTCAGTTGGCTTAGGATTTTCAGGTGTATTAGGTTTAGATTCTTGATTTTTGTTAATTTCATCAATTTTCTTTTGAACTTCATCTTTTAATGCATTAACATCCTTAATGTTATTTTTAACTTGCTCATGTTTATTATGATATATTGCTTGCAGATTATCAGGAAGTTTTTTGATTAATGCATCAACATCTGAATTCGCTTGATCTAATTGCTCCTTAGCTTTTTCATCTTTTGCTTGTTGTGCTTGATTTTCATCATTAATTTCTTTATCTATTAAAGTTTTTAGTGAATCTAGCTGTTGCTTAGTAGTGGCAGCATCAATTTGAGCGATGAATTGACCTTTCTTGGTTGAATCTAAGATTTGATTTGCAATTCCTTTGATATTTTCTTTGTATATATCAAAGTCTGCTTGTGCTTTTGCTTCTGCTTTTATTTGAGCATCTGCTATAAGATAGATTTTTTGTAAATCAATGATATTATCTGCATCTGACATTTGGTTAGTTAAATCAGATTTTATCTTTAAGTCTTTTATTTTTTCAATTAATGCGTTTGTTTTATTTCTTTGATCTTGTAATTTTTTGGTCTCTTGTGCATTATATAAATCATTAATTTGCTTTAAAATTTCACTTAATTTATCAGCTGTTAAATCGGAAGCATTAATTTTGTTTGCAAAATCTTGTTTATCATCTAATTTTTCTAATTGAGCTAGAGCATATTTTTTTGCATCATTTAAATTAGATGGATTAATTTTCAGCATATCTTGTGCATTTGTTATCTGACTTTGCGCATCATTGATTTGTTTTTCAGTAATTCTTTGAACATCGATTAGATTATTTTTAATTTGATTAAAAACTCGACTGTAATCAGCATATGAATCTGTTGTATAGATATTGTTGGTATTAGGAATTTGTGTTTTGGTAAGAAGTTGATATTTTGAAATCAAATGATTTCTTTGCTCAATTGCTTTATTAGTAGTTATTTTCAACGATGCTAAAGCTTCATCAATTTGATCAGAAGTAGCATCAGGGTTACTTATTACCACACTCTGTTGATTAATTAAATCAGCAATATTTTTAGATAAGCTAGGAAAGCGAAGTTGATATTTATCTGTAAATCCATATGCATCATTTTCTAAATACTCATTATATGCTAGTAATTTAGCACCTTTGACTGATGCTACTAAGGATTTGTATGCATGGATATATGCATCATTAAGTTTTTTTAACTCAACTGCAGATGGATTAGTTTTTCTTAACTCTGCTTTTAATGCATCTGATTTCTCTTTTAACAAATTATAAGAAGATTCAGTATATTCTAACTTATTAATAGTATCGAAATTTTTGATGTTAAGTTGTGCTATTTGTTGTTGAACATCAGAAACAACCAGTGATTCTTTTGCTTTTTGATATGCTTGTTTTAGTGATGTTACAGTAGAATCGGTCAAATCATTTGTATTTTTCAGTGCTGCTTTAATATCATCAATAGCATTTTGATATTTACTGTATGAATCAAGAGTATAAACAACATTATCAGTGTTTTCTAATACAGAATTTAAAATATCTTGTAATTGTTGTTGTTTAGTTGTTTTAGTTAAAGCAGAAGATTTAGCATTTTCTAGTCTGGTTTTAATATCATCAATAGTTTTTTGTGTTAAGAGTTCATCATCCTTAATTGCTTCTTGAGCAATAGCCTTAATTGCATCATAATTTGTCTTTGATTCGTTTGTTCAATTGTTATAAGTTGATTCAATGTTTTCTTGAACTAAGGTTTTTAAAGCATTTTTATTGGTCTCAGTAGTTTGGATAATATCATAGCTAATTAACTCGGTAATTTTTGGTTTACTTTTGCTTGCATCTCAATCAATTTCTACAGATATAATTGCCTTATTTGCTTGATGTGGTAGTTTGAATGCAACAATATTTGTAAATAATTTACCTACCAACTTCTTTTCTACTGCATTTGTAGATGTATCAAGAATATTTACATAAACTGATGCATATGAATCTCCATCTGAAACAACCCTTAAATTACGGTTATCAAAATAACCTTTTTCGATGTACCAAATTAACTTACCAGCAGCATTTTTAGGTTCATAATATGTATTTAAATTTGAATCTAATGTATTAGCAGGTTTGGTATCTTTTGAAATTTCTGAGTAATTTTCTCCTCCAAACCTTGGATCGTTATCGGCAGAGATATAGACACCTTTGTTAACTAAAATTTCATTAATTGTTAATGATGTATTTGCTGGATAATCTTTGGTTATCTTTAGTTTTATATATCTAGCTTTTGTAGAGATATCATCTTTTCCTCAATATTTAGCATTTGGATATTTTGGATCTTCTGTTCCTGCTTGCACATTTGCTAAGTTATTAGTTGAATCGACGGTATCATTGATACTAAAAAGCGATGTTCAATGAGCAGATGTTTCATTAGTTGCCGATGCTAAAACTTCTATATTTCTTGGATAATTTGAAGTTGATTTACTTGCATAAATCCGTAAAGATTTTAAATCAATTTGTTGACCTAAATCATAGATAATTTCATTATCTTTTTTAGGTGTTGATGTAAAGCTAACTGAAGTGTTAATGTCACCATCGAAAGCATAATTTGAATTTCTTGTATCAGTGTTGTTATGATTGTTTGCTATGGTTGAAGAAACTAAATATCCAAATGTTTTAACATCTATAATATGAACTTGTAAGTTTTTAAAAGCAACTGATAAATTAGTATCCGAATTGCCTGTCTTTTTGTTTATTAATCTCACAAATTGCATTCTTACTGGAGCACTAAGTGTGTTTTCAACATCTGTTCATTGATATCCGTCTGATGAATATTGTAGTTTTAGATTTGTATCTGGATTTGTTATATCTTTTGTTATTGAATCTACATTATATACATCACCTAAATCAATACCGATGAATTTGTCCTTTGCAACAGTGATATTCGAGGTTGCATCGGGGGTATTTTGGTTAAATAATTTAAATGTATTATCAATTTTATCTGTAACAAGATTTGGACTTTGGATATCGGTGAATAAGTATTTATTTGATGGCTGTGGTTTTTCAACAAATGATACATCGTGCAATTTTCATCAAGTTTGCAAATTATCTTTTGATTTAATTCTGATTCCAGTTATAATACCCCACGAATCGGGGATGTTAACATTTTGATCATTTTTTGCATCAGTGATATTTTGAACATCTGAATCAATTGGTAAGTTATTTCTTTTTGCTTGAATAACGATATTATGTACTTTATCAGCATTCTCTTGCAAAATTCGTAATGAGGCAATTTGCATCGGACGCTTGAAATCAATATCAACATAATCACTATTTTGCACATTTCCATTATCAGAATGTGACAGTCATGCGAAACTTTGATCATTTGCATCCAAAACATGGTCTAAGTTATAATCTTGATAAACTTTCATGTTTGAAGAAATACGATATTTTTGCTTACTGGTATAATTTGGTCCATATACTGAAATATCAGCTAATCTTCATCATACATGTTGTTGTGCTACTACTTTAAATCTAAAATCCTTAGCATTAGCATAACCTGAAATATATTGAATTTGTTGATTATTAAGATGAAATGCTCCAAATTGTTTTCATTGTTTACTTGAGTCTGTTTCATTTTCGTCCTTATATTCAACAACGAAATCATTTAATGCATCAGCAGGTTTTGATCAAGCTTGTTCTACTCGGATTGATGTAACAAGTTGCTTGCTTGGTAAACTGAATCCTAGTGTGTCACCGACGAAAACAGTATCATTTTGACCGTTTTTAGCATTAGAATATCATCCTTCTGTTGATAATTTATTATCAGTTAAATAAGCAGGTCCACTATGTGCATCAGGTTGATAAGCATCTTTAGATTGCATAGTAGTATTTGCTTGATTAAATTGTATCCCGTTATATGCAATATCACTTGCAGCTACATCTGGATTAGCACGAAATTCTAATAAACGTAAATTTTTATTATTTCTTGGTGCTTCTTCTGTATCATATAGTCTTATTGCAATTACATTATATATAGTATTAAAACTTATATCTTTACCTGTTGATTCATTATCAGAATAATTTATTGATGTTTGATTTGGAACATCTACTCATTGGTCACTGTTATTTATTTGATATTGTAATTTAGACGTTAAAAAGTGATTTCCTTCTGCCCCTACAAATTTAACAAAAACAGAATGTAGCGAAATAGGATGATTAAATCTTGCTCCAAATCAATCACCTGCTTTGATGCCAGCACTAGCGTCGTTAGATTGAGTATAAATAAGTTGTGTTGTATTATCTTTATTAAAAACAACTGATGGATCGATGTTTCCTTGTTTACCTTTCATTTCAGTGATAAAAGTACTGGTAAAACTGCTAGGTTGCAATGTTTGATTATTAATTTTATTTAAGGTTCAATCAATTAATTTTTGTGCAAGTGGTTGGATGTATTGTGAACCAGGAATAGCATTTAACTGATTACCTAAATAATCAAAACTATGTTTTTTAGATGCATCGATCAAATTTTTACCTACATTAGCAAATTCAATAAAGTTATCTGGCTCACCATTTTTATAACTTTTTAACCCATTTAATAACATAGTAATTCCAGCTGATAATTCTTTAAAAGAATCAAGTCATGGTTTCATTTGAGCAATTAATTGTGGATTTAAAGTAGAAGATGAAAAGATTTTTAAAGAGTTTGAAATTGTATTAAATGCATCGATTAATGAATTGATATCTGAATCAGTAAATGAATCATTAGATAATTTGTTTTGCAGTGTTGTAATTATATCCTTGATATTTTGTGATTCTTGTAGTTGTGGGGGAGATAAATTACTCTGATCTTGATGAATCATATGTTTTGCAATTTCTCTAAATGCAATTGAAACTGCGTTATCAAATTCGGAATTATTTAGTACATGTTTAAAGGAGTTTTCTCAGATTTTATCTGCTTCTGCATCGGATTTTCAAACTTTTCAAGCATAGTTTGCTCCACCAAAAATAGCAACTTTTGATGGTTGTTCTTGTTGCATCGGATTTAGCAGTAATCCTGAAAACTTAGAAGCATCCACATCTGGTTTTAAAAAGTTTTTGTATCCACCTAAAATCAGTTTGGTTTTGGCTTGATCACTAACTGGTCAATTTATCCATAATAATGGTGGATTCACCATATTTGCAGTTGTTTTTGAATCTGTATTTTGAGTTTGTATTTGATTTGATAATGTTTGATCATATTTTTTTAATCAATCATTATTTACGGTTCCGAAAATTGCCCCTGAAGTCATAACAACTGATACTTCTGGTGGAAAACTTGCAAAATATTTTTGACCATCACCCATATACTCATCAACTACATAAGGTATGGTTAGAACTAAATCAGGATAATCTTTTTTAAGTTCTTTTAATCAAGAAACTAAATCTTCCAGAAATTTCTTTTGTTGATTTTCAGATTGGGTTTCAGCATTTTGATCATTACCTGATTTAAATGGTTTACCAAAATCATCACCTAACACCCCGATTTGACGAACACCTGCATCGATAACTTGCTTAAATTTCGCTTTCAATACTTTCAAATCGCTATCATAGTTTGCAATAGTCATTCTGCTATCTGAAAATGGATGTAAGGTATAAATAAACCTTACTTTGGTTTGATTACCAAGTTTTGCAAGCGGTTTGATCAAACGATCAAGTTCATCTTGTGTATATAACTCTCTTCATTTGATGCGATGTTTTGGATCATCTTTTGGAGAATACATATATGCATTAAGTTTATAGTAACTTCCTCACTTCATATAATCTTGGCGATCTTGTAAACTCCAAGGATTTCCATAATATCCTTCAACAACTCCGCGAGTTTTAACATCTGCTCAATCTTTGATTTCAAAACTTGCAATTTTGTTCCCATCAAGTTGTTTAAAGATATGTCACAAGGTGGTTGCTCCGTAAAAAGCAGCATCGGAATTTTTAGCCATAACTGTTATATAATCAGTTTCTTGTCCGTCTATATCAACTTTTTTAGAATCCAATTGATATGAATCGATTTTAGTATTTAAACTATCATCTAAATTGATTCCTATTTCTTTAACTTTTTTATCAACTAAATCATCTGTGCTATCACCTTTGATTCCGACTAAAATATTAGTTTTACCTGCTATAAACCTGCGTGTTGCTTTATAAAGCAAGTTTTTTAGTTTTAATACTTCATCAAAATGTGCAATTGTTTCATCATCAATTCCTTCTTCAAAAACGATATTTACATCATTTGTGATTAAAAAGTCTTTATCTTTTTGATATTGTGATTGTTGTACACCTGGAAAAATTTGATAAAGAGAATCGTTGTTTATGTTGTCAACTGATTTAGAACTATCTTTATTACTTGTTTGTTGTGAATCAGTTGCTGAAATACTTGCTAGTAATCCAACTGCTGATGCAGATACTAGCAAGGTTCTGAGTTTTTTTAAATTCATATAAACCTCTATTATGTTTTAAAAGGTATATAAATATATTTCTTCCTATATACAAGTGGTTTTAGTGAAAGCACAACCTATATATATATATATATATATACGGAGCAATTATAACAAACAAGGAATCAACATCATAATAGATGAAAAAATTTTACATTGTTTTGTTTTATTGTAACAAGATAAACCAAAAATTTGAAAAATTTTTTTATTTTCATAACAAAGAAAGAAATAAATGAAATTTATTTATTAAAGAATTTATATATAATTTTAATACAGAAAGGAAATTATGAACAAAGAAGTATATTTAGCTGGTGGTTGCTTTTGAGGAGTAGAAGCATTCTTCCAAAAAGTCAAAGGTGTTTTAAGCACAAGTGTTCATTATATTAATGGTGGTAGCGAAGGTGTTTCATATCGACAAGTATGTAATGGCTCATCTCATGCCGAGGCTGTAAAAATTATTTATGATGCAGATGTTTTAACACCTAGTGATATTTTTAAACTATTTTTATTAATTATTAATCCGTATTCATTAAACAAACAAGGAAATGACCACGGAGTACAATACCGTGTTGGGATATATACTAATGAAACTGCACTAAGAGCTGAATTTGAAAAGCTAAATCAAGCATTTAAAGAAGCTGAAGGTAAAGATAATTATATTGAAATTTTACCTGTTAGTGATGATACAAAGGCAGAAGAATACCATCAAAATTACTTAAACAAAAATCCATTTGGATATTGTCATATCAACTTAGATGGTGTTCCAGCGAAATATCGTAAATAAATTTACCAAAGCGAACGCTTTGGTTCTTTTATATTTAAAATTATGATAAAATAAAAATACTATGGAACAAACAATGTATAAATCACTTTATCAAATCAAGGAAAAATATCAAGAACTTGAAAAGTCGCTTGAAACACCCGAAATTATTTCGGATATAAAAAAATATAACAAAATCAGCAAAGAAATTAATTCAATTAAAGATATTGTTATAGTTTTTAACAAATACCTTGATGCTCAAGAAAATCATACACAAGCAAAAGAAATGTTATCAATAGAAAAAGATGAAGAAATTTTGGCATTTGCTAAACTTGAAATTCAAACAACTGAAGAATTAATGGACAAATTAACAGAAGAATTAAAAATTTTAATACTTCCACATGATGAAAATGATAACAGAGATGTAATAGTTGAAATTCGTGGAGCAGCTGGGGGCGATGAAGCAAATATTTTTGCAGGTGATTTATACCGTATGTATTTAAAATGATGTACACAAAATAATATGAAAATTACATTATTAGATTCTATTGGAGCTGAAGCAGGTGGTTTTACATTAGTTACCTTTGCTGTGAAAGGTGAAAAACCTTATTCTAAATTAAAATTTGAATCAGGAGTACACCGTGTGCAAAGAATTCCTGTAACCGAAGCGAAAGGACGTGTTCATACATCTACAGCTACTGTTACAGTAATGCCAGAAATTGATGATGATGTAGAAATAGAAGTGAAAACCGAAGATATCCGTGTTGATGTGTTCCGTTCAAGTGGTAATGGTGGTCAATCAGTTAATACAACTGATTCAGCAGTTAGAATTACACACTTTCCAAGTGGAATTGTAGTATCTTGTCAAGAAGGAAAATCACAAATCCAAAATAAAGAGATTGCAATGCGAATTTTAAAATCTAAACTTTATGATTTGGAAATTCAAAAAAAGCATGCCGAAGAATCAGCATTTAGAAAACTTGCTGGTTCAGGAGCGCGTGCTGAAAAAATACGAACTTATAACTACCCACAAGATCGTGTTACTGACCATCGCATCAGTTATTCAACATCCTTAGCGCCTGTTATGGAAGGTAGGTTGAATGCGATTATTGATGCATTATTAGCAGAAGAACAAAATGAAAAAATAAAAGAAGCAGGGATCTAATGTCAACAAAAGCAGATTTATTGCTTGAAAAAAGAAGATATGGTTTGGATCAAAACATATCTTCTTTTGAAGAACAACAACTTGAAACCGGCATGCCAGTTCAAAAAATAATCGGATATATTGAAATGGCTGATGTAAAAATTGATCTGAGATATAAAGTTTTAATACCTAGATATGAAACCGAAGAATTAATTTTATATGTGAAAAAGATGTATCCTAAAAATGCTAAATTAAGAATTTTAGATTTATGCTGTGGTTCAGGTTTTATCGGACTAGCATTAAAAAAATATTTTGTTAATTCAGAAGTAATTTTATCTGATATTTCTGATGAAGCAATTATGCAAAGTAACTTAAATAAGAAGATAAATAATTTAGAAGTCAAGATTATCAATTGCGATTTATTTGATAGCATCACAGGTAAATTCGATGTTATCGTAAGTAATCCACCTTATTTATCAACAAACGAAAAACTTGATAAATCAGTTCATAATTTTGAACCACATAATGCTTTATTTGCTGATAATAATGGTTTATATTTTTATCAGCAAATTATTAAAAAAGCTGATAAATATTTAAAAAATGAAGCAAAAATATTTTTTGAAATCAACCCGTTACATTTAAACTGATGAAATCATCAAAAATGAAAATATGACATCAAAATTATTAATGATATTGCTAATAAACCAAGAATTGTGGAATTTGCATATAAAAAACCTAGCAACAACTAGGTTTTTTTGATCATTTTGATATGGCAGGGGTTAAAGGAATCGAACCCTTATCATCAGTTTTGGAGACTGCTATAATACCATTATACAAAACCCCCATAAAGAAGTTACTTACCAAATTTAAAGTGACAAACATCACCATCTTGCATTATATATGATTTTCCTTCCGATCTCATTTTTCCAGCATTCTTAGCACCTAATTCACCTTGATAATTTATATAATCATTATAAGAAATTACTTCTGCTTTAATAAATTTTTTTTCAAAATCACTATGAATTACTCCGGCACATTTAGGAGCATTTCATCCTTTATGAAACACTCAAGCCCTTGCTTCTAATTCTCCGGCTGTAAAATAAGTTTGTAAATTTAATAAATCGAATGCATGTTTGGTAAGTAAATCTAATCCACTAGTTTTTATTCTATAAAGTGATAAAAATTCTTGTTTTTCATTTTCATCTTCGATTTCGGTTAATTCTGATTCAACTTTTACCGAAATCGGTAAAAGTTTTTCATAATCTTTTAAAGATTTTTTTAGTTTCACATAAACTGCATCATTATTATAATCCAAAAATTGTTCTGATGATAAATTAGCAACATAAATAATTGGTTTATAAGTTAATAGATGATACCCTTTAATAAATTTACTTTCATATTCATCTAAGTCAACTTCCCTAGCAGGTATTTCAGATTCGAGTGCTTTTTTTATTTTCATTGCGGCATTTTGCTCGATAATAGCATCTTTGTCCCCTGATTTAGCTTTCTTTGCAACACGGTTTAACACATTATTAATTGTTTCTAAATCAGCTAAAATTAATTCAATATTAATTATTTCTTTATCGCGAACTGGATCAACTGAATTAGAAACATGCATAATATTTTTATCTAAAAAACAACGAACCACATGAATAATTGCATCTACTTCACGAATGTTAGCTAAAAACTTATTTCCCAATCCTTCACCTTTTGAAGCACCTTGGACTAATCCGGCAATATCAACAAAATCAAAAGTTGCTCATACTATTCTTTTTGGATTAACTAAATTAGCTATATTTTTTAATCTTACATCGATTAAAGGAACCGATGAAATATTAGGCTCAATAGTTGTAAATGCATAATTGCTTGCTTCAACATGTTTTTTAGTTATCGCACTAAACAATGTGCTTTTTCCAACATTTGGAAGTCCGACAATACCTGCTTTTAATGACATAAATCTCCTTGTTCTTTATATTTTACTAAATTTCAAGTTCTTAAAAAGTTCTTTTTTTGTTCTTTTTGCTTTCTTTTTTTAAAATAATCTATATATAAAATATGAAAGCAAAAATTTTTAAATATATAATAAGCATAATTTTGATAGCAGCTACACTTGGAACACTTAGTTATTTTACTTTTTTTGCTACACCACAGCAAAATACAGTAAAAAAAGAAATGATAAAAAGATATATCTTAAAAGGTGCAGTAAAACAAACAGGGATTCACGAAAGTTCTAGTCCACTAACATATCGGCAGTTATTCTTTATTACAAAACTATTACCAGATGGAGATGTATCTGCATTTAAATTAGATGATTTAGCAATTGAAAATAAAGAAATATATGTTCCGTTTAAAAACCATCAACTTAATTGAGAAGATTTGCATTCAATCAATCAATTAACAAGTTATGGGATAAGTAAATCATATGCACAAAAGATAATTGATTATAAAGAAAGTAAAGGATACATAATAACTTGAGACGAGCTTTCAAAAATTTCTGGTATTGGCCAGAAAACAATTGAAAAATTAAGAACTTTCTTGATTCTAGAATAGCATCATTTAATGCATTTTTGGTTTTAACATTCTTTTATCTTGTTTTATCATCATTTAGTATTTTGATTTTACTTTTTTGGATAATTATTTCACTAATTCAGATTTATATTTTTAGAAAATACTTAATTCGGCTGCTTATTTTCATAGTAATTTTATCTGTAATTTTATTATCTAAAATGCTTATATATAGATATTTTTATGCATCAGGTGTAAATAACACATTCCAAGTAATTGGTGTTTATAAAAGCTATATAGCAATACGAAATTTTTGAAATTTAAAGTATTATATTTCAAATTATAATGATAATTATTCAATTTATCAATTTATCAATGTGCAAGGAAACATTGCTGAAACAAGTTATAAAAAAATCCTATCAACAAATATTTCACCTGCTACAAACTGAGATTTTCGCTACTATATTTTTAATTTTTACTCAAAATTTGATGGTTACCAGCAAACCTTGATCCCAATGACATTTGGATATACATATAAAACATCATCGTTAATTGATAATGCATCAAAAATTGGTATTATGCATCTGCTTATTATTAGTGGACTACATTTTGGGATAATTGATAAAATATTAAAGAAAATAACAAAAAGAAAATGAATTGGAATTTTTGTTATAGGAATTTATTGATTTTTGTGTAACTGAAGTTTTTCAACTAACCGTGCTTTTGTTTTTAAAATACTCCCTAGAAATAAAAAATATTTCAAGGATAAGTCTGATAAATATCTTTTTACTGCATTTATATGTATTGCTTTAAACAATCAAATTAATTTATCTGTTGGATTATTTATCACCTTTATTTTAACTTATCTACTACTTTTTACAAAAAAGTTAACTAGAATTAAAACAAAAATTATTACTTCATTAGCATTATGATTTATATCAATTTTGTTCATAATTTATATGAATAAAAATATAAATTTGCTTTCTTTTTTAATCATACCTATTTTTGCTATATTATATGAGATAATTTTAATAGTATCGTTTGTTTTATTTTGATTTCCTTTTGCATCTTTTTTAGTTATATACAGTGTAAACTCAATTATTTCAATG
Organism: Mycoplasma sp. 246B; assembly: GCF_054353935.1. Lineage (NCBI taxonomy): Bacteria > Bacillati > Mycoplasmatota > Mollicutes > Mycoplasmatales > Mycoplasmataceae > Mycoplasma > Mycoplasma sp. 246B. Next base: position 16,598 of record NZ_JBTHHM010000012.1, read on the forward strand.
ATGCTATATTTTGTAGTAAATATCAAAATTGAATTTTTATATGTTAAAGAAATTATGGTAGTTTTAATTTATGTTTGCTCTATTTTAATGATGTATCTTTATAAAAAGTGGCATTATCAGTTATAATATTATTATGTATTTTATAATAGGTGATGAAGAATTTTTTATAAATCGCGAAATTAATAAAATTAAGGAAAAATTTTTAGATGAAAATATCTTTACTTATCGTGAAAATTATAATTTACTTGAAATTTTAGATGAAATTTCAAGTGAAAATTTGTTTGAGCAACCTAAATTATTTATCGTTTATAATCTTAATCTATTAACTGCTACAAAAATTTCAGAAAAAGACAATGAAATAATCGAATATTTTAAAAAAGTATTTATGCAACAGAACAAAAATACTTTGATTTTAGTATTAAATCAAGTTAAATATACAAGAAATAATTTAACAGATTTTATTTTGAACACTTTTAAGGTTATAGAACTACATAAAATAAATAAGTATGAAATAAGAACACAGATAGGTAATTTTATTCGTTCTAAGGGAACAAAAATATCACAAAGCGACTTAATTTACTTGCTTGAAAAATTACCAGAAAACTTATTTATCATCCAAAATGAAGTTGAGAAAATGACTTCATATACCGATAATTTAACTAAGGATATTATTGACGATTTTATATCAGACTATAAGTTAAACAACCAATTTGCTTTTATAAATTCGATAGAAAGTAAAGATGTAGGTAAAATTTATCAAAAATACCTTGAACGCAGTAGTGAAGGTGATAATGAAATAACTTTAATGTCACAGATTTTTAGTATTTTTTCACTTGCAGATAGGGTTTATAATCTCAAAGAACTTGAATATACTGATTATGATATAATGCAACAAACAAAATTGCAAGATTGAAGATATAAGAAGATTTTGCAAGTTATAAAATTATACGGGATTAAAAAGATTCATTATATTTTAATAAACCTTGCTGAGTTAGATATCCAACTAAAAAGTTCGGAGGTTCCAAGTAATGTATTATTTGAGACATTCTTGATCACAAACTTCACATAATTTTGATAATAAGCACTTTGTATTTTTAGATAGTGAAGTAATATCAAAAAGTAACTATCAAAAAAACCAAGAATATTATGATTCGGTATTCTTTCACCTTAAAAACACAACTAAATCATTAACGAAATTTGTTGTTGTTATTCCTGATATATATTTATATTTTTTCAATGAAGAATTTATGTATATTGAAAAAAGTTCAAAATATACACTTGAAAATAAAAAAGAAAAAGAAAGAAAATTGAAATTATTACAAAATTTTCTTTCTTTGATTTCGCAATTTAAAAATATTTCAATTGCTTATGAGTTGAACTTTAGTAATATTTTGGTTATTGCAAATGCAATTAACCGAAACGAAAACATTCTTGATGATTCAGAAGATAGTCAAACAATACAAAAAACGCTAACATCGACACAGAATGTTATATATGAAGATATGTTAGTAACAAAAAACCTAGATTTAAGTAAATTTGATCCTAGCAAAAATGAATTAAGAGATAACTTAATTTTAATTACTAAGAAATATTCCGAAGTATTCAACAATGATGATTTAATGCTAAAAAACATATCATCTAAGATAAATAAAATTAATAAAAAAGACAAAGAAGAAATAACTAATTACTTAAAAAAAACATTATATGCATTTAAAAGTTTATATAATCGATCAATATATATCCATGAAGAAAACGAAAGTAATTTGTCTATTTTTGAAACATTTCAAGTTTTTGATGATTACCTATATGATTTTAGGATTTCATCGAACTACAATCATACATTTAAAGCAATTATAAAAACTTTTAAATCAAAATACACTACTATCTTTGATTTAAAAAAGTTTATGGTTTTTGAAAAATCAGGATATTTTTATTTAATAGATAAAATAAAATTTTTAGTTAAATTATCTTGTTTGATTCCTAATAATATTGGATTTATTTTAAGACATTTAACATCGAATGAAAATTCTATAAAACCATTGTCACAAGTTAATTATTATCAAATTTTAACTTCATATTTTATTAATCAATGTGAACAAAAAACTTTTTATTTTCATTATCCAATAGCAAAAATTGTAAAAATCACAGTTTTTAATAACCTGTTTATTCCATATATATGTAATTTTAAAATAACTGTTGATTCAATTAAGAAAACTATGATTTTTAACACAAATGATATTCCTTATAAAAATATCAATGCATATTCTATTAAAATTAAATAACAAATTTCTTAATTTTAAGAAGGACATATAAATATGTTCTTTTTATTCTACTTGCAGTATATCTTTTGCTCACACATGCTTGGATAAAACTTTGATAATCTGGTTGTTCAATATGTTTTTTAAAAAGATTTTCAATTCCTTCAGTTACCATATGAAATTGAGCTATTTTGGACGCTGATAGTTTTCTTACAATCTTTTGAAATTTTGGATAAGTATTTTCTATAAGAAATTTCGACTTGATTTTTTTTATATCAAATGGAGAAAATGCTTTTATATTTTGATTTTCTTTTAGCATTGCTCTTAATTTTGTCGCACTAGCAAAATTATTACTTATTTGTTCGCTATGAAATCCGATGGTACGTTTTAAGCAAATCGGGATAATTTTAAAATTATTATTTATTATTGTTTTAACATACTCTAAACCAAGAATATCATTAGGTTGATTGATTTCAAATCCACTTAATTCACTTAATGCTAAATTTGTTGCTCTCGGAAAACTATTACCTTTTTGTTTTAGGTATTTTTTAACAAGTTGGTTATATTTTTCTTGATTATTCTTAATTATTTGAGCAACATTGATAAAAGTGTTTATATCATCTGTTTCAGAACCAAAAACAAGATAATCAATATTTGCTTTATTAAGCAACTTAATGGCTTCTGAAGCAAAAATATGTGCAGCTTGTGCTGAGATTTTGTTATTTATTTTAATAACTTTATAAATTCCATATTTTTTAGCCATTTTTTTTCTTTGATAAAAAGGTAAGCAAATTATTTCACCACGTTGTGAATATTTATACGACATCGCTATGATTATTTTTGCATTAGGAAATTTTTCTTTAATTCAATTAATTTGATAAATATGTCCATTATGCATCGGATTATATTCAACTACAATTCCTACTTTAATTTGCTTATTCATATTTAAATTATAATCATTTTTAAAAATACAGCAATACTGCTGTATTTTTAAACTAACTCATCAAAGATATCATCTCCGGTTTCAGTGACTATATCAACATCGAAATTACGTGCTACAATGTTTCCTAATGTTCCTAAACCGTTAAAGTTAGTTAAAACCTTTGGAGATTTAAATGACTTAGAGAAAATAGTTGCTGGCAGTAATTCCCGAGTATGGTTAAATCCTGGATAGGTTGGATCATTTCCATGATCAGAAGTTATAATCAATAAATCATCTTCACGCATTACATTGATTAACTTAGCAAGTTTTGTATCTAAATTAGCTATATTTTGTGCATATCCATGCACATTACGACGGTGTCCAAAATGCGAATCAAATTGTACAAGATTAGTGAAAATAAATTGATTTTCACCGTCTTTTGTCGCTAAATCAATTGTAATATCCATCCCATTTGCATCACCTTCGGATGGAAAGTGCTTAGAAATTCCACTGCCTACAAATATATCATTAATTTTACCAACTGAAATAACTTCAATACCTTTGTTATATAAACTATTTAAAATAGTATAACCTGGTGCATTAGCATAATCATGTCGGTTAAAAGTTCTTTCAAAACTACCAAAATCACCTATATAAGGACGACATATAATTCTACCAACATTTCATTCAGATTTTGATGAACAAATTTCACGCGCTGCTTTAGCATAACGATATAAGTTATCTAAACCAGTTCAAGCTTCATGAGCACAAATTTGTAATACCGAATCCATTGATGTATATACTATAATAGCACCACGTTCTTTTTCTTCGTGGGCTAATTCATTAATGATTTCGGTTCCAGAAGCAGCTTTGTTTCCTACAATTGGTCTTCCATCAAAAGCCTTTGATAACTCATCAATTAATTCTTGTGGGAATCCATTTTCAGTAAATGTAGGAAACGGAGTATTAGTTTTAACCCCCATCATTTCTCAATGTCCAGCTAGTGTATCTTTTGCATTTGAAACTTCTTGAACTTTAGCCATATATGCAAGTGGCTTACGAACATAATAATTTCCGTTAAGATTAGCAATATTACCGATACCTAATTTTTTTCAAGTATCAATTTGAAATTCTTCAACCATTGAAGCAGATCGAATAGTGTTTGCGCCAGCATCACCGAATTTAATTTGATCTTTATCCGGACCAATTCCTAAACCGTCTGTTACAATCATAAAAATACGTCTAAATTTTGCCATAATTGCTCCTGTATTTATATTTTAATATTAATTATATTTTACTCCTTTTTTTAGCAGAATAAAATAACTGATAAATTACTAATATTGTAAGTTATCATATTTTATGTTTAAATTCTTGTGTATTCTAACCTAAATAAACATTTTTTCTAATAATTTTTTTTTAATATTTTTAAGAATAGTTAACTTACACTTGAAGATTAAAAAAGTAGTAAGAAAAAAATTACCTTAAAATTCTGTTTACCCCTATAAACAATAGGTAAACAAAATTTTCACCATCAAAGCGGGAAATACAGGAAAAACACATAAACAAGAAAGTATAAAACTAACAGATTTAACTTTGTATCGTTGCAGCAAATAGCTGTGGCGATTTTGATTTAAATTTGTTTATATTTTTATTAAGTATATCATCTCATATTACACTCATTAATACCAAATATTTGTTCATAAGTTATTTTTATATAACCTAAACGACTTAAACATTTAGATTTTAAGTTTGAAAATCAGTAATTGATTTCACAAATGTCTAAAATTTTTAATTTTTTCATCTTAATTCTTGTTAAACTTCCTTTTCATGGATTTTGCACATTTTCTAAATTTTTTAATATATTTTAAATTATTTTTTCTAATTTCACCTTTTTTTATGTAGAATAAAAATGCAAGAAATTGAAAAGAAATTTATTTCTTAGAACAAACATAAAAGGAGTAAATATGAAAAAGCAAATTAAAAAAATATTTTTATTTAGTAGTATTTTAACCACATCAGTTGCAGGTATAGCGACATTAACATCTACAAATGTATCAAGATACCAAGAAAAACCTTGATATTTAGGATATCAAAATAATAAATTAGAAGTTCGTATAAATAAAAACGGACAATTTTTTAATTCAGTGAGGAATGTACCTGTAAACAATAATTATGAATTAAAACTTTTATTAAATTATGAAGCAGAAAATTCAGTTATGGATGAAAACTGAACCGTCCAAAAAAATAATGAATTCATAGAAAACATTAAAAAATCAAATTTATATTTCAAAAGCTATCAAACAAGCTCGATGATGCCGATCGTTTGATTCTATTTTGATAATGAAAATCAAAGAAAAGAATTTGTCAAAAGTATTATAGAAAAAAAAGAAATTTATAAAGGTATTGTATTTCCAAACGAAATACAAAATATTCAATTATCTAATACAACGAATTCACGCAAGCAAAAAGTTATTGATTGAGATATTTACTATGATAGGGATATTACAATCGATAACACAAAAGATTTAGAAATAGTAAATTTTAAGAAGCAAATAGAAAGAGAGAATAGAAGATATTACAATAACTTAGGGAATGTGGGAGTTTTAGAAGTAATAGGGAGATTGGATGAAACTAAACTACAAAATTTTAATAGATTTGGTATTGAGATAAACGAAACTCCAGATTTTGCAATTACCCATCATGCAAATGAAGTTTCAAATATAACAACAGGCGAAAAAGGATATGATAGATATTCTAAACTTATCTTTTCTGCCTTTATAGAAGATTCTGAATGACAAAAAGGTATTGAATGAATGGTTAAAGATAAAAAGGTTAGGGTTATAAACCATAGCTACGGTTATACAATTGATGATGCGCATCCAATATATAATGAAAAAAACCTATTTTTAGATTATATATCTAGAAAATATGGAGTTGTAAATATATTTTCATCAGGTAACGGTAACAATAAAAAAGAAAAAGAAAACGAATGATTAAATGGATATAAACTTTCCCTTAATAATTTAGTTGTAGGAGCTCTTGATTTTAGTAATTGAGCACAAAAACCTACCGAAACGATAGCAAAATATTCTAATTATTTATTACCTAAAAGTTTTACATCCACTTCTAAACCTAATGTGGTTGCTCCAGGATATTTATATAAAAGATGGCATAAAAATAGTAAAGGTGAGTGAAATTACTTAGATACACAAGGTACAAGCTTTGCATCTCCTGTTGTTACAGGTTTAGTTTCAACATTATTAAGAGAAAGAGATTTCTTAGACAAAGACAAAATTAGATTACAATCTATAAAATCGATTATAGGTGCTTCATCAAGAACCCCAAAAGTAAATAATCTCAATTATAAAGCGAATGGATATACAGAAAAATATGGTTCTGGTATTGTAGATTTTGAAAATATGTTAGAAGCAGCCGATAATTTAGTAACTAAAGAAGTTTCAAAATCTGATAATGATTTTGTTTTGTTTACTAGAGAATTCTATGTTCAAAAAGATAAAAAAATCAAGGGAGCAAGTTCTTGATTGTTCAATTCAGGTTTATTAAAAGAACATGAAAATTTACCTACATACAATGCAAATGTAAATTGATGATGGTTTTTAGGAGTTTTAGGTGGTGTTATAGCTAATTCTGTTGAGGGATCAAGGTTAGCAAAAGAAAAAGCAGAATGAAAAAATACTCATATTAATGAAGAAAGATTGAATCTAAAAACAATAAATCAAAAACAAAATGATAAACTATTTTCTGATTATGATTTATATTTAGAAAAAAAAGATAGTTCTGGAAAATGAACTGTTGTAAAAAGCATCATATCAAGTGACTCTAACGATGAAATACTTGAGTATGTAACTCCTGAATCAGGTATATATCGATTAAAAGTTAAAAAATATTCTGATGTTTTATTTGATAATTCAATCAATGATAGTTTAGCATTAACATATACCATACAGGAAAAATAATATGAAGAATTTTATAAAAAAATGAATTTTTCCTTTTTCTGCATTAACATCATTGGTTGTTGCTAGTTGTACAAATAACACAAACAATAATAAAGAATATGATGAATACGATTTAAAAAGATTTTATGTATATGTAGATGAATATCAAAGACTAAATGATATTAAGAAAATTAAAGAAAATTACTTTTATTATTTGTGAGAAAATAACAAAGAAAATAACGGGATGTTTCAACCCTTATTCAAAGACAAATATGTATTTATTAAATCAGTAGATGAACTCAATAAATTATTTTTAGATAAATTTAATTTAAATTATGTTAAGAAATATTATCAAACATTTAAAGACAAAGTTAATTTTGACATAAATACTTTAACAGAAGAAAAACTAAAACAAATTAACAAAGAAGAGTTTCAAAATATTTATTTAAACAACGAAGATATTAATGAATTCTTCAAGAGTAAGAATTTGTTAATGTATGAAACAAGAAACCAGAATTCTCAGATTTCACAATATAATTTAGTCCCAGATTACATAAATGACGACACAGAAAATTTACATTTTTGACTTATTAATTTAGAACAAATAGGTGTTAAATATATGGCTGAAGAAAGTTCGCGAAAAAGTCGTATAACTATGAATGTAAAATACATTGATAAATCTAAAACCATAACAGCTAATATAAACCCTAGTAATCAGCAGGTAAAAGACCTTTATGAATATTTACCTAAGGAAATAAGTTTTGTATTTCCTATGTCTAAAACATAAAACCACAAAAACAGGATGTTGGTGTGATATTGTACCAACATCCTGTTTGTTATCATTATATTGCTTTCGGAAAGGAAGTAATATCCCTAGCACTATTTATAATTTAGATACAGGTGAAATAATTAAAAGATAATAAGCAAGTAACAACTTAGTTGTTATAAAATTAAACATACATCAGAGGGTTTGTGATGTAGTGTTTTGTTTAAACAAACATTTTATCTAACATTGTCTTTTTGATATTCTCTAAAGCAGTTAACTTACGCTGATGAAGTGAAAGGATGGAGTCTAGGGATAAAAGTAATTTA
>NZ_JBTHHM010000013.1:0-19328 GCF_054353935.1 Mycoplasma sp. 246B
TCTTCTAAAACTAGCATATTCTCCCAAAACCTCCTGTTCTCAAGCGTGAGTAAATTCAGAGAAACGAATATTAGGAAATTTTGAGTTTTGATTAGGAAACATTTTAGATAGCAAAGTTGACTTAATGTTCATTAAAAAGTCATATTTTTGCTGATGAAGCAAAAGGAGAGAATCTAAAGAAGAAAATATGCTTCCTATTAAAATATTTTCTCTTTCATTTGATGATTTTCAAATTTTTGCTTTATTAACCATCTCGCTACTTAAATTAGGTTGAGTTCCTGTTGATAATACTTTATTTCAGTGTCTTTTAAAATTTTTAAAAAATAAATTATAGAAATAAAAATCAAGCAATTTATTATTTTTTAAAATAAAACTAAAAATAGCTTGACTTGTTGCTAAATTTTCTTTATTAATCGCTATTTTTCCTATAGAAGCATAAATAGACATATTTAATGAATTTCTTGGAACCAATCAAGCGTTAGAGTTATTTAAACCTTCATCAGAAATTCTTTTTTCTGTATTTTTTATAAGTTTTTCTGAATTTGTTATATCTTTAATAGTTAAAAAAGGTATATTTCCTGAATAATATTTTTTATTTGTTGTTAAAGGAGTCCCACCAGATTTACCTAAAACATAAATATCTTTAAAAAGTTGTTGTTCTCACTCATCTTCAAATCCATTAAACCTCAAACTAGGTACTTTTTTGTCCATTTCTATCCTTTCTTTTTATAATTATATTTAAAAATATCAATTTTTAAATAGACAAAAATAGATATCAAATAATATCTATTTTTCATCAACAAATTTATCTATAATCTTTATTGCTTCTTCAAACACCTGATGGTCATCTAAATCATTTGTATTAATTATTCTATAAGGAATATTATATTTTTGCACCAATTGTTCAAACAAAGGACGATATAACTGATGTAATCTTTTAAAATAATATATATTTAAATCGAAGTTTTCAATTTCAACATCTCTACCTCTTTTTAGGATGCGATTTTTAATTACATCAAAATCAGCATCTAAAAAAATTGCTAAATCAGGGTTATCTTTTAAATCTATAATATAATCGAACAAAGCATTAAATGCATTTAGATACTTTGTTGGTTTTTGCTCAAGTGTAACGGTTGCAAAAATATGATGTTCAACATTAAAGCGATCTAAGAAGATGTGGTGTCGTTTATGATTATGATTTTTTAAACTCTCATCGTTTCTTTACCAGTAAGTTGATATAAATAAAGATATATTCATAGATGCAATGCTCAAAAAACTTTATGAGAAATGAAAATTCGTTTCAAAATCAAAGATGCAAGAAATTTATTTTACTTCTGAGTCATATTAACCAAATCTTTAACAAAAAACAGTTAAGAATTTATTTCATTTCTTAACTGTTTTAAAAGTTGTAAAAAATATAATATACAGACATAAAAGTCCAAAATTAATCTTTTATTTTATATCTAAAAATGGTATAATAATAGAAGTTGCCGTCATAGCTCAGCAGGCAGAGCACGTCCATGGTAAGGACGGGGTCGCTGGTTCAAGTCCAGTTGTCGGCACCATTTTTTATACCTTTATTTTAAATATTCTTGAATATCATTTTTTAATACATCATATGGTTTAAAACCAGTAAATTCTTTTACAAGTTTTCCGTTTCTGTATAATTTTGAATAAGGTATAGATTCAGTTCCTGATTCCTTAGCAAAAGCTCTATGAGTATCAATATTAACTCTTAAAACTTCAAAATCGTCTTTATCCGCTAACTCTTGTAAAGAACCCTTATACATTCTACATGGCCCACATCAGTCGGCGTAGAAAACTACTAATCTGTCTCCTGGTTTTTGAAGTTCTGATAAAACTTCTTCTTTGTTTGATTCTCTTAACATATTTTTTGTTTCCTTTCTAATTTATATATTTATTATATACTAATTTTATAAAAAGTTAATTTTTTCCTGTTTTTTTAGATAAAAATTAACTTTTTATAAAATTAAATCTTTTTTTAATAAGTTTACACAACCTTTATTTATACATATCATATTATCCAAAATAAAAATTATGATATTTTTTCACAAAATATAAATAAAAACTTGCTTAAAAATATCAAATTCTAATTATTATAACAAAATGTGAAATAATTATTATGGATGCAAGCAAGAATTAATAATTTAGTTCACTCATTTTCAACCATTGTTTGTTTAATGTATAGATATCCTTGAAGTTTATATTCATAATATTATCGCTCCTTTCTTAATATTTGCGATATCCTTATTGATTTTTTGACCCTTTTTATAATCGCATATCTTTCGTCTTTCGACTTGCTTGGATCCAAAATATCATTTTTTTTACCTCCTTTGTAAAGATTTTTATATTATTCATTTTTTTTATTTCTCGTTATCAATTATTCGTAAAATTTATTATTGTTATTTTGTTTTATAAAAATCAGTCCATATTAATGGACTGGTTTTATTTAGTTGCTTCATTTTAAGAAAGCACCAGATTTATCAGTAAAACTTCCTGAAATTATCATGATGATATCTATTATTCATCATACAAAACCTGCACCAAGAGTTAAGAAAAATAAAACTCCTGTTCCTGCTTTACCAACATAGAAACGATGTGCTCCTATGACACCAAGAAAAATGCACAGGATTAATGCAACTAAATTACTTTTTGGAGACTGTATTGTCATTTTTTCCTTTCTTTTTTGTGTTTTTTTTAATTTTAAACAAAAAAAAAAAAAAAAAAAAACAGATTGGTCAAAATCTGCTATATTTAATAAGATAAATATGGAAAATATATGAAAAGTAAATAAAATTCGGTTCACATGAACCGAAATTAATTTATTAACCTAACTTTATAACTTCATCAAATTTTTCTAATTGCTCTGTATTTAAATGATGCGAAACTAGTAAAATTGTTTTAGATGATTCTAATAAAGTATTTAAAATCTTATCTGATAAATCTTTATTTAAATTGGATAATGTTTCATCTAATAGCATCACATCCTTTTCTTGATAAAAACTTCTTGCAAGTGTTAATCTTTGTTTTTGTCCTAATGATAAATTATTATATGAATCAAAATCTTTATCCTTAAACTTCTGTATTACTTCTTCATCCATATATGCTTGTTTAAGTGCTTTTAGAACCTTTTCTTCGTTATTTTCAAGTAACGAAACATTATTAAATGGATTAACATCAAAAACAAAGTTTTCTGCATTCAAATAACTTAAATTATCTTTAATCGATGCATCAGTATAGGTTTTTACATCAGTGTTATTAACTAATATTTGTCCTTGATAATCATTGATATTATTAATAAGTAAATTTAATAAAGTAGATTTTCCACAACCAGATGGCCCAATAATAGCATATTTTTTGCCTTTTTTAAAGGTATAATTGAAGTTATCAAATAAGAGCTTATTTTCATACCCAAAAGTTAAATTCTTAACTTGTATGCTTTCAACAGGTTGCATTTTTACATTTCCACGATCTTTATCAAAGTTAAGTTCTAGCATTTTATATAAAACCTTTGAAGCCAATACATATTTTATTCCATCAACCATTTTTGAAAAGTTGTCTTTACTATCATCCATTCCTTTTTTAAAGGTATATATTAAACCAATCGAAATTGATAATGGATTTTTTATATATAAAAATCCTAACACAATTAAACCTACAATCACACCTATTTCAGTAATAGCATTTGATAAATTGTTATTTCAAACATTAATATTATCAAAATGATAAACTTTTTGATAATATTCTTTTACTTCATTTTCAATAAACTTATATAAGAGTTCTTGATTGTTTGAAAAATATAATAATGAATATCTTTCTAAGTAGTAAGTTAATTTTGATGTTAATTCATTTAATACAAGTTGATTTTGCTCAACATATCAACTAATTTTTTTATAAAAGATAAAGTTAGGTAATGCTGATAAAAGTAAAATTCCTATTACAAAAGCAAATGCGATGATGTTGGATAATCCAAAGAAAATCAATATTACAGCTAAATTTATCGTAGTAGATAAAAAGTTTACAAGTGGAAGCAGTGAATTATATGCGATTGCATTTGCATTATTAAAAACTTGTTCAAAGGCTTGTTGCGATGAATAATTTAATTTTGTTTTTGAGTCTGCTTGAAATAATTGGTTGTAAAAGATTCTAGAAACTGATTTTGCTGTATATATACCAAATTTATTTGAAAGCATATAATAAAAATAAGTGCTTATCGATGACATAATATATGCAGCCACAATTACAATTAATAAAATACCAAAACTTAAAAATGCATCATTTTTAACAAATGCGTATTGCCCGATAACAGCATTAACTGCATAACCTTCTAAGATAGATAAAACAAATTGAAAACTATTAACTATGATAGCAACCAAAACAAAAAACAAAAATGGTGTTTTTATTTTTGATATAACATTTTTCATTATGCTACCTCTAAATTAATTACCTCATCGTATGAACTAGTATCTTCAAGATGATGAGTGCAGTTAATTAATAATAAATCTGGATTTTGCATTAATTTATTAAATAAATCTTTTGTATTTTCTTTATCAAGATTCGATGCTGCTTCATCTAAAATTAAAAGATTTTTGTTTCGGTAAAAATGACGAGCAAAATTTAATCTTTGTTTTTGTCCTGTAGATAAGGCTGTGTCACTTTCTATAACATAATCCAGGTTAAATTCGGTTAAATTAGCTTGTTTTAGAGCTAATTTAACTTGATCTTGCATATTTTCTTTTCATAAAGTGACATTATTATATATGCTATCATAAAATACATTCTCGTTGCTATTTAAATATGTAAATGAATTATTTAATACACTTACATCTATATCTTTGATTTCTTGATCGTTTACTTTAATGCTTCCATTGTATCCATGAAGTTGCTTTAAAATTAAATTCAATAATGTAGACTTACCAGATCCAGATTTACCTACTATTGCATACTTTTTACCTTTATAAAAGGTAAAATTAAAGTCTTTAAAAATTACATTTTCTTCATATGCAAAATTCAAATTAGTTATTCGAATTTTTTCTACATTTATTTCTGCATTATCTTTGTTTGAAGCAACAAATTCACTACTAAAATCCTTTAAATAACTTTTATAAGCAATGTAATTTTGATTTACATAAATTGTATAACGCAGTTGAATTGAAAGGGTGTAAAAGTAGCCAGGAACAGCAAATATTGCACCAAGTGGTTCATGTTGATAGAAAATGAAGTAACCGATAATAAACATCATCAATATATATGAGATATATTGAAAACCACTGTTGATTACTTCTAATTTGATAACGGTACTTTGTGTTTTATCCAAATCTTTTAATCATTTTTTTAATGCCACATCGATAAAATCAAATAATTTTTCAGGTTTATTTAAATATCATAAGAACTTAAATCCATTAAAGATGTTTTGTAATGTTGCAACATGAGATTCCATTGAAAACATAAATTTCTTATGCATTCTCCCAGCAATTGTTGATAAAAAGAAAGGAAAAATAAATGAAATTAACAATATTGCAAGTCCGATTAATGCAAATTTTCAACTTATCACAAACATAACAATTAAGGTTGCAACTTGCACAAAGACACCTATGACTGTATCAAAAAGGCTTGTAAATAAAAATTCTTGTAGCTCGGGCACACGTTTGTTAATTCAAACTAGGTATCTACCTTCTTTGTTTTCAGTGACTTCATGCGATGACAAAGTAGAAATTTTCGATACTGCTCCTTTAGTTAACAATGTGCTAACATATTGTTTTAATTTATTCTTCAGAAGTAGTTGCATCAATGTGGCAACTAAGAATATAACAGTTAAAGATATAACAACTATTAAATTTGTTTGAAATAATGCTTTATCACCACTTTTGATGCTATCAATCAATGAAGCAACAAAATAAACAACTATCGATGATGCAGCAACTGAGATAATACTAAAAATAAATATATAAAGCAACAATGGTTTATTATTAAATAGTTTTTTCAACTTTCTCCTTTCTATATTTAAAGACTTTATAAAGCAGATGTAATCCTTGATACCCATTTCAAAAACTTGCATCTATTTCTCTTTTGTCATAATCAATAATCTTTTGATCCCTTAAACAAATGTTTATAAATGCTATATGCTTATTGATTTTATCATTATTAATGTTATATAATTCAACATAAAGATAATGCACTAATAAAATACCTGCATAACCGTTTGCTAAACTTATTTTTCTTGTAAATGATTTGAATAACTTATTAGAAATTAACATAATTTCTTCATCAAAGTCATGGATATTAAACTTATATTTAGCAAAAAGCAAAATATATAAAATACCTGCACTTCCGTTTATTAAATATGGTGAATGATAATTTCCTGTATCATAAAACAGATTATAATCTAACTTTTCTTTTATAGATTTATATCATTTTTTAAGGACTAATTTTGCTTTATAACTTGTTTTTGTATCAATAAGAACTTGTAAAATACTTTGGAAAGCAAAATTACTATAAATTAATCTTAAATTTAGGTAATTAAATATATCGGATATACTTGAAATTGTTGGTAATAAATCATTTTTATTACTAAAGATTTCATTTATTATTTCAAGGTTATACAACGAATCAAAATGTTTAATAGTTAGTTTTCTATTAAATACTTTAAATAAAAAAATTGCAATGTTTAAGAGTTCATATGAGTTGTTCAAATAAAAAATGAGTGATAAATAATCTGATGGATCTAAGGAAGAATCTTTTTTATAATCAAATAGAAAATCTAATAACATATAGAACATCTTCATTTTATCTGTAGAGTGTGTTAAATTATTAGTATTAAAATATGGATTTTTAACATTCATTGGTGATGAATTTTTATGATATTGTGAATGTTCTAAATCAACAAAATAGAGCATCTTTTTATCTTCATTATAAAGAAAATTATCCATTTTCACATCGTTTAAAACAACTGGACTGTTTTTTAATATATTAAAGAAACTTCTAAATGAATCAATTAAATCAATAACTTTATTTTGTTTTGCTTCACTAACATCATAAAGTAAATTATAATCATATTTATATAGATCTAGTTGTTTTCCTTCGCAATATTTATATACATAAAAAATACTTTGCGAATTTCGGAATTTCTCAATATATACTGGAAAATTTGGTATTTCAGATATAGATGCAATTATTGACTCTTGCTCTCTTGCTTTAATATTTTCTCCGTTCAAAAAGTATTTTTTACTTTCTTTTATCACATATTTTTGTTTATCCTTTGTTGCTAATCATATATTAGAAAACGAATCAAATGTTATTAAACCTATTAAGTTATAACCATTAATTATTTTAGAAATTGGTTTACTGTAAAATAAATCTTTGATATCAGCAGGTTTATACATTTTTACAATTTTTTTATATTCATTTTCATCTTTTTTACTAATACTGCCATATCGATAATGAATAATACTCTTTTTATATTGCTTATCTGAATATGTCAAAGGTGCTTTAAATTCTTTTAAAATTGGATATAAATTAATAATTATTTCTTTTGCTTCTTTTGCACTTGTAGGATAAATAGTAATAAATTTACCAGTCAAATTGTTTAATTGTTTTTCAAATAAATTCTGATATAAAACCTTGTAATTTTGGATATATTTAAAACTTATGTTATGAATCTTACAAAATGTAACTACTCGTTGCAGAATATCATTATAAGATTTTATATCAGTTGAAATATGTATTTTTCAGCCTTTATCAGGTAGTTTTTCATTAAGATATTTATAATATGCAAAAGTTTCATCATTATAAATATCTCAGTTGTTATCAAATTTACTATAAAGTCTTTTTATTTTAATCAAACTTCTAATTTTGACTCCTTATTTTATAAATCAATATGATAAATTATCATCTAGGAAATATTGGACAGATGATTGTAATAATTCTTTTTGATTCTAATGTAGCAACTTCAGATGAAGATTCAGCAAGTAAAATCTTTTCCATAGTATGTGGCTGTACTAAATCAAAGTTAAAAAGTTCCATTTTTTAATCCCCTTTCATTTTATAAGTTATATAAAATTACAATATTAAGGTTTTAAATATTGTAATGAAATTTAATACAAAAGTATTGCAATAAAACTTATAGTTTTAATTCAAATTTTCATATAACTTAGTTGTATTATACCACATACGATCTTTATAGTTAAATATATTTTGAAATTTATTTAGCAATGTTTGCTAGTAGTTTTAAACCTCAGTATAATAATGTAAAAAATAAAATGATTGAAAGCACAATAAGCACAACAAGCAAAATAAATGAAACAATTGCTATTATCGGAATAATCATTATAGAAAACATTGATAAACTTTGTATCGGTTTTCAAGGTCCATAAAACTTATGATTTTCAAACATTGATGCGCCATTAAAATATGAAATGCAAACATAAAAAATGCTGATGCAATCATTAATGTATATAATAATCCAATTAAAAATTGCACAAAGCCTGTAATAAACGGAAATCATACAGAAAAGTTTTTTATTACATCAATTACAAACCAATAAAAATCATATAACGATCAAATACTGACAATTAAGAAAAATACCATCAGTATGCAGGAAAATAAAATTCATATCCAACCATTTTCTTTGATGTTATTTCCTAAATATATAATATAAATAACTATAAATGCCGTTTCAGCTGCAATATAGATAGCAATTAAAGTCAGTAAACTCACCTTATATGAAAATAATCATATTTCAGGATTCGGGATGATTCTTAATGCATTAAGTATGCTAATAACTAAGAAAATAATATTTATTATTGGTAAATAAACAAAAATTTCTATTGATTCAATTTTTTCCGTTAACCTTTTCAGCCTTGTATATCAAAAAGGTTTTTTAGAAATCCTCATAAATATTTAAAAGGTTCTGTAATTACCGTTAATAAAATTTCCATAAAGTAATTTTATCAAATCTACACAAACCATATAAATTTGATTTAAAAAAGTAGCATTTGCTACTTATTCGAATTCATAAATTTTTGTAAATCATCTCAGGCTTTTTGTAATTCAGTAACTTTTGCTGTTTTGCTCATTCCATATACTTTATATGCCTTTACATAAATTTCAGTTCCTTTAGTTAAAGTATATTCACGATCAGCAAATTTTCTTAGCAATCTTCTGATTTTTTTACTTATATCACTGCGTTGTTTGATCAAAGAATCTGCTGTGTTAGTCTTAAACTTATAAGTTTTTGACATACTTCCATCTTCTGATGTTACAACAACTGTCAAAGTTTCATCTTGATAAGATGTAAAGATATTAGCATTATTTGTTGCAGAAAATGTTAATAAGTTAAGACTTTGATCAACA
Source organism: Mycoplasma sp. 246B (assembly GCF_054353935.1). NCBI lineage: Bacteria > Bacillati > Mycoplasmatota > Mollicutes > Mycoplasmatales > Mycoplasmataceae > Mycoplasma > Mycoplasma sp. 246B. The sequence goes on from NZ_JBTHHM010000013.1 coordinate 9,373, forward strand.
CCTAATGTATAATCAGTAATTTCTGGATGCTCATTAAATCCTGGATAATTGTTGTTTGCGTATTTTACATTTAATGTAAAGGTACTTTCTTTTGTTACATTTGTATCGGGTGATAATGCTTGTAGTTCTTTAATAACTACAGCATCTGATCCATTCGGTAAAGTAAATTTAATTCTTACTGCATATGCATCAACTGGTTTAGCAAAGATTAACTCAGTGTAATTATTTGAATTAATAGTAGGGTTCTGATTTTGTAAGGTGATGTGGGTTCAGATACCAGTTTTTAAGTTTGTTGCATTTGATGAGTCATCATTTAGATTAGATAATTGACTTTTATTTGAACTATCCAATCCTGTGACTGCTGAAGATAAATATTCGACACTTAAATTAGTAGGAATACCAATTTTTTTATCAGTATCAGCTGCTGCAAATCATACTTTAACTCGATCTATTTTAACTGATGCTGATGTGGTTGAACCAAAAGCTATACCAACATAATTTTCATTTACTTTTGCTGGTGTATCTGGTGTTTGTTTTACAGTTTCTCCTTCTTGTACTTCTGCAACAGTTGATACTTCCATTGATTGAGTCATAGGTTCTGAAACTGATGAACCTTTCCCTGAACTACCAGTTGAGGTTGAAGAATCAGTATGTGAACCTTCAGCACCACTATGTGTTGAAGCTGTCTGTGTTTTACTTTGCGAATCCTCATTAGTTGGTTTTTTATCAATAGATTTTACTGGAGAAGCAGAACCACCTTCTCCTGTTGTACCTGCATTTTCTTGTGTATTTTTACTTACTTTATTATTTGTTTTTTCTGCAGTTGCATTATGCTTATTGCTTCAAACAGGAGTTGTTGTTGATGCATCAGCAGTTCCATCATTTAATGAATCTACATTATATGTTACAGTAGTAGAATTGTCACTTGATGCACTTGCAGTCATAGTAGATGATGCGAATGCAGCAGGGAATAAATCAGAACTTTCTGATGTTTTTTGTGAAACAACAGTTGTTTTTGTGGTGGCAGTTCTCGGAACTTTACGTACATATAATTTTGCTGTTAAAGTTGTTCCTGTAACTGTTGCTGTTTTTTCAACAATCTGATCAGAATTTAATTCATCATCTGTTAAATTTTCAAATGTAACAGATTTAGTATATGAATTACCTAAATCATCATAAACAGTAACTGATGTAGGTAAGGTAGGAGCATATCCAGATAATGTTGCAATATGTGTATCTGCAACTTTGACCAAATCATGTACGGAAACAGCAGCAGTTACATCACGAGTAAATCCACGATATGACGCAGTTCCTTTATAAGTATAAAAACCTACTTTATCTGCTTTTTCTGGAACATTATCTCATGTTACATCAATTCATCTAGGATATTTATCACCTGGATAAATTGCTTCGATGTATTTAGGTAATGTTATATTATCACCTTTTAAAACATCAATAGTCTGTGTCTTAGCAACGGATAAATTATCCATATAAAAAGCATTTGAACCAGGGGTTTCATTAACATTAATATTTACTGGTGCAGATGTATAATCAACTCCTTGGTATTTTACTTTTAATACCACAGGTTGACTATTAGTAAAGTGTCTACCGACAAAGTGTCCATCCTGATAATCAAAGAAAATATTAGTTAAATTTGAATTAACTAATTCAAATTTAAATCCATCCTTATCTAATCACTCAGGTGTTATTATACTTCCGTCTTCTAAAACTAATGAAACATCAACTGCTTGTGCTTGTCCGATGGTAATATCCGAAACCGAGAACGCTACAGTTTTTAATTTATTAATTAATTTATGAGTATATGTATATGTTTTTGTAACTCCAGTTTCCGATCATACAAAAGCATAATATTTTTTAGTAAACTTATCGATTTGAATGCTAAAAGTTTGCATTCTAGCTCTTGATGGATTTGGTAGGTTAAAATCAACTTCTGTTGGGAATCCATCTGTAAAACTACTACTTCCTTGATAATCTAATTTATCAGCAGCAAACGATGTTGATGTATCAGATGTAACTCTATTACCTTTTACAACTATCGATTCTAATGAATCGCTGGCATCCTTTGTTCGATGTCCAGTAGTTTTTGTGGCACCATAAACAAATACTTCAAGTAATCCAAATACATATGATTTTGTCGGTACATCTGTTCTTGGATAATTGACATAATCAAAACGAACATATCTAGCATGTACTTTTTCAAAAGTAATCTTATAATTATTAGAATTATTTTCATTAGTAACTCCGACAGTATATGAATTTACTAATGTAAAATCAGAATATTTTGATTGATTAAATACCCGATGGAAATTAACTCCATCTTCTGAAGTTGAAATATATAGACTTTTTGGCCCATTTGTTCCAGTATTATAATCAGCAAACATAAATAACTTAACACCACCTATATCTTGCGCAGTCTTTAAATCGATAGTAATTTGACCTGTCTGAGCATTCGCTTGACGATTACCTACTCAGTTATTAGAATTATTATCTCTGTTATTTCAAGTTCCATCAACTATTTTTTCTATACCAGTTTGTGCTGGGACAGCTGTTGCAGTTGCGTGGTTGGAATCAGATGATGTTGTATCTAAAATATTTTGTGTTCCTGTAGTGTAATTACTATCAATAACCTTTAAATAAGCAGTAACTTCTTTATCAGCATAAGCATTTAAATGTCCTTTGATTTGGATATCACTTGATGTTCCGTTTGCAGTTGAAACATTAGTTGTAGAATTTCAAGTTACAGCTTCTGGTTTACTATCATATTTAGAAAACACATTTACTGTTGCAGGCAAACTAATTGAATCATTTTCATAGACTGTTATATAAGGACTTTCAACTTGATATGCATTTTCAAAGGTATATACTTCATATTCTTTTACAAATGATTTACCATCAACTGTCGCAGTTATTTGGTAGACTGCGGCTCTGGTTTTATCAACCTTAGCACTATCTCATGTAACATCAACTTCCTTTTTACTTCCATCACTATAAATAGCATTAACTTTAGAAGGTAAAACAAGTTCTTTGTTTATTTCACTATGTAAATTATTTGCATCTATATCTAAAATACTTGCAGGTTGTTTAGAAGTTTGTTTTTCATCTAAATCATCTGTATCACTAGGATTTTGTTCATTAGCATTACCAGGGGGTGTGGTTTGGTTTTCACTACCATTACCAGGTTTTGTTTCAACATTTCCTTGGCCACTACCTGAATTTTGTCCACCATTTTCTGGTGGTGTAGTTTGTGAACCTGTCCCTGAACCATCACCTGGTTTATCACCGCTTTCGTTAGAACCACCTGGATTTTGTGTTTGTGAACCACTTCCTTGTCCTGGGTTAGTTGCTTCACCTGGATTGGTTGTTTCACCATTGCCTGGTTTTGGTGTCTCAGAACCTGGTTTGCTTCCTTCGTCAGGCGGGGTTTGATCTCCTGGTTTGGGTTGTTCACCTGGTGTTTTTCCTTCTTCAGGTGTTTTAGGTTTAGTAGTTGAACTTTGACTTCCACAACTAGCTGCTATCGCTGTGGTAGAAGCAGATATAAATAAAAGTGATGTAAGTAATTTATTCTTTTTCCTCATAATTATTCCTTTTACATTATTTGAATATTTATAAAATTTTATTTTCTAGTAAATTTGTTTTATTATAAAAACAATGTTTTTAAAAATAAAACACTTTCTATTTTATTAAAATTTTTGAATTGTTTTTTTTTTTTTGTTTTTATCTAATTTTAAAAGATAAAACTGCAAAATTTTCTTATATTTTCATTATCCTGGCTTTTCATCAGTAAATATCGATATACTAAATTAACAAAAATATACAAAAACATCGCATTGTTTACAATGCGATGTAAATATTAATAATTAATCTTGTTTCATTAATGTTTCTAATTCATTTCAAGCTTTTTCTAAATCAGTAACTGATGCTGTTTTAGTCATGCCTCAAACATTATACGCTTGTGCATATACTGCACTTCCTTTGGTAAGGGTATAGTTTTTGCTGGTAAAGTTGTTTAGTAAATATCAAACTTTATCAACTACTTTTGATCTTCGTTCTGCTAGTGCATCAGCAGATGTAGTTTTAAATACATATGTTTTAAACTTACTTGCATCTTCTGATGAAACAGTAACTGTTAAAGTTTCATCTTGTAAGGTTGTAAAGATATTAGCATTATTTGTAGCAGAAATATGTAATTTATCCAAACTTTGATCAGGTCCTAAAGTATAAGTTGTAATATCTGCTTTTTCATTAAATCCTGGATAGTTATTTTGATCATATTTTACAGTTGTTTCAAAACTACTTTGTTTTGAAACATTTGTATTTGGAGCAAGAACTTGAAACTCTTTAATTTGCACTGAATTTTTATTGGTTGGGATGCTAAATTTAATTCTTACTGCATATGCATCAACTGGTTTAGCAAAGATTAACTCAGTATAATCATTTGACTTAATAGTAGGATTCTGATTTTGTAAGGTGATGTGGGTTCAGGTACCAGTTTTTAAGTTTGTTGCAGTTGATGAACTATCATTTAGATTAGATAATTGAGTTTTTGTAGAATCGGTTAATCCAGTGACTGCTGATGATAAATATTCGACACTAACAGTTGTGGGAATACCTACTTTCTTAGCATCATCAGCTGCTGCAAATCACACTTTAACTCGATCTACTTTAACAGACTTAGATGTAGAATCCCCAAAAGCAACTCCAACATAGTTATCATTAGCAGTATTTATTGTATCTGTATGTGTTTCGCTTTGCTTTACTGTTTTAGATTCTTCTGTTTTTGCAACAGATGCTACTGCTGAACCGCTTGAATGTCCATCTTGTCCTTTTCCTTCTTGATTATCTGTAGCGCCAGTTCCTGTTTCTGATGCTGTATGTTCTGTATTGGACTTATCAGAACCAGATTCTGAACCCCCTGAACTAGCAACTTGTGTTTTTGGTGTACTTTCTGCTTCAGTATATTTATTGCTTCAAACAGGAGTTGTGATATTTGCTGCAGCAGTTCCATCATTTAATGAATCTACAGAATATGTGACAGCACTACTATCTTGTGATGTACTTGCAGTCATAGTAGATGATGCGAATGCAGCAGGGAATAATGCAGAAGTTTGTTCTTGTGTAGTTGCTGATTTTTGAGAAACAACAGAAGCTGTGGTGTTTGCACTTCTAGCTACCTTAGCAACATATAATTTTGCTTTTAAATTTGTTCCAGCAACTATTGCTTCTTTCATCACAACATCAGTTGAATTAAGTTCATCATCGGATAATGTAGGGAAAATAACTGGTCTAGTATATGCTCTACCTAAATCATCAAATACAGTAACAGTATTAGGTAAATCAGGTGCATATCCACTTAAAGTTGAAACATGAATATCTGAAACATTTTTAATATCATGCACAGCTACTGCTGCTGTTACAGTTCTAGTTAAGTTTCGATATGTTGCGGTTCCACTATAAGTAAAGAATCCAACATTATTTGCTGTTGTTGGAACATTATTTCATGTTACATCAACATATCTAGCATATTTATCTCCTGGATAAATTGCTTCGATGTATTTAGGTAAATTAATGCTATCACCTTTTAAAACATCTAAGGTTTGAGTTTTAGCAACTGCTAATTCATCCATTCTAAATGAGAAAGGAGAAGTAGGTGATTCTAAGACATTGATACTTACAGGTGCAGATGTATATGAAATTCCTTGATATGTTACTTTCATCACGACTTGTTGAGCATTAGTAAAGTGACGACCGATAAAATTACCACTTTGATAACTAAAGTATATATTTGGATTTTGATTATTTACTAAGTGAAATTCAATTCCATTTTTATCTAGGTCTTTTGGCTCTATCTTAGTGTTATCATTTGCGATTAAATTAAATATAACAGGTTGTGCTTGTCCAATGGTAATGTCTGGAACTGAGAAAGCAACAGTGGTAAGTTTTTTGGTATTGGTAAGTAATCTATGAGTATAAGTATATGTTTTAACTTGTCCTGTTTCTGATCAAACTAATGCATATCATTTTTTGGTATTTGCATCAATTTGGATGCTAAAGGTTTGCACCCTTGCACGACTTGGTTGTGGTAAGTTAAAATCTACTTCGGTTGGGAAATTATCACTAGGACTACTGGTTCCGTTATAATCAAGTTTGTCAGGTGAAAATAATGTGGATGTATCTGTTGTTATACCATGTCCTTTAACAACAATAGAATCAAGTGAGTTACTACTATCTTTGTCTCTATGTCCTTGTGCTTTGGTTGCACCATATACAAACACTTCTCTTAAACCAAAAACATAATTATGAGTATCATCACGTGGATAGTTTTCATAATCAAAACGAATATATTGTGCATTAACTTTTTCAAAAGTTATTACATAGTTGTTGCTATTATTAGCATCTTGTATATTAGCAGATGTATTTAATGCGAAGTTATCACTTTTACTTTGATTAAATACCCGATGGAATGTTTGTCCATCTTCTGATGTGGAAATATATAAGTATTTTGGTCCATTATTACCTGTATTAAAATCAGCAAACATAAATAACTTAACACCAGCAATATCTTGTTTTCTTTTTAAATCAATTGTTATTTGTCCTGTTTTAGAATCTGCTTGACGATCTCTTGCATAGTTGGTAAATCTATTTTCACTACTATTTCAAGTTCCATCAACTATATTGGTAATAGCATCGCCAGAACCAGTTTTAGCAGGTTTAACAGTCGCTGTTGCATGATTGACATCAGATGCATTAGTATCTACAATGTTAGTAGATGTATTAGTTGTATAGTTATTATCTACAACTTTTAAGTATGCTGTTACGGGTCTATTAGTATAGTCTTTTAGATGTCCTTGGATTGTGATATCTTGCTGTGTACCTTTTGCTGTTGAAACTGATGAATGCTCATTTCATACAACAGGTTCATTAAATGTACCAAATTTAGAGATGACTTTAACTGTTTCAGGTAAGGTTACTTTATCATTCTCATATACTGTAATATAAGGATTTTCTATCTGAAAAGCACTTTCATTATATACTTCATATTCTTTTACAAATTGCTTACCTGCAACTGTTCCAGTAATTTGATAAACAGCAGGAGTTTCCTTTTTAATTTTTGATATTTCTCATGAAACAGGAACTTCCTTAGTTGTTCCATCACTATAGTATGCTTGCACTGTATATGGTAATGAAAGTTCTTTGTTCACTTGACTGTATAAATTGTTTGCATCGATTGCTACAACACTAGCAGCTTCTTTTTTAGGAACAACTGGTTCCTGTGTTTGATTTGTTCCTGAACCATCTGGGTTTCCTGAGCCAGGCTTTGTTCCGTCTTCTGGTGTTGTAGTACCTGTCCCAGAACCATCACTAGGTTTATTCCCACTTTCACCAGAACCACCTGGATTTTGTGTTTGTGAACCATCTCCTTGTCCTGGTTTAGTTTCTTCTCCAGGATTGGTTGTTTCACCACCTGGTTTTGGTGTTCCATCGCTAGGTTTGCTTCCTTCATCAGGTGGGGTTTGATTACCTGGTTTAGTTTGCTCACTTGGTGGTGTTTCTTTTCCTGGTGTTTCCGGTTTAGCAGCAGGTGTTTGACTGCCACAACTTGCTGCTATTGCTGTTGTAGAAGCAGATATAAATAAAAGAGATGTAAGTAATTTATTTCTTTTTCTCATTTTTCCCTTTCTTATTATAAAGTTAGATGATTTACAAATCATCTATTTATACTATTTACTAGAAAATATGTTTATATTCATAAATAATCAAATAAACACTTTTAATTTTATTTAAATTTTTGAATTGTTTTTTTTTTTTTTTTGTTTTTATATTATTTTTGAGAATAAAACTGGAAATTTTTATTTTCTTTTCATTATTAGGTTGTTTAACATATATAAAATTTATATTTGCTTATATTTATATTAAAGAACAATAGAGATAATATTCAATATAAAGAAACGAAAATATTTAAATGTTAGTGGTTTAGTAAACTATTTTATTTGTGATTAAGGCTACATTTTTTCGGCCGCACCAACTCACTAAAAGAAACGATCAAATTCTTTTTCCTAATACCTTATATTTGGTATTTAAGAGAAAGATTATATTTTTCTTGGTTTTTTACAAAACTATGATATTATTATTAAGAACCTTGTTTAAGACAAGAATGAAAGACTTATAAGTCTTACTGCTTGAGATAACCCTCCTTTCACATAATAATTCAGAGACATAAGTCTCTTTTTTTACCTTTTTACACTCTCATATCAAAATCATATATAATTAGAAAGATACTTATGGATACTATATACTTAAACACTTTATTAAAGAATTTTCCTTTATTTTCAAAAGAAGAAGGTATTATAACAATCAGAATCAAGAATGCTATTATTAAAATAGATTTAAATAATCAAAAATGATGTATAGAAAACTTTAAAAACTTTGGTCACTAAAGGATTTTTGATTTAAGCAAAAATGAAAATTGATCAGTTTTAATGTTAGTTGCTTCACTGTTAGAAAAAGGTTATAAAAAATCACAAATATATTTAGAAAAAAGTTGAAAACTTGGACACAATACATCCGGTTTTGCAGATGTAGTTGTATTAAAAGATGCAAAACCTTATTATATTTTTGAAGTTAAAGATATAAACTCAATCCATAAATATATCAATCATAAATCTGCTAAGCATACTATGCAAATATTTAGTTATCTTTTTCAAGATAAAAACATCAAGGTTGGCAGTTACTACACCTATAACTTTATAAATCAAAGTCACCAATTTTTTAATATTTTTATAAACGATATTTTAACAAAAGCAGAATCAACTGAATCAATGTATGAAATATGAAACAAACAATGAGATATAAGTAATTTTGTTTTCAATAACAATCTCTTTGAAGCAGAATTTCAAGTAATTAAATATCATCAATTAAAAAAAATAGATTCTGATGCGATGAAACTTATTTTTAACCAGTTTTTAAGCATTCTTAGACAAAATAGTGTTTCTGATAAATCTAATGCATTTGATAAGATGATTAATATTTTTATTACAAAAGTATATGATGAAATTTTAGAAGATAGTAATTTTGAAATAGATGGACAAAAAATTAATGGGATGCAATTTCAATTCATCAATAATATTGATAATGATTTAAGTTTTCTTAAAAGATTAAATGATTTATACAAAAATGGTATGAATTATTGTATGAAAAAACAAATTATTGACTACTCTGATTCGGAAATTGAATCAATCATTGAAAATAATGATAATAAACAAAAACTCCGTCAAGTTATAGATGATTTGCGATTAAAGAAAAATAATGCTTTTTCCTTCATTGAAGTTTTTGATGATAAAACATTTATCGAAAACAACGGTGTTTTAAAAGAAATGGTTTTATTACTGCAATCATATAAATTTAAATACAACAACAAACACCAATTTTTAGGGGACTTTTTCGAAGAACTTCTTAACACATCTTGAAAACAAGAATCTGGACAATTCTTTACTCCAATGCCGATAGTAGAATTTATGGTTAACTCCCTACCTATTGAAACAATTATTAAATCTAAGTTAGAACAAAGAAATATAGATTTTATTCCTAAAATGATTGATTACGCTAGTGGAAGTGGACACTTTTTGGTTTCGTATATGGATTATATCGAAAATGTTATCCAAAAACTTCAACCAAATTATACATCTGCTATAAATAAACTGATTCAAAGTTATCAAGTTAACCCGTTTAGTTGAGCAAATGAGCATGTTATTGGGATAGAAAAAGATTATCGATTGGCAAAGACATCTAAAATATCTACATTTTTAAATGGGGATGGTGAAGCACAAATTATTAATGGGGATGGAATAAACAAGGACATAAAAATTAACAGAAAATTAACATTGTATCATCTCGGCATATTGCTGAGGTGATTTTCAATCTAAAAGAGATTGAAT
>NZ_JBTHHM010000014.1:0-17775 GCF_054353935.1 Mycoplasma sp. 246B
TTTTAATTATAAGCCATTAAGAGAATTAGTAAATAATCCAAAAATAACTATTATTATGTTAGAAAATCCACCATTCGCTGAACCAACCGGCGAAACCACAAGAAGCAAAACGAGTTTTAAGATTAAAGATATTTGACTAAGACAAAAAATGATTCAAACCATTAAAGAAGAGAAAATAAAAGTTAATAGTCAGGCGTATGCAAATGACTTAGCAAATATCTTTATATTCTCTGCCTTCAAATGATATCTAAGACAGCAAACAGATAGTTACATCTTATTTAGTCCTATTAAATATTGAAAAGTTCAACATTTAATTGATAAAGAAATTTTGGATTCAGTTTTATGTAATAAAAATAAATTCAATGCTTCTAAGGCAGCAATTTCTCTTATCCATTGAAAAAATATAGATAAAGAAAATAAAGAAATAAATTTTAGAGTAGATGAGCAAGAATATCATAATATAAATCAAATAACAGTTAAGAAAGTTTTTAATAACATTAATAATATTTTCGAAAAAGAAGATGAAAGCGATGGTCTTTATGATGTTATTATTGTCTCAAGTCAATGAACCCCGGATTTTAAACACGGATATATCATAAATCAATCCGTTAATATACATGCTACTTTTAGAAAATACACTATTGAAAATGCATATAAATATCTTCCATTATGAATTGCTAATGAATATAAAACGAAGCATTTTTATGAAATAGATGTTTTAATGAAGAGTTCTGATAAAAAAGATCTATATCAAAAAGATGAAAGATTCTTATTCGAATCATTTATATATACATTATTTTCGTTCAGAAATCAATGTATAAGTAATGAAACTATGCAAAATAATTTTGTTCCAAAACAAGGTTCTCGAGCGCAAATATTTTTAGATGAGTTAAAAAAGAAATTTAATCTAAACGACGATGAAAAGGATTTATTTGAAATATGAAATAGTATTTTAGTATTAATAACAAAATGCGATGAATATAAACAAGATTGAAAATACGGATCTCATCAAATCGAAAAACAACTTAATATTAAAATCGAAAGTGGTTCATATACAAAAGATAACAAGCCTATTATGAAACCCAAATATAGTGAACTTGATGAGAAACTTAAGTTATTAAAACAAAAAATAAGCGAATATTTCAATAAGTTTTTAACACCAAAAATCTTAGAATATGAGCTAATTAAATAAAAAAAATAATCTAAGAATAAGACTAAAGTAAGAGCCAGGGGGGTTATCCCTTTGGCTCCATCTTTGTGTTTTCTTTATCAAATAAGTCTATTTGAAATAACGTTATCTGTTTGTGAATCAGATTGTTCTTCTTTGTTTTCTGCTACTTCTTGTTCTTCTTTTTCTTCTTGTGCATCTAACATAATTAAGGTGCTAAAGTTTTTAACTAGGTTGTTTTTGAATACTGCTTTTTCTAATGCATAATTAATTGCTGGTAGACTAAATAATAAAATTAAGTTTAAAAAGTAGTATAAAACAGGTAAGTAGTTGGGTATTAATCCACCTTTATTTTGGTCGTAGAATACTCCTCATCCATTTGGATTTGTTGCATTTGAACCTAAGAATGTAAAGATAACTACTAAGTATACTATTTCAGCAACTGCTATTCCTGTGACAGCTAATGCAGCAGAAATATAAAATACTCATTTATTAATCTTATTAGTTTCACTGATTTTATGTCTTTTTATTGCGTATAATAAAATTACCAGTGCATAAATATTAAAGAAGAATAAGGTTGGATAATTTGATACTGCATCGATTAAGATATCAGTATTTAATACAATTGCAGGGATGTAAATTAAAACACCTCAAAATGCAAAAATAATTGTGATGTAAATTCAAAATGTTTTTTGTAATCCAAAACGTTTAATCAAAGCACTTGATCCAAAGTATAGTTTGGCTTTTACAGTATTATGGGTTTCATTAATAAATGCTGCACTAAGTCCGTTTAAAACCCCAAATGTTGAGATTAAAATAAAGAATCAAATAATAGGACTGATGTATGCTGCAACTGATTTAGGTAAAGTATCTGATAATAACCCACCGATGTTACCTTGATTATGTAAAATTGATGAAAGTGCAATTAAGGTGTATATTACCACCACAAAAGCCATTCCAAAGAAAATTGCCTTCGGTACATTTTTGTTCGGTTTTTTAATCTTATGTGACATTGATGCATTACCTAAGAAAGCATCGTAAGCAAATAATACAGCAGGTAAAGCAGCAACCAATCCTTTGATGCTAAATGATTTACCTATAATGGTAAATGCATTTACTCCACCAGCATTATGTACATTTGGTAGCACAATTCCGATGAATAACGCTACTAATATAGGTACAAATTTTAATATAGTAAAAAATGACTGTAATTGCCCTGATGTTCGAGTTGATGCATAGTTTAGTAGCATAAACACGATCATAAATAACAATCCAATAATAATATGAACCACACTATGAATATGTGAAGTATCGAGTTTTGAAGCAGCACCAATGAATGTAAATCATACTTCAGAACCAAAGATTCCAAGTAGTGCATTTAAAGCACCAAAGTAAAATGTTGAAAATGATATGGATGTAAAGTATCCAAGTCGTGAACCACCTACTTTAAAGGCTCAATTTGATAAACCTGTCAGTTTTGTGTTCTTAAATGATCCAATTTCAGCAAATGATAATGCTGCTGTAAGTGAAATTAAACCTCCTACTATTCATGCTAGTAATCAAGTGACTCCATCTCCTCCTGTGGTCCTAGAAATAGAACCATTTTTGAAGAAGATACCAATTCCGACAACTGAACCGATTACTAACATTAAGGAGAAAAATAAACCAATTTTTTTATGTTTCATTACTTCCTTTTATGTTTTGATATGGTATTTTTAGTTTGTATATATGTATTTTAAGATTATGAAATTTTGCTTGCAAAATTTCTTGTATATGGTTTGCAAACACCTGTTCTACTAGGTGTGGGATTGCTAGAACAGCAATTTTATGTTCTTTATATGCAATTCAATCATTTCATTTAACATCTGATGTGATAAATAATGAATTAGGATATTTTTTAGCTAACTGATTGATTGTTATAATATCACCTGCCCCGGCTAAAATAACACAATATGAGTATTTATATTCTAAATCAGATGCATTGCTTTGAAAGTTAGATAAATTTAAATATTCCCAAAAAAGTTTTTGCACATCTGAAATAGATATTTTTTTAGCAATTATCGCTGTGTATCTAGGACCTTCAGAAATTACATAGTTTGATAAATTTATCGCTTTTGCAATTTGATATGAAGTTCCATTTACATCAAAATCATAGTTTGTATGCATTGAATATGCACTAATTTTATTTTTAACCAACCCTTTTTTGATCTTCTGTTTATACTCTGCTTTTTGTAGCATATCAGTTTTTGTTTTTTCAAACAAAAACGGATGGTGGGTGATAATCAAATTGCACTGATTTTCTAATGCAAAGTTATAAACATCAGATGTTAAATCAATAGCTAATACAACTGATGTTACTTTTTTATTTTTGTTTGCTTTTAAAGCATATCCAGATGGATCTCATATTTCTTTATTAGACAAAGGAAATAGACTTTCTAGATATTCTATAATAGTATTTACGGACATTAATATCTTAAATAATCCCTTAAATTTTTACCGTATTTAGGATTTCCTTTCAATTTGCGTAAGATCTTGTTTTCAATTTGTCTAATTCTTTCTTTTGAAACATTGTTACGCATTTTTGCTAGTTCTTCTAAGGAATGAATCCGATACCGTTGTCCGTTTTCATCATATCCTATTCCATAGCGACGACATATAAGTTCTTTTTCTTCTTTTTCTAAATAATTATCAATCATATCAAGCAAAATAGTATGTAACTCCTCGTGGGCCGCAAAATCCACTGGATTAATTACTACTTCATCCTTAACAAAATCACTAAATGATGAATCATTTTCTTTTCCTACTTGTTTGTCAAGTGAAATAGGATCAATATTTATTTTTTTAATGTAACCAACTCTTTCAGCAGTGAAATCTCCACCAATACGCTCAGCAATTTGTGCTAAGGTAGGTTCATTACCTAACTCGTGTTGCAATTCACGTTCTATTTTAGATACCTTATTAATGGTTTCTACCATATGAACTGGGACTCTAATGGTTCGTGCTTGATCAGCTACAGCACGGGTGATAGCTTGTCTAATTCACCATGTTGCATAAGTTGAAAACTTATATCCTTTATTAACATCATATTTTTGTACTGCTTTCATTATCCCTTGATTTCCCTCAGAAATCAAATCAATAAATGAAAGTCCTCGATTTTTATATTTTTTAGCATTATTAATCACAAGACGCAGGTTTCTTAAAATTAATTTATCCCGAGCTCTTTTACCACGAAAACCACCACGATCCATTTCTTTGGATAATTGTACTTCTTCTTCCTCAGTTAATAGTTTTCCATACTTACCAATTCAACGCATATATCATTTGACTATATCATTTGTTTCAGTAAGTTTGTTAGTTAAATTACGTGCCTTTTTGTTCTCGGTTTCTAGCAAAGTTGCTTGTGAACCTAAGGTTTCTAAATCAAAGTCACCAAAACTAAATTCATCATCAGAAGCATCATCAAAAAACATCGAATCTTCTTCTTCAGGTTCTTCATCTTTTTCTTCATCTTCTTCATCATCTGTTGATAATGATTCTAAATCATAATTAGGTTCTTCGGTGTCTTCTGAAAAATCTTCATCTGCATCAAATTCATCTAATGGAAAATCTACATCATCTAAATCTAGAGTATCGGATTTGAAATTAGGTTCCAATTCTTCTTCGATTTGGTCTCTGCTAACTGCATCTAAATCACCTGCATCACTGTGGTTTTCTAAAATATTTGCTTGAAATAAAGCATCTAAAAAATCATCGTTTTCTTCTGCATCAACATATATATTATGATTTAATAAAATGTCAAACACTTTTTCTTGAGAAAAATGATTTCTTTTAGATTTTTTCATCTCTGTTTTTAAAAGCTTGATAACATCTTTGTAATCTGACATTTTACCTCTTTTCTATTCTTATTTTTTTGTTTTGTATATTGGCTAATTCTTTTTGATATTCACTTTTACGACGAAAGTTTTTAATTTGATTTTTAATATAAAATTGCTCATTTGCTTGTGCCGCTTCCTTAACATATGGAAGTAAATTTAACTCGACTGTATCATTTTTTGCTGCATTTTGATACTGCAAATCTATATCATTTTGACATTGCTGCATATATTCTTGAAAATATGAATAACTTTGCTGGTCGCTTTGAAATTTACTTAATTTCAAAAAGGTTTGATATAAATGTTCTTTTAGCTCAGTTAATTTTGCTTCGATGTTAATGTTTTCGATTGCTTTATCAGCACTTTCAAAGATATCTTGCTCAATTACTTCATTAATTTTTAGATTAAACATTTTTATTTCAGTATATAAATCTCGCAGTTGTGCAGGTTGACTAAAAATTACTTCTAAACCTTGCTCACTATAAAATAAATTTGAAAAATCATTACGACAAAGCATAAAAATCAAAATCTTTAATCGCTTGAATTTGCTTATTTCATCAAAAAAATGTTTTTTATTCGGATTTATTTGAAATTTTGGATTAACAGGAAATTCAAAATTCATATCAAAGGGATGTTTTTGAATTTGTCTAGGTTGATAATCAACATAAATATTATTTATATCTATATCATAGTTAAATTCACTCTTTATTTTATTTTTAAAATATGCTTTATTTTCGTTTGATAAGTATGATAAATAACTATTAAATTCAATTACAAATTCCTTGATTTTATTAAAATCAGAATTTTTTGTTATAGTAAAATTTATTTTTAATGTATCATAAACAAAATCAATTGCTCCCCGTGTGGTTTGCATCAGTTGTTTTAATGTTTCTGCTCCTTCTTTATTTAAAATCTCATCAGCATCTTTTTGGTATGGATTTATAATAACATCAATGCGATTAATTTTATTCGATAATAATGTCTTAATAGTTTTTAATGTAGCATTTATCCCTGCTGCATCATTATCTAAAAATAATTTAATTTTATAATTATATAAGAGTGGAATATGTTGATTAGTAAGTGCTACACCCATTAAAGCAACAACATTTTTTATCCCTGCTTTATAACATGCAATCGCATCCATAAAACCTTCTACAATTACAACTTCGTTACTGCTTTGAATGTGATCTTTTGCATTAAAGTAGTTATACAAGATTTTGGATTTATTAAATAAATTACTTTCAGGTGAATTTATATACTTAGCTACTTCGTTGGTTATTGTGCGGCCACTAAAACCCACTATTTGACCATATTGATTTTTAATCCCGAAAACAACCCTATTATGAAAGTATTCTACATAGTTTTCGTTAATCAAACCACTGCTATATAATTTATCAAATCCATAACCTAATTTTTCATTTAAGTGTTTTGATAATAAATTAAAGTCAGGTGCAAATCCTATATCAAAATAACTTATAAGTTCGCTATCAAATAAATTACGTATTTTCAAGTAATTAATAGCTGCATTGTTTTTAAGTAGTTGCAATTTATAAAAAGTGTTTGCTGCTTGCAAAATTTCTAATTGTTCTTGCTCTTGTGTATTATATTCCACTAAATCGGATTTATTTAATGAACTAAAATCTAATTCTTTTCCGATGTTTTTTGCTAAATACACAATTGCATCAGTATAACTCATTTGTCTTTTTTTTGTTAAATAAGTAACTATGTTACCACTTTCTCCGCAAGAAAAACATTTATATATTTGTTTTATTGCTGACACAGAGAAACTGGGATTGCTATCATTATGAAATGGACATAGTCCTACATAATTATTACCTTTTTTATTTAATTGGACATCTTCAGAAATGATATCCACTATATTGTTTGAAGAAGTTATTTCCTTAATCAATTCATATGAAATTGCTTGTGTCATTACCCTCCAAACTAAATATATTCATTAATTTGCTCAATCAAAATGCGAAATTGCTCCATTGTATCGCGATTTCTTAATGTAACAGTTGCATCTTCTAAACTTTGATGATCAACTGTTAAACATCAATATGTCCCAATTGCATCATTGCGACGATAACGTTTTCCGATTGAGCCACTTTCATCATAACTTGTCGAGATTCCTAAATCAATTAATTGGTGATAAATTTTTAATGCTTTTTCAGAAATTTTTTTAACTAACGGAAGTACAGCAACTTTATAAGGTGCAATTTCTTTTGGAAATCTTAAAACTATTCTTTCATCACTTTCTGTCACTTTCTCAACATCATAACAATTTACAAGGATAGCAAGCATTAAACGATCTAAACCAATACTTGGTTCAATCACATAAGGAATTAATTTAGTATTTGTTTCTGGATCTAAATATTCTAAACTTTCTCCACTTGCTTGCATATGTGCTCTTAAATCAAAATCAGTTCGATTCGCTACTCCTAAAAGCTCACCTCAACCAAACGGGAATAAAAATTCTATATCAGTTGTTGCATCAGAATAATGTGCTAATTCTTCTGGGGTATGTTCTCGAATCCTAACATTTTCTTTTGTTATGCCAAGTTTTTTTATTAACTTCATACTTTTTTGGATATAATAATCAAACCATTTTGGCGCGTGCTCAGGATAACTAAAAAATTCTAATTCCATTTGCTCAAATTCACGAGTTCTAAAAATGAAATTTCCTGGAGTAACTTCATTGCGAAAACTTTTTCCTACTTGTCCGATTCCGAAAGGTAATTTAGCACGAGTTGTTCTTTGCACATTTTTAAAGTTTATAAAAATTCCTTGTGCTGTTTCTGGACGTAAATAAATTTTTGATTTATTTCCTTCAATTACTCCTTGGGCAGTTTCAAACATTAAATTAAATTGCTTAATTTCGCTTCATTGTGCTTTGCATCCATCATATTCAGGTAAATTTTGATTTAAATATTCTCGCATTTGATCATTGCTAAGTTGTTCAGGGATAATGTTGGAATTAATTTCATTGATTAATTTGTCAGCACGGTATCTTTTTCCGTTCACTTTGTTTTCAATTAGTGGATCATTAAAATTCCCTACATGTCCACTTGTTTCTCAAACTTTTGGGTTCATTAAAACTTTTGAATCGATTAAAAAGTTATTAGTTTCTTTTAAAATAAATTCTGTTTTTCATATTTGTTTGATGTTATCTTTTAATAAAGAACCTAACGGACCATAATCTCAAGTATTTGAAAGACCTCCGTAAATTTCACTGCCTTGAAAAATAAACCCAGTGCTTTTAAGATGGTTAACTAAAACTTGCATAAATTCTTTATTATTTTTATTAAACATTTTATTATTATACTATTTTTATATTTTTTAAATATAAAAATTTGCTATTTTATAACTTTCTACAAAAATACAAAATAAAAAAGTCAAAAGACTTTTAAATTTAGTTAAGCGGTGGAATTACACCTACTCATAATAAAATCACAAGAACAAATAGTATTGCAAGTGCTAAAGAAGCAAATAATACTGTTCAGAACATATATGGAATACGTTCTTCAGTTACTACAACTTCGCTTTCTTCTTTTGGTTGTGCTTTTGCTACATCTGAAAATACTACAACATTAGTTTGTGGTTTAACTTCAGCTGCGATAATAGGATAGTGATATGCTTGTTGTGGAACAAATGCTAAATGTAATCCTTCGAACACAAGATATGATAATCAGTGTACTAATAATACATTTCTACCACATTCTTTTCGATAATATACGGCTGTTTCTGGATTGAATTCGATTTCAGGTTTACCAACAATTTTTTCAGATAATGATTTTACAGATGTTGCCAATGAAGCGGCGACTAATTCGAATAATTTTTGTGCTTTTTTATCATCAGTAAATTTATTAGAAAGTTTTTTAGTAACTACTAAAACATTTTTCAGTTGTTCCTTGATTCTTGTTAAATCTTGCTCAGATGTTGTTTTTTCTTCTTTGAAAAATTCAGCAACCTTAGAAATTCTTTGTGCATAAACAGCTAGAGCCTCAAGTTGTTTAGTAGGTTGTAGATTTTCAATAAATTCGAATCTAATAGGTTCTTTTGAACCCGTAGAAACTTCCTTTACTACTTCCACAGGTACTTCTTTTACCACCTCTTTAATAACTTCGACTACTTTTTCAACTGGTACTTTTACTTCTTTGATAACTTGAACTTCGATAGGAACTTCTTTAGTAACTTCTACTTCCTTAACAACTTCTAATGGTACTTCTTTAACTACTTCAATTTCTTTTACTACCTCAAACGGTACTTCCTTAATAACCTCAACTTCTTTGATGATTTCAATCGGTACCTCTTTAATGACTTCGACTTCTTTAATAATTTCAACAGGAACTTCTTTAACAACTTCCTTTACCACTTCAACAATTTTTTCAACAACTTGAACTTCTGGCTCAGTTTGCTTTACTTCTTGAACTATTACCGGTGCTGCTTGACCTTGTTTTTGAAGTTCTTCGTTTAGTCTTTGTAGTTTTTCGATTTCTAAATCTTTAGCAGATTTTTTTCTTTCAATAATAAATTCATCATCAACAGGGAAGTATGTTTCATGTTTTCTAAGAACTTTAAAATCGTTTAGTCTTTCAAGGTAATCACGAGCCTCATCTGATTTTCTTGCTCCTGTTTTTGAATCAATAAAGAATTCAGATAATACATCACTTTCAACTACATTACCATCAAATTTATCAACATTGATTTCGTAAAAATCAACACCTTCTTTTCATTCTGAAATGAAAATTCCCCCAAATACTTTTTGATCTGTTTGGAATCAAGTTGCACAATCATATCCCAGTGATAAAAATCAGTTCATCGCATCTTTACGAGTTTTAAATTGAGCTAATGCATCTTTTACTTTTGGGTGCTTAAGCACTCATGGATAGTTTTTATTTAATGCTGGTTTATATAAACATAATAGACGTTTCATATTCTTCCTTTAATTTTTTTAATTTTCCTCACTTTTTGCTTACAAATAAGAATATTAGAAATAATTGTTAATATTATATAATATTATTACCACAGCAGATATTGCTAAATACATATTTTTATTCCTAAAAAATAGGAAAAAAAGTAAAAATTCAACTTTTTTTCCTAAAATAAGCAAAGAAAAAGTAATTTTTTTCTTTTTTTCCTATGGTATAGGCAAAAAAAGAAAAATAAACGAGGCAAAATGAATAACAAAGAACATATATTGGAGAAAATTAATCAAATTGTTCCAGATGAATGTGGTGTTTACTTATGAAAAAACAAGAACAACGAAATTATTTATGTTGGGAAAGCTAAAAATCTAAGAAAAAGACTTAAACAATATTTTGAAGGACATAATAATTCTTGATTAACTCCTGTGATGGTTGATCAAATAAATGATTTTGATTTCTATATATGTAAATCTGAGCGTGATTCATTTTTAACAGAGTTAAAATTTATAAAACAATTTCAACCTCGTTATAATATAAAACTTACAAACAAGAATACATATCCCTATTTTTTATTTGTAATTGATAAAAATGGTTTACATATAGATATTGGTGATAATCTGAATAAAAAAAATTTAAAATATTATTTTGGTCCGCTTACACCTACATCACAATTTTCAGCTTTTTACGATGTTTTATGTAATCAGTTTTTATATTATAAAGGACTTAAAATTACCAATAAAGATGAATCGTATTGATTAAATGCCCTTGAAGAAATTAAAAATATTTTCAAAAATAAATCGCCTGAATTTATTAAATTAATTGCAAAAAAAGAAGCAGAATACAGCAGCAAATTAGAATTTGAATTTGCACAAGTTTATAAAAATGCTTCTGTGTTTATTAAATCATTATTACAAACACAAATTCTACAAATTAGCAACACACAATCACTTGATTTTTTTGCTTTTGAAAAAGTAAATCAAAACATTTTTATTTCAATCCGATCTTACCAACACGGTTCTACCACTTATATTGAAAACATAAATCGCAAATTTCAAGGTTTACTAACTGAATTTATCGAAAAATTTATCAATGATTACTATAAAAAACGACCAGATATAATAAGCAAAATCTTGCTAGATTTTGTTTATAAATCTGAAAACCTTATTTTTGATGACAACCTTACTAAAAGAATCTTATATCCACAAAAAGGGATTTATAAAAGTATATTAGAAAACCTTAAATCAAATGCTCAAATCCAGGCAAAGGAATATGCACGAAAACATATAATAAAAGACAATGTAGTTTTATGAAACAAACTAAAACAGGAATTAAATTTATCCGAAATAGATAAATTTATTATTTTTGATAATTCTTTTGAGAATTATCAAAAGGATGTTGCTGGTTCTTCTTTATGTTTTGATATCACGGGTCAAATAAAAAACTTAACTACTTTTAATAAATTATCAGAATTCAATCAAAAAATTGATAAGCATTCAGATGTACAATTTACTTACTATAATGCTGTTTCTTTTTTACAAAAGCATAAAAATAAAATAAATGCAAATGATGTTTTTATTGCTGATGGCGGCATTGCTCAAATAAATGAGATTAAGGAAGCGTTAAAAAACTTCAATCTTAATAATCTTGTTTTTGGTTTGGTAAAAAACGATAATCACAAGACACAAAAACTTATTAATGATTTAGGTAAAATTATTCACTTATCTGATGAAAGTTTTTTATATTTTTCTGCTTTACAAGAACATGTTGACAAAAATGTAAAAAGATATTATCATCAACTTGCTAATTCAAAAAACACACTGAAAGGATCATTAAACATCCCTAATATAGGTAAAAAAACTATCACTGCATTAATTGCTAAATTTGGAACTTATGCATCTATAAAAGAACAATCGCTTGAAATTCTTACAGAAGTCATCGGAGCAAGTAGGGCTCAATTGGTTTATAATTACTTTCACAAAAAATAGTATTTATCCAAAAGATAAACACTATTTTACATCCTAATATTTCCTGTAGTTCTTGGAAACGGAATGCTATCACGGATATTTTCCATTCCTGTTATAAACATCACAAGTCTTTCGAATCCAATCCCGAATCCAGATGATTTAAGATGTCCAAAACGTCTTAAATCAAGATATCATTGTAAGTCAGCTTGATCAATACCGAGTTCATTTACTCGTTTTACGATTTTAAAATAATCTGTTTCTCTTTGACTTCCACCGATTAATTCCCCTATTTCGGGAACTAATAAATCAAAAGCCGCAACTGTTTTACCATCATCATTTTGATACATATAAAATGCTTTAAATGATTTAGGAAAATTAATAACAGCAACTGGAGATTTATATACAACATCAGTTAAGTATTTTTCATGTTCGCTTGCCAAATCTAGTCCAAAATGGATATCTTTTTCTTCAAATATATCTTTTACTTTTTCAAGTTCTTTTAATGCATCTTGATAATCCACAATTTTTAATTCTGAATCTAAAAAATTGTGGATTTTATTTAATAAGTTTCCATCACTTAGTTTATCTAAAAACTCCATTTCAAAAGGATGTTTAGCCATGGTATTTCTTAAAACAACCTTTAATAAATCCTCTGATAATAAAATAGTTTGATGCAAATCATAAAAAGCCATCTCGGGTTCAATCATTCAAAATTCCGCTAAATGTCGTTTAGTATTCGATCGTTCCGCTCTAAATGTTGGTCCAAATGTATAAATATTTTTAAATACATTTGCATAACTTTCTCCATGAAGCTGACCTGTTACTCCTAAGGTTGATTTGTTCCCTTTACCAAAAAACGGATCATCCACATTCGAATCAGAGACATTAAACATTTCCCCTGCACCTTCTCCGTCATTAGAAGTAATAATAGGTGTAGTGACATAATGAAATCCTTTAAACATAAAATACTTATGGATTTCTTGTGCCAAGGTTGAACGAATTAACATCACTGCTTTTAAAACATTTGTACGGTGACGCAGGTGTGGAATTTCCCGTAATGTTTCAAGTTTCATTTCTTGTGCTTGAATCGGGTAATCTTCATCTACTTTTTTATATTCAATTAACTTGGTAGCAGTCATTTCAATAGGTTGTGGTGCATCTGGTGTAGTTCTCAAAATCCCTTGTAAAGAAAGTGCAGATCCGGGTTTTAAAATATCAAGAACTTCGAAATCAAAATCACCTTTGAACACTACCTGCAAGTTTTTTATGGTTGACCCATCATTTATTTCTAAGAAGCGAATCTTTTTATTTCCACGATTAGATGTAACTCACCCTTGAATTTGAATATCTCATTCGTTATAAAAAATAGGTTTTAATAAAATACTTTTTATTGTATGCATTTTTCTCCTTTATTATATTATACTAAATTTGCTTCTTTGCTGTGTTAAAAGTTGTTAATTTCTATATATCTTCTAAATTAAATATTTCATTTTGTTTTTTAATTACCTTGTTTTATTGTTATTTTTATAATATAAAAATGCTTGATATAAATCCTTATAAATTATATTACCGTAATTTATTTGTTTAAAATGATAACCAAAAATTAAGAAATAATAAATAGCTAATTTATTACTTTTTCTTATTATAACTGTATCAATAACCTTATAATTCATATAAAATATCTTATTACTCTTATAATAAATATGACATAAAAACTTATTATCATCATACCTTGCTTCTTGTTCATTATTTAGATAAT
The DNA here is from genome assembly GCF_054353935.1 of Mycoplasma sp. 246B. Classification (NCBI taxonomy): domain Bacteria; kingdom Bacillati; phylum Mycoplasmatota; class Mollicutes; order Mycoplasmatales; family Mycoplasmataceae; genus Mycoplasma; species Mycoplasma sp. 246B. The sequence goes on from NZ_JBTHHM010000014.1 coordinate 13,692, forward strand.
ATTGTTCCTTTGAATATTCAAAGTAATCAAATATCTTAGTTAATTTATTATATAAATATTTATATTTTTTATAATATAAAACTATGAAAACTAATTCTATAACTAATGCAAATACATAGAAAATATCTACATATCTTCATTCTTTAAAATAACCTAATTTTATTTGAGATGCAAGTTTATTGTATGCATCCAAATTTACAATTAATTCGTTTATAAAAAATAATAAGAGTATAATAAAAAAGGACATAATCATATTCTTAAATATAAATTTGTTTTCTTTTAAATATAATTGACCTCCTTTTTTAAATAGTACATTTGTTTGCCTTGCTTCTGTTATACTAACAAGTTTTTGACACTTATAAATAATGAAATTAGTGAATGAGTTTGTATTAAATAATATAATGAAAGAAAGCACTAAGATGTTTGTTGATATAATCACCCCTAAACACATTAATATAAATAAAAATAGTGACATAAAGCTTCCTTAAATATCAAATGTATATTAATCACTTTGTTCTTCGTTAAAAAAATTAACATAATCAAAATACAAACCTTGATAATATTCACTATGCTCATCTTTTCATGATTTGTGCATATCAAAAATAAAAAAAGCAAAAACATCATATGCACTTTCTTTAAATATTTCTTTAACTCTTTGTGTTGTCAGTACCCTTACCCTGACATCAAAAAAGTTTGTTCTAAAATATATATAATTATTTGTGGTAAGCCCGTTGTTAAAGTAAATAGTATTATCAAGCATATATTCACAATCGATTATTTTGCTACTTTTGACTTTTTCATCAAAGTGTTTTCTGACTTTTCTCCCTATATGAAAGCACTGAAAGTAATAAAGAAATGTAAAAATATCAGTAATGATATATGTAATAAAGTTTACCATAAAAATTATTATCATTTCTGGTGCTGTTTTTGTATTAAAATACTTGTCTAGTAGGATGAATGTTATTGTTAAAATAATATGTGTAACAAAACGAAAAATTATTGCTATTACTCAATAAAATATTTCCTTATTATAAGATATAAGATACTTTCTAAACTCATATCATCCCTTTACAAAGTTTATATGATACTCTTTTGTTTTTTGACTTATATCTCTACTGTATGTGTCTTTTGCTATAAAAAAGAAACTTTGATATCTTTTTGTATATGCAATTATAAAAACAGGATAGAAAATAACCGCAAAACAAGCATTAATTATCAATAAAATAAAAACATATTCAAACATTTTATCCTAAATTATCTGTTTTTGTTTTATTAGGTAATTTTCTTATATATCATTCATTTAATTTTTTATTATATATCTTTTGCTTCCCTCATGCATAAAGCATTCAATCAGGTTTTGCTAACATTTGTTCTAAGGTTAATACCTCAGATGTTTTAAGATTTTTAAAAACTAAATTCTTTCCTCCTTTACCACCTTGATTATAAGGTTTATCAATTGGTGTTTCTTTTACTACTACTCATTCAACTCTTTTAATATTTTCTAAATTTATCGCTATTGTTTGTAACTGATTCTCTAATTCTGATAAAAAGTTATTTATCTTTTTATTTTTCTCTTCCATACTATCGATTTCTCTTTTTGTTAAATAGATATCAATTGAATCAAGAACAAATCCTGCTGTATGTAGAAAAGATTTTTTGAAAAATGTTTTATATGGTACTTTTTCAATTGCTCAAAATTTACCTTTATAATTCTTTACTGCAGAAAAAACATTTCAAGTTCACCCAGAAATAACATTTTTACCATATGAGTAACCTGATAATGCTTCATCTTTCGAACTTTTTTTAGGAAACTGAAATATTTCTGATAATAATTTATGATTCTTTATATATTTATCCCTTCTGGATTCTAATATACTAATTGCAACACTTAATCCAATGGATGCACCTGCTAATAATGCAGTACCAAAAAAACCTAATCCAAAGCTAAAAATACCTGCAAAAAAGCTAAATATAGATACAGCAGACATCGCTATTTGTGCATTTAGTAATCTTTTTATTATATTGTTATACCAAAGTATATTATCATTTATATCTATATAAAGTTGTTTTATATCTTGTGATTTGGATTCAAATTCAAAAAATTGTTTTGTTAGATTTTTTGAATTCATTTCATTACTATCTATGTTTATTACATAACCATTATTCGCATCTAGAACGGTTCTTTGTATTGTAGATTCATTATTATTTAACTTTGCTACTTCTTTTTTAACTGTATGTACACCAGATTTAAAAGTATTTAAGGACTTTGTTAATTCGTTCTTAAATTTTTTATATCCTGTCTCGTTAAGATAGTTATTTATATTTTCTTGTTGGTCTTTTGTAATCAGATTATTTGTTTTATAAATATCCAAAAAATTATTCATTATTTCTTTATAATCATCTAAGGAAATTTCGCTAATTGGTTTATTAATACTTTTATTCTTTTTAATAATTCCTTCCGATATTTTATCTAGTATATTTTCTTTATTTTTAAATATATTTTTTGATAATTTTTCTATATATTCTATATTTAAATCCTTATCAGGGTGTTCCATAATTTTTGGAAAACTTGTTTCGAATTTTACATCATTGTTGTTTATACCAGTTAACCCGTTCAAACCAGAAGTGACATCACCTATTTTAAAAATAATATTCTTCATTTTATTCCTTTCTCATATAAATAATTCTATCAAAGAATCCAACATAAGTGGTTTATTTGTTGAATTTATTTCACTTTTATGATATGTATGTTGTATATGTATTATTGATTCGGTATTTCTTTGTGATATAAATTCCTTATATAAAATAATTCATTATAATTTGTCTATATAGGGGTTATATGAACAAAAAATTAAAAACTTTATTGATATTATCAAGTTTAACAACTTCTACTATCGCAGTAAGTTGTGGAACAACTACATCTGCTAATACAAATAAACCAGGTAGGGGTGATTCTGGAACAGATGATAAGAACAAAAAACACGAGCCTTCTCCACAAGAATTAAGGGATAAAGCAATCGAGTCGTTTATAAAAGAAAATAAGATTAATGATAATTATTATAAATATGATGGACGAAAAGATAATAATCCGTTCTTAAAAGATTGGGATTATTGGTTTAAAATCCCTGGTTATAGCATTAAAAACTATGATGCTGATGATGTAAGAAATTGAAGATTACATATTGCTAAGCCTTATATGAACATCGGGGATTTTGGTAAGATCAATGATGCATTTGATCAAAAAATTAATGGTGGAGTCGATCGAAGTTTATGAAAAGCAAAGAAGCAAAAATTTAATGATTGAGCAAAGGCTGAGTTTGGTTTTATTAAGCCGAATCCTGATGTTGATATAGAAGTATCGATGAAGAATTATAACGGGGATTTATATCAACTAATTAACGATGTGATAAATGATAAAATAAATATCGATGAACAAACAAAAGAAAAATTTTATAATGAAGTTTTAGCATATTTAAATTCTGCTAGTGATAAAAATACTTATACCTTTATCAAAAAAGATGATGATAATAATTATTTAATAAGTGATAGTGATTTAGATAAATTTGCGAGTGAAAGTTATAATCAATATCAAAGTAAATATCTTAGATATTTTGCAACAACTCCTAATGAAGAATCTGGGGTGAAAATATTAGCTGATACATATAAAGAATTTAGAAAATTTGCAAAAATTTTGTTGGGTTAGATGATCAACAAGAAGATACTAGTAAACCGAAGCCTGAAGATATACCGTTATTAAACTTAGTAAACAGGAATTATTATGCACAAAGAATAAGAACATGATTTTCGTATATCTTTACTGATTATAAGAAGGGACGGGTTATTGATAAAAACATTTCATATAGTTATTATTTAAATGGTAATTCTAAATACTTAGAATTTGGTTTTAGTGATAAAAATAATTTGAATTATCAAAATCCTGTGTATGATCCTGGTTATATTAATAGTGCTGATTCATTAAAAAATTATAGCAATGAAGCAAAAAACAAGTTAAAGCAACAAGTGATTAATTTAAGTGTAAGTGATAGTTTTAAAGGGACCTTAAAAAAAAGTTGTGTATCCATAA
>NZ_JBTHHM010000015.1:0-9412 GCF_054353935.1 Mycoplasma sp. 246B
TCATGTATTTGAAAAATTTGGATATATATCACCTGTTAATGCAAAATATAAACCTGTTTTCGAACTTATATTACTTGCTGATTTAAGATTTGGATTAGTTATTTTAATATTCAACGGGAGAAAAAACGAATTATCAGTATTTTTGATTACTATATCATATCAAAATCTTGGTTTTGGTTGTTCATAAATTTTGACATCATATTCTTTTAAAATATTTATTTCTTTTTGGCTATTTAAAAGAATTTTTACTATTTTTTCTTCATTAAAAATTGAATTAATTCGTCCATCATTGTAACTTTTAGAGAAATTTATATCAAGTTCTTTTAGTTTTACAATAACTTCATTTAAAACTTTATCATAATCGCTTACATAATACATATATTCCTTAAATGTTTAAATTTTACATTAACAATAATAAAATAAAAATAAAGTTGTAAAATAATAAATACAAGGAGATTTTATGGTGAGCATTAATAGACAAATCACTAATAAAATTTATTGATTTATTGCAGTTTTTGTATTATTTTTTGGTAGTCAAGGTTTTCAAATCGGAGCATCAGTATATATTTTTCAAAGTTTAAATAACTTGTGATATATCACTCTTTATTATATTTTAATTCAAGTTCCGATGATATTTGTTTTTATTTTCGGACCAAAAATTATAAAGTTATTCAAATCCAAAAATATTTTAATTTTTTCTGATTCAGCAAGTATATTTATATTATTAATAGTTTTAATCATTGTATTTAAAACACATGATAAAGCACTTTCATATTCTTTAATAGTTGCTAGTGGTTTATTTAGTATAGTCAACTCATTCAGAATTTTAGCATTTAAAAATATTGTCTATTATTTAGCAAACCAAAGCAAAGAACTTCCGATGTTTAATATCACAAACGCATTAGCTATTGCGATTTCGACATTCATCTCTCCTTTATTCACTTTATTTTTATTTACATGACCTTTTTTTGCAGTTGTTATTTTTAACATTATCACATTTGCAATATCTTTATTTTTCTTTATTTTATTAAAGCCTAATCAGCATTCATTAAAGTTAGTTGAAGAACATACACAAGATAAAATTGCAAAAATTAAATATGAAAAATGAATTTTTGCTCTTAGTTTAGGTTTATTTTTCTCGATATTCTTATTTCCTAAACAAACAGGGATTTTGCAGTTTTTTAATTATATAAAATATGATTATAAAAAATGGTCATTTTTATTTTCGATGATTATAGGTGGTTCAGCTTTATTAGGAACCGGGGCAATTTTAGGTTATATAACAGCAAAAAAGAAAGTATCGCGAAATCGGTTGTTTATGGGACTTACAATTGTTGCTTCTCTTTTAAATCTTATTTGAATCCCGATTTTATTTGCTGTAAAGGAAGACAAATTAGCACTGCTTATCACATATATAATTTTAAACTCATTTATGCAACTATCACAATCATTGCTATTTCCTATCGGAAATAATTATTTGTACTTAATTTTTGATAAAAATGAGTTCAATAAACAAAATGCTGTGACATTAATTATACGAATCATTTTTTATTGTTTAATCTTAGTTATATTTACTTGATTAGATGATTCATATGGATTTGAATATATGTTCATCCTTTATGCAATTTTATTTTTTATCATCCTTATTGCAATGGTTATTTCTCGTTATCGGATACATAAAAAAATACATCATTAATCAAAATTACTTTTAATGCTTGTTTGTAGTATTAAAAGTAATTTTGATATATTTATAACTTATATAAAAGCATCAAATAATCAAAAAGATAAAATAATGTATAATTTAATTTATATAGGAGTAAAATGTTTGAAATTAGTGCAACAAATAACGATTCAGGACGAACATTATTTAAGCTTTTAATTAAATATTTGAATAATGTCCCAGTTTCACGGATAGAGAAGCTTTTTCGAAAAAAAGATATAAAAGTTAATAATAGTAGAAAAGTAAGCAAAGATTTAATAATCAATAAAAATGATGAAATTGTTGTATATGGGATAAATGATATATTTAAAAATACCTTTAAAAAAGTATCATTTGATTTAAATATTTTATATGAAGATGATAATATTCTTTTAATTAATAAACAAGCAGGAGTAGTGGTTCATGGTGATGAACATAGTTTAGATCAACAAGTTCTTTCTTACCTTAATTATAAGCAAATTGATAGTTTTAAACCTAGTCATGTAGGTCGTTTAGACAAAGAAACCAGTGGAATTATTTTATATGCTAAAAATTATGCTTCATTAGTCGCTTTAAATGCTTCTAGTATTAATTTTATTAAAAAATATTTATTTAAAAGTGACTTTAATGAAGCATATAAAGAAGTTGAATTATATTTTGGTAAGCAAAATAATAAAATTAAAACATCAGTTAAAGTTAAAGATGGTTATAAATATGCTAAGACTATCTTTTCAATAGAAAACAACAAGCAAATAGCACAATTGCTGACTGGACGCAAACATCAAATCCGTTTATCATTAAAATTCCTAGGTAAACCAATTTATGGTGATATGAAATATGGTGGTAAAAAAGCATCTAGATTGATGCTACATTCATATTATTTAAAATTTACAGGATTGACTGGTAATTTAGCTTATTTAAATAACTTTGAATTTTATGCACCAGCAAAGTGATAGGAGAAATATGATTAAAATTACTAAAGAAAAACTGAATGAAATTGTTAAAACTTTGATGTTTGAACCTACCAAGCAAGTAGTTAATGACATCCTTGAAAATTGAAATAAACTGCAAAAACAAATTAAATATTTTGATAAATTAGATTTAATAAATGTTAAACCAATGAGTCATATTAATGAAAGTTATCAAATTGATTTTCTTAGAGAAGATGAATATAATGAAGAAGATCGCGTTACAAAAGCAAGAATATTATCTAATGCACCTGAATCAGATGGTGATTATCTTAAGTTAACAAAGGTGGTAAAATAGTGCGTAGAATCAAACATCTTGGAAATTATGATGCTGCATACAATGATTTAAAAAATGATAAAAACAATGCTGTTGCGTACTTATTTCCTTATAATACAGATTTTTGTACCAAAGATATGAGTTTATCAAAAGCAGTTTTAACAATTAAAGATAACTATGCAACTAAATGTGCTCCAACATCAGGATCATCAAAAATTTTAGAAAATTTTGAACCTGGTTATTCAGCTACTGCAGTTAAAAAACTATATGCTAATGGAGCACACTTTGTTGCCAAAGTACATCTTGATGAATTAGCACTCGGAGGAACCGGAACATACAGTGGATACGGGTTAATAACAAATCCGTTAGATAAAAATCGTTATGCAGGTGGTTCTTCATCAGGTTCTGTTGCTACATTTAATGAAAACATTTCGATTGCATTAGGTTCTGATACTGGTGATAGTGTAAGATTACCAGGTAGTTATAATGGAATCCCAGGATTTAAACCATCATATGGAGCAATCAGCCGCTACGGTTTATATGCTTATGCATCTTCGCTTGACACAGTTGCTTATTTTGCTCATAATGTTAACGATATTATTGCAATGTCACAGGTGTTATATGGTAAAGATAACAAAGATATGACATCTGTGGATGTTGAAATTAAAGATGTTATTAAAAGTAAACCTAAGAGTGTAATTGCACTTGATTTTTCACAATTTTGTGAAGATTATATCAATGATGCATATCAACAATTGTTGCAAAAGTTATCTGCTACAGGGATAAAAGTTGAAAAAATTAAACCAAATATAGATATTTTAAGATGTGTAAAACCTGCTTATGAAATAATTTCTTATTCAGAAGCAAGTTCAAATTTAGCTAATTTAACAGGTATTGGTTTTGCAAATCGTGTTGATGCAAGTTCATGAGAAGAAATTATTCGTAGCACTCGTTCAAAACACTTTGGAAAAATGGTTCAAGAACGCTTGTCGCTAGGTAGTTACTTTTTATATGCTGAAAATGTTGAAGAAATGTTATTTAAGGCTCAAAAAGCTCGTAGGGTAATAGTTGAGTATTGAAAATCCTTGCAAGATCAAGGTGATTTAGTTATTTTCCCAGCCTTTGCTGCAGTTGCTCCTACTTTTGATGCTCCTAAAGACTACGATGTGATGAGTTATATCTTAACTACTGCCAATTTAGCAGGGAATCCATCGATTACATTACCATTAGCAAAGCATCATAATTTACCATTTTCGATAGCATTAGAAACCAAGATTTATGATGATAAAAAGTTATTAGCATATGCAGAATGATTTGAAGAACTAATCGGAGAAAAACATGAATAATTTTGAAACAATTATTGGAATTGAAATCCATGTTGAATTAAAAACTAAAACTAAAATGTTTTCTGCAATGTTAAATGATTATAATGCACCGGCAAATACCACAGCAAATCAAATTGATTTAGGATATCCGGGAACCTTACCACAAGTTAATAAGCAGGCTGTAAAGTATGCTATTGCACTTGCTAAAGCATTAAATATGCAAATTGATACACAATTACACTTTGACCGTAAAAATTATTTTTATCCTGATTTACCAAAAGGATATCAAATCACTCAATTTTACCGTCCGATAGGTAAAAACGGTAAAATTGATATCATAGTAAATGATAAAATACAAAGTATAGCAATTGAAAGAATCCATTTAGAAGAAGATACAGCACGCCAACATCATAGTGAGCAAGGGACTTTATTAGATTACAATCGTGCCGGAGTTCCACTGATTGAAATTGTAACATATCCTGTGATAAAAAATGCTGATGAAGCTGCAGCATATGTCGATATGATTAAAAAGACTGTGCAGTCACTTGATATATCAGATGGAAAACTAGAGCAAGGAACATTACGTGCTGATATTAATATTTCTTTACGTCCTTATGGTGTAGAAAAATTTGGTACAAAAGTTGAAATTAAAAATATGAATTCGCTTTCTAATATTAAAAAAGCAATTGAATATGAAATTAAATTACAAAGAAGTAAGTTACTTTTAGGACAAGAAATTTTACAACAAACTAAAAGATTTGATGATCAAAGTAATGTCAATGTTGTAATGCGAACCAAAACAGCAGCAGTTGATTATCGCTACTTCCCCGAACCGAATATCCCTTATATCAAACTTTCTGATGCATTTATTAATTCAGTGGTATTAAAAGAGCTACCACTTGAGCGAAGAGATAGATATCAAAGTCTAAAAATTCAAAATATTTATATCAATAGCTTATTAGATGATATTAAATTAGCACAGTATTTTGATTTGATTCCTTATGAAAATAAAGAAGCTTTATCAAAAGTATTTTTTGCTGAAATAGTTTCACTTGCTAACTTAAAAGGTGTTTTATCCTATGATTTAGGGATAAAAGTAGAGGATATTGCTAAGGCGATGCAACTTTTAGACCAAGGAGTTATTTCAGGTAAGTCTCTAAAGAAATTGATTCCTTTACTTGTAAACTTTGATTCTGATATCAACGATCTTTTAGACCAACATCAACTTAAACAAATTTCAGATCCAAAACTTATTACAAATTATTTACAAGCAATAATAGAAAATAATTCAGCATTAGTTTCTGAATACTTAAATCGGCCTGAAAAAGTATTGAAGTTTGTGCTAGGTAATTTAATGAAACAGACAAATGGACAAGTAAATCCGATAATTTCAAACGAAATTGCAGTTAAGGTTCTCGATGCTCGCTTCAAAAAATAAACCACTTAGTTACAAAAAACTAATTAAAATGCGAATACCAAAAAAGATATATAAAAGATTTTATCTTAATATTGTTTATTTTGCTACCTTTGATTTCTTTTATTGGATTTATGAGTTTTTTATCAAAGGAATTATTAGTATTTTTGCTTTTGTTTTAATTCGCAGTTATAATCAAAATCAAAAAGTTAAGCGGCGTAAGGTAGTAAATTATGTTTATGATAAATTCTCTTCATCTGAATATAACTTTATTTGACTCTCTACTGCTTTTTATATGTTAATTTCCTTTGTTTCTGTTATTTATATTGTTTATTTTTTAAACATTACCATAAATGATAACATTGGTTCATTTACAAACTATGTAGATAGTTTTTATAAAGAAACAGTTGAAAACAAAGATGGTAACACTAGTACTTTTCAAGCACTTTTTAATGTTACCATCTTTAATAAATTTATTCCAGGTGGAGATTTATACTTTAACCCATCACCTGGTAAAATGCAAGTTAATAGTTTGCTACAAAAGTTATACACTTTGATTCCTGGTTCCTTTGTAGCCTTACCTGCTTTATATATAGCAGCAGGTGGATATGGAAAACTCATCATTTCTTATAATGTAATTTATTCGCATGAAAAAGTAGGAACATATTGAGGTAATAAAGCAAAAGGTTTGTTTATCGTACTTGGTGTTGCTATTATTTTATGAGCTATGTCTACTCTTAATATCTTTATTCAAGCACGCTTATTTAATGCACACAGACTTGATGGGAGTGGTGTAAACGACTTGTTGTATATTATTTTCACTATAATATTTTTTATCTTAATATTTTTGTATTTATTTAAATTTGTTCCATCTTTTAAAATAAATTTTAAAGGCATTTACAAAGGTGTTATTATTTCTGCTCTTCCTTCGGTTATTTTAGTTATCGCTTATACATATTTAAGTAGATTATTTACTAATAATAACTATGGAGCAGCAGTAGGATTCTTTTTTAGTATCGGATTCTTTGTGAACTGATTTGTGTATTTTATGTTTTTAGGAATTACATTTAATAATGCATATTATAAAAGTTATATTAATACAAGGACTATACCAAAAAAAACCTTGGCATGATGGTTTTAAAAAAAACTTATCGATATGGATAAGTTTTTATTAATCACAAATATTGGTATCTATAATATTATTTAGATGCCTTCTTTTCAAGACGTTTGTTAAATCTATCAATTCTTCCAGTTGCTTTTGCTTGTGTTCTATTTCCAGTATATACAGCATGACATCCTGAACAAACATCAACTGTAAAATGTTTTTTAGTTGAATTAAATTGAAATTCACTTTGACATGTTGAACAAGTTACTTTAACTTGATGGTAATCTGGGTGTAAATCTTTTTTCATATTTATTCCTTATTATTTTGAGTAGAACTCAACTACTAATGAGTCTTTAATTTCTGGGTGAATTTCTGTTCTTTCTGGTAAGCGATCCAATTTTACACTAAAGTCTTTTCTGGTTAATCAAGCAGATGCTACTTTATTTGCTAAACTTTCAGTAATTTGTACATTTGCTCTTGATTTTTCTTTTAATTCAATAACATCTCCTACTGATACAGTTATTGAAGGAATATTAGCTTTTTTACCATTTAAGGTGAAATGATTATGGTTAACTAATTGACGAGCTTGTCTACGTGTTGAAGCGAATCCGGCACGATAAACAAGGTTATCTAAACGTAATTCTAATAATTGTAGGAAGTTGGTACCTGTAACACCTTTTAATTTGGTTGCTCTTTCAAAAGTTCTACGAAGTTGTTTTTCGTTAAGTCCAAATAGGTGTTTTACTTTTTGCTTTTCATATAAGTGTAATCCGTAATCAGATAGTTTAACTTTTTTATTTCCATGTTGTCCTGGTGCATATGTTCTTTTTCTACCTTTAGAAAACTCTTTTCCAGTTTCTAAAATTGAAAAACCAAGACGACGTGATTTTTTAAATACTGGTCCAGTATATCTTGACATTTATTATCCTCTTTTCTGCATATAGAAGAGGGTTTATTTCTTGTTTAATAACTTTAACTTAATGCTTTCAAAATTCAGCTTTATCTACTAACAAGTTATACGCGTTAAATTTATACAAAACAATAACAAACTGCTGCTAATTTATGCTTCTTAATTCTATCACAATTTTGTTTTTATAAAAATTAAATGATTAGAATTTTGCAAGAACATGATCAATTTCATGTTTGTGGTTATCTACATAAACTGTAGCTTTTTCTTCTGAAATAGGTTTTACTTTAGTTCCATTAATACGGTAAATTTGCACATTTTTAGCACCTAGGAATTTTCATGTTCCTTCAAGTCATGAAACATGTGAACCTCATTGATACCAATCTTGTGGCGCTCCTTGTGAAGCAATAATTAAAACATTAAGGTGATCTAATAATCCAATTGCTTCACCTTTTTTAGAATATTTATATGAAAAAGTTTTATCAGCTAACGAAACACTGTCAATAAAGTTTTTAACTACAACTGAAGCAGCAAAGTTAATCATTGATGTAGAAATAACTACTAAATCAGTTTCTTTTAACAAATTAATTCACTTATCTGAATCAATTTGTTTTCAATAATCAGGATATGTTTTTTTGGTTAAAAAGATGTCTCCATGAGTTTCATTTAGATCAAATCTTTTAACATCTTTACCTTCACTTTTAAATTTTGTTTCAAGATAATCCATAGTATCACCGGTATATGATGAATGATCCTTGTTAATTAAATTACCGTCTAAAAGTAATATTTTTTGCATTAATTCTCCTTTATTTATTTAGGATATTATTATACTATTTTTCTAAAAAGTATAAAAAAACTTACATTTTTATAGGTTATTTTTGTTTTTTTGTTTTGTAGTTGATTAAGAGTGGAGTTTTAATTACTAGATATATTTATATTTTGTATCGAATTTTATAAATAACAAACAAGTTATATAAAATAATTTATAATATATATTCAAAGGTGGTAGAGATGAACAAAAAAATACCTGAAATAAGATTTAAGGAATTTACTGGTGATTGAGAAGAGGATCTCTTGGGAAACATTTACGATTATGCTTCTGAGGGCGGAACCCCAAATACAAACATAGAGAATTATTATAAAAATGGAAAAATTCCTTTTTTAAAAATAGAAGATACATCAAGCAAATATGTTTATCAAACAAATAATTTTATTACTGAAGAAGGTTTAAAAAATTCTTCTGCATGAATGATTAAAAAAGATAGCATAATTTTTACAAATGGAGCTACTATTGGAAATGTTTCTATCAATAAAATACCCCTTTGCACAAAACAAGGTATTTTAGGGATAGAAATAAGAAATAAATTTAACCTGGAATTTGTATATTATTTACTAAAAACATGAAATGTTCATTCTCAAACGCTTAAAAATGTTACTGTTGGTACAATACCAACAATTACACTAGGAAATTTTAGTAATATTACTTTTAAAAAACCTAAAAATACAACTGAACAACAAAAAATCTCCCAACTTTTAACTTCCTTAGATTCTTACCTTACACTTCATCAGCAAAAATATGACTTTTTAATGAATATTAAGTCTACATTGCTATCTAAAATGTTCCCTGATCAAAATTCAAAATTTCCTAATATTCGTTTTTCGGAATTTACTCACGCTTGAGAACAGGAGGTTTTGGGAGAATATGCTAGTTTTAGAA
>NZ_JBTHHM010000016.1:0-9274 GCF_054353935.1 Mycoplasma sp. 246B
CCTCCTGTTCTCAAGCGTGAGTAAATTCAGAGAAACGAATATTAGGAAATTTTGAATTTTGATCAGGGAACATTTTTGATAAAAAAGTTTGCTTTACACAATAAAAAAAATCGAGTTTTTGCTGAATTAGTTTTATAAATGAATCTAACGAAAAAACTAATTTTGATATCTTTTTTTGTTCATTTAAAGAAGGCAAGAAAATATTAAGATTCTTATAATCATTAAAATATAAATGTGGGATACTTGTTCCAACAACAAATTCGTCAAATTTAATATTATTTAAAACCAGATAAAGAAAATTGTTATTAATTAATGATTTTTCTTTTATGAAAATTCCTTCTAATGTTGATGTAAATCAAGAATTTTTAGGTAATATTTGTAATTTACCAACTGAACCGTCTTTTGATATGATTACAATGTCTTCATTAAAAGTTTCTCTCAAAAAACTTTTTCCTATTTTTCCATCAATACCATAAATATCTACATTTCCATCAGTTTTTATTTCTGAAACTTTCAAATCACTTTTTTGTTTATCAACAAGATTCCCTAAAACTTCATAATTCCACTCTTCATTAAATTCTTTAAACCTAATCTTCGGTATTTTTTTTACCATTTCTACCACCTTTATTTTTATATTATAAATTATTTTTCTAAAAGTAATTGAAACTACAAATTATTCATCAAAATGTGAATAAAGTTGTGAATAAAGGTTTAAAAAAACAAGCCTTAGCTTGTCAAAGTTTATTTAGATTCTTTTGTCTTATTAACGAATTGATCTAAACGTGAGTGTTTTCTAGCACCTTTATTTTTATGGAAAACACCTTTGGTAACTGCTCTAGCAATTACCTGGTGAGCTTGTGCAACTAATACTGCTGCCTTTTCGTCTGCTGCTAAAACTGCTTCACGAGCTTTACGGATTGCGGTTTTAACTCTAGATTTCATTGCAGCATTTCTTTGACGAGCTTTTTCCATCTTGACAATGCTTTTGATCTTAGATTTAATGTTAGCCAAACAAACCTCCCTTTTTCTATAATTTTGAAAAATCCTATAAATTATATCTATCTTTTATAAAAAACATAATTATAAAATATAAATTTTATAAGTATTCATTTTGCTTTATGAAAGCAAAATAATTTATTTAATACACATAATTGATATATAATATCTTTTGCATTAGCTGATAGCTGCTTTAAAAAGTAGAGGAAAGTCCGTGCTAGTACTAACTGCGATGTTAGTAGTGATCATGTTAAACCTAATAAGTTTAAGCTTAGACGACTAGTGCCACAGAGACGAGAATTGTGAAACGCGGTAAACTCCATGAACTAGAAACCCAAATTTGGTAGGGGAATTGCAAGTTAACAAATGAATTATCAAGCAAAACATATTTTATGTTAGATAAATTATCAGCACCTTTTTTAAGGAACAGAACACGGCTTATGATGCTAAAAGAAGTTTGGATATCCGAGCTTTTTTTATTTTTTTCTTTTGAATTTTCAGAATTTAATAAAATAATTTTACAAAAAATAACTCAAGGAAGAGATGGAAAAAAATAGAAACATTTTTAGTAATAAATACACCAAAAGATGATTGCTCGGTTCAGGAGCAGTTGCAGCAGGAATTGCAGTCGCAGCAGTAGTTGCTGCAAAGGTAGAATCACCATTTAAACCAGCATTTTTTAATTATAAATCATATATCGATGATGTTAATCGAGACCTTATTAATAAAGACTTTGATTATAAGGAATTTAATGAAATTCAAGACTTTACTATTGCATTAAATAACCATAAAGCCGTTGCAGGAATCGGAAGCGACTTTCAAGCAATTGGTTTAATTAAAAAAGGATTAATTAAACCAATAGATTTTAACCAATTACTTGAAATAAGTGACCCAAATCAGATGATAAAGACCGAAAACCAATTAAAAAAGAAATTACAAGAAATTTATACACCGATAGTTTTTAATCACCTTGCTAGTTATGATGAAGAATTAAAGGATATTGATAGACCACAAAAGCATTTATGACAATATTTTGTTCCTTATTATATCCAAGATGCAGTTTTTGCTTATGCAAAGCATAAACAAAGTGGTAAACCAACAAATCAAACTTTTGGAAAATTACTAACTGATGAAGATTTTCAAAAAAATCGTGATGAATTACTTCAGCAAGCAAAAGATCCCAAAAACACATCTAAATTTGTTGACCCACAAAAAGAAGATACACATTTATATTCAGAATATTTAAAACCTAATTCATTATTTAACTTAATAAATACAGCTTTTAAAAACGGATATCAACATATGGTGTTAACCGATGCAGTGCGTGCTGAACTTTTGTATGGTTCTTCTTATTATTTTCCTAAAAAAGCAACAAAACTTACACCACATAGTGGTAAAGTAGATTTAGATAATTATGAAAGAATAGTTAATAGTTTTGTAGAGATGGTTAATAAATCTACTGGACAAAATATTACTAATACATCAAATACATTGTCATTTAACGGAGATGGACAAGCCATTGTGCAAGCATTATTAAATACAAGAAACGGTAATGTAAATTCAGCTATTATGTATAACGGAGATGCTTTGGATACTTATTATGCATCTGATAATGGATTTACCTTTAATAAATATAAAGATGGTAAATTAGCTGAAAAAAATGTAACTGTTGATGATGGAACAGTAGAAGCAATAAAATTTCGTGAAAACATCTTATTAGTAGATGGATTAGTTGTTTCAGAAACTATTTCCAAACCAACTGAAAAGACTTTGTATCATAATCTTTCACATGCTTTTTATGCACATTTAAATAACATTAATACTAACAAAAATATTATTGATATGTATGATGAATATCTCACTTCTGAAATGCGCGATGTGTTTTTAGTGGCAGCAGAAGAACTTGAAAAAAATAATAAAGAATATAAATTTAGTCCCGATCCAACAACAATTTTTAACAATTTCAAAAATGAATTAATTGAAATTTATAAGAAAACATTAGAACACGATCAACTTCATGATGCAGACTTACAAAATTTTCGTGATTTAGCTGTTAAAAAATTTGATAATCCGTTATTCAAAGAGTTTTTTGAGCAATTTTATTTCAATATAAAGCAAAAAGAAGATGAAAATTATAAAAAATCACAAGTTAAAGAAGAAACAGAAGAAGTTTTGAATACAATGGGTTATTGGTTTTCGCATATGATTATCGATGAAGATATGGCACCTAAGTTTTTTGAAGTTTTATCAGAAAAGTATCCAAATGTAACCAATTTTAATTTAATTAATTATACCCCATCTACTCAACTTGATTACAAGTTAATTCGTAGAAATTATTTTGTATCGGATGATAATACCTACGATGTTAAAGCAGTAAAAATCTATGAAGTAGATGAAAGTGATAAAAATATCATCCATGCAAGATTATGAGGGGTTGATGATAAAGTTAATTCACTACTTAATACTTATTATTACTCAAGGACAAAACGTTAATGAAAATTAAATCTTTATTAAGCATAATTTTAGTATCGTCATCGGTGCTTTATGTTTCTTGTCAGAGTAATGTGACCCATAAACCTGAAAACACACAAAAAGAGCATGATCCAAATAAAGGAATAATTTCGCAGCAACCATCGAACCCAATAGAAATTATAGGTAAAGATAAACCTCCATGTACACCTAAACCTACTGAACCACCTGCAAAAAAAGAAGCACCAAAACCAGACGAGACCCAACCACAAACACCACAGCAACCAAAGCAAAGTCCAAAACAAAAACCTGGTGAAACTAAAAAATCCATCAATCCTGATAACAATGAGCAACTAAGAAAATCAGAAATAACAGAGCCTGATAAAGACAAGGATTCACAAAAGCCAGATAATGAACAAAAACCAATCGAATCTGAGAAAAAAGAAAGTCAAAAACCAAATACAGAATATCAATTTTCTCCAACAGTAAAAATTGATTCTAGTTCTAATTTAACATATCCAGGTGATATAAACAACCCAAAACAAATTTTTGATAAATCTACTTTTCCTAACTCTGTTATATTAGAAAATAGTGAACATAATATTAATATAGTATCAAATTACTTTAGGACAGAGATGCAAAAAGTTCTTACATATATAACTTCACAAGGTCAAGTCTATAGTGATTTTCCTAAGTGATTTTATCCGAATATGGATGAAAATCCTAGAAAATCAGTTTTTTCTTATGTTCCTGATTTAAAAGTGCATTTGAAGAATAATGATAGTATTAATGTTTTAAAACATCAAATTATGCTTTCACATATAAAAAATAATGAACTTAAAATCCAAAATAATAATCTTATTTTTAAAAAAGAAATTAAAAACTTTTTGAATAAACCTTTTTCAAAAAGAAAAATTAGATTTACATTTATCAAGATACTAAATCGGATGTACACACAGACTCAGAGTCAACCAATTGTTATTGATATAGATTTAGAAGAACTTCTTAAAGATAAGTTGATTCAAGGTAATATAAATGGTTATTCATTTGCTACAAGCCTTGATAATGATAAGATAAAAGTTGTTTTGCAACCTCAAAACACAAAATCATTTAGTTTTGATGATGTAAATAAGGATATGTTTGATAAATTTTCCACAATAACTGAAATTACTTATTTAGCAAACCAAAATGATGACATGAATTTTTCATTATCTGAAGATTATCATACAGATGATTTATATGCAAAATTAGCATCAAATGGTTTAGCATATAATCCAAAAGATATGGTATATAGTGGTAAACGAATAATTAATAAGCAAAATGCAATGTTTGATAAGATTAAAGCAAGAGTATTTGTATTAGGTGGTGGAACTTCTACTATGATTGCTAAGGTTAAACCTACTGATATAAATGATCAAAGGTATTACTTTATCACTAACAGACATGTTAGTGACATCCTTAATAATAATTGGGGTAATCCTCGAATACCGCAAAAATTATTAATCCCTGATTTTGATGATAAAAAAGTAAATAGTTGAGCAAATGATATATCAATCGATGTTGAAAGAAATGATTTTATTTTGAACTTCTGACAAGCAACTAATCAATATAATAAACAAGGTAAGTTGGTTTCTGGTCCTTATGGACAAGGTAATTTAAATGAAGCAGACATTTCAATAAATATTATTGATATTGCACAGCTGATAAAAAGAGCTAAAAATTCAAATGATTTAAAAGTATTAAATTATTTGAACAACTGAAAAAAATTACCTAACTTAAAACTAAGTAAGCAAGCAAAATATCTAAGTGCAGATAATTATGTAAAATTTTATCTTAGTTCTTTTCCTCAAGATTCACATGCAGGAAATAGTGGGCTAAGATACCGTGAACACATTATTAATCGAATTGATGATATTGTAATCAACCAACAGGCACCTGAGTTTGCTAAATATGGAAATTTTAGAAGTTTTATTTTAAATGATTTACCTAATAACAAGTATGATTTAACATCAGGTGCATCAGGTAGTTTAGTTTTCGATGAAGATATGAATATGGTAGCATTGTTTATGCAAAATCTTGGTGATAATGGATACGGATTTGGATTATTGAATTCATATGATTATGATTACTTAGGATATGAAAGTGAAAATAATCCAAATTCATTCAAATATAAATTACAAAAAGAAATTCAAAGTCATCCTGATAAATTTGAAATGATAGACTTTGAATAACTTTTATCTCTTGTGTATAGAGTAATAATATTTATAAAAAGGTTTTTGAAAAAAAACTTTTTTAATATAATTAAAAAGCAATTTATTAATTGCCACAAGTGGGAGATTATTAAATCACAGACCACGATTATCGAAAGGATTTTAAAAATGGCAAAAAAAGAAATACACCGTGTTGCTAAACTTCAATTTTTAGCCGGTAAAGCTAAACCAGGTCCAGCCTTAGCTGGAGTTGGTGTTAATATGCCTGAATTTACCAGAGCATTTAACGATGCAACCAGAGACAGAGGCGATGAACCAGTTCCTGTAAAAATTACAGTATATAAAGATAAAAGTTTTGAATTTAAACTTTATACAGCACCTGCTTCATATAAAATTATGCAAGCAGCAAAATTAAAATCAGGCTCAAAAAACTCTAAAACAACTATTGTTGGAACAATTACAAAAGAACAACTTAAAGAAATTGCAGAATACAAACTTCCTGACTTAAATACCAATGATATCCATGCTGCAATGGCAACAGTTGCTGGAACAGCAAAACAAATGGGTGTTTTGGTTGAAGGTTATGATGATATCTTCAAAGCAAAGGCTGAAGCAAAAGCAGCTGCAAAGGCTGCATCTGCTGCTGCTGCAAAAGAGGCCGCTCTTGTTGAGGCACAAACTAAATTAAACGAAACTAAAGGTCAAGCTATAGAAGTGCATACACACTCAGATGATAAAGCAGAAGAAGGAGCAGAATAATGGCAAAAAGAATTTCAAAAAACCTAAAAAATGCTCGTGAATCATTTGATAGAACTATTGCTTATGATTTGTCAGAAGCGATTGAATTAGCTAAAAAAACTTCATATGCTAAATTCGATGCTTCAATTGACTTAGCATTTAATTTAAACTTAGATGTTCGTAAAGCTGACCAACAACTTAGAGGTGCAGTATTATTACCAAACGGAACAGGTAAAACTGTTAAAGTTCTTGTTGCTACAAATAATGTAGAAAAACAAAAATTATCTAAAGATGCTGGAGCAGATATTGTTTTAGATGGTCCTGCTCTTGAACAAAAGATTAAAGAAAGTGATTTTGACTTTGATGTTATGGTTGCTGACCCTACAATGATGCCTTTATTAGGTAAATATGGAAAAGTTTTAGGACCAAAAGGTTTAATGCCTAATCCTAAAACCGGAACTGTTACTCCTGCACCTGAAAAAGCTGTTGAAGAACTTAAAAAAGGAAAAGCTAATTACCGTACTGATAAAGCTGGAATCGTGCATTCATTAATCGGTAAATCAAGTATGTCAACACAAGCATTAGTTGAAAATGCAAAAACCTTGATTAACTTAATTAAAAAACTTAAACCTGCTGCTGTTAAAGGAACATATATGTTAAACCTTACCGTTTCAGCATCAATGGGTCCAAGTGTCAAAATTAAGATAGAAAAATAAAATAAGCACCATTGTGGTGCTTTTATTTATGCAATACAAATAATTGTCCATAGTCTTTAAAACCAAGTTTATAATACATCTTAGCAGCAGCAGGATTGCTGAAGAATAAAACAGGTGTTAGGTTCTGATAAATAAGTTTTCTAATTAAATTAACTACACAATCATAAGCAAGTCCTTGACGGCGATATTGGTTTAATGTATATACTCCACCAATCATAGCAACTTGTTTGTTTTTAGCACTTATAGAAGCATGTGAGATAACCTTTTGCTCATCTTTAATGATGTATGCTTGATAATATCCACTTTTTAATTCATTAGTTAAATATTCTACATTTAAAGTATGTCCACTAACATCACCTCATTCTTTAATTTGCTTTTTAGAATTGATAACCTCTATGATGTCAGTTTCAGTTACTGGCTTAGATTTAGCTAAAAAGTCTTTTGTAAGTATGTTAAAAATATTTACATCTAACTTAGCAATCTGTTCTTTTTCTACTATATAATCCAGCGAATCAATAAGTTTATGTTTATTTAAAAAGTTATAAAAATTTGTATCAATAATTAGGTTTTGAATGTCTTCATTATTTAATATTTTCAAAAATTTATTTATATTTATAGCATCAGTATCAAATAACACAACTAAATTAGAATAAAACATTAAAAAAATTGCTTCTATTTTTTTGTTATATAAAACAAAAGTTTTAATATTTTGATTTTGTAAACCGTATTGTTCGATATCAGAGATTAAAAATAAATATTGAATCGGGTCTTTTTTATAAAGATATTCTAAAACTTCTTGCTTTTTATCATTATTTCAAATTTTAAATGTTTTCATATATTTCCTTTCGGAAGCTGCTCAAAAGGTATAAAAAAAGCAGCTTCCTATTTTCACCGTTGGGCTATCGTCGGCGTAAAGTGGCTTAACTACTGAGTTCGGAATGGTATCAGGTGATCCCACTTGCTATTGCTACTGATAATATAATACAGGATTTTTTTAAAAACCCAAACAATTTTTTTAAATTTTTATGAATTTTAATTGTGCGACTATTTTTTAAAAAGATGGTAAAGCAAGACAAAAAGATTAACACAATTAGTTGTTAATCTTTTTGTCTTGCTTTACAAATTTAAATTCAAAATTGCCACAGCAATTTGTTATGACGATTCAAAGTTAAAAACTGCTGGTTTTATACTTTCTTGCTTGTTTGTTTTTATGTTAAATTATTAAACATCTGAAGTTGCTAAAGTTGTGTATTTTCGCAAATATTCATAAAGATTTTTTACCTGTTGATTACTTGGATTTTTATTAACAGTGATAGTCATGGATTTATCAATATATTTTACATTCATAGTTATATGTGTTTTTTGCAAACTGTTTTTGTTATCATATTTAACACCTAATTGTTCTAAATTGATAAGCCAAAAATGTAAATTTGCTGTATTGTTACTTTTGTAATCTGGAACTAAATTATATTGTGAAATTACAGAATTTTCATTACCTGTTTCATACATTAACAAATTCTTAGTCTTAAAGAATTCATTAACATCTTGATTTCTTAGATAAATCTTTTGAAACTCTACTTTGTTCATTTGTTTTAGTTTTTCGGCTGTTAGAGTATTAATGTCAAAATAAACTTTATTTTTAAATGTTTGATAATATTTCTTAACATAATCTAAGTTAAATTTATCTAAAAATAATTTATTAAGTTCTTCTACTGATTTAATAAAAACATATTTATCTTTGAACAAAGGTTGAAATTCACCAGCACTTTCTTTGTTATTTTCTCACATATAATAAAAATAATTTTCTTCAATATTTTTAATAGAATTTTGCCTTTTATATTCTAACACAACCCCGGTAAAGTATTCTAAATCGTTATAAAAATATTCTTTGTTGTTTGAGTTATTTGCACAACTAACAACAATTAAAGGCGCTAATGCAGAAAAAAGAAAAACTCATTTTTTTATAAAATTCTTCATACTATTTTTCCTGCACTGTATATGTTAATGCTAAACTATCATTGATCGAATTATCAAATAGCACACCTGAATATTTTTTAACTTTTAATCTATAATATCCTGCTTCAGTAGTAATATACTCAAGTAACTCATCATTAGAGCTGCTTGATGTAATACTTTTAACTACAT
>NZ_JBTHHM010000017.1:0-8861 GCF_054353935.1 Mycoplasma sp. 246B
AATATGCCGAGATGATACAATGTTAATTTTCTGTTAATTTTTATGTCCTTGTTTAATATTAAAAACTTTTTTAACTGTGACACAGTTAAAAAATAAATTTATTCCAAATTTAAAAAGATTTCACCTTCTTTATACTCTATATTTAATGTTGTTTGTTTGCTTGTTCGAATGTTTGTAAAGTTTTCAAAAATAAAATCGCTAACTTTATCAATTAAAATTTCATCTAAACCTGTAATAATTCCACGTGCACCTAATTTTTTATCAATTTTTGTTTTTGTTTTGGTTAACAAACCATTTATTACATTTTCATAGTCTGCTATTCTCATTTCTAACTCATATAATGACTTCAATTGTTTTTGTAGTTTAACAAGGTTAATTTTAATTATTTGTTTTATGATATTATCATCAGTTATAAAGTTAAATGCTATGATATTTCTATGGCCGATACGATTTAATAATTCTGGTCTTTGTAGTTGATTATTAAAATAATTTACAACTTCTTTTCTAAAATTCTTTTCAACATTTATAACTGAATCATCTGGAGATACTTTATTTGCACCAATGTTGGACGTAAAAATAATAAAAGTTTCCGAGAAGTCTATTAACTCTCCCTTAGAAGATGTCAATCTACCATCTTCTAAGATTTGTAAGAATTTATCTAGTATTTTCGGGTGTGCTTTTTCAATTTCATCGAAAAGTAAAATAGAAAATGGATTTTCCTTCACTTTATTAGTTAACTCTCCACCTGAATCATATCCTACATATCCTGGTGGAGCACCAATTAATCTTTGATCAGAATGTTCATGATTATATTCTGACATATCAAAACGAAGCAATTTATTTTCATCGTGAAAAACAAATTCTGCTAATGCTTTTGATATTTCGGTTTTACCTGTCCCTGTGGGTCCGGCAAAAAATAAAATTCCTTTTGGTTTGGATAACTTTTGCGATTGCAAGATACCATTTAAACCAATAAATGATGAAATTAATGTTTGCTTTATTTTAGCAATTGCTCCATCTTGACCTAATACTCTTTTTCTTATCTCAATTTCAAAGTTTTTGAGGTTTACAGGATTAATTTTCTGTCACTCTGATTCTTTTTTATTATAATGAATAAGGTTATATTTTTCAGTATATGTGAATTTATTACTTCCTGTTCATCAAACTCGACCAATTTGCATTATTTCACGGCATGTTTTTTGTGATGTTAATCCTACTGCCTGCGAGTGCTCTTTGCTTTTTATTTCTTGTAATTTACTTACATCAGAAACAATGAAATTTTCAGATGTGTTTTCTATTATATATGATCGCTCGTATTGATTTGGTTTATTGATGTGAACTACTGCAGCCTCAGGATTATCCTTAACTAATTCACTAAAGATATTTTGCTCATTTTTTGCTATAAAAATCACTTTATTTTGTTTATTAATATCTGCATTATTAATCAGTTTTTCAGATTTAATGTTAGTTAAAATAACTGATAATATTCCACTAATAACTTCAATTAACTCAGGCGAATTCGTTGCTGTATTAGAAATTAATATATCTGAAAAATCAATAATATATACATTTGGATTCGCTTTTTTAGAAACTTTGTTCTTGTTAAATTCAACAATGCTTTCAAGCAATCTTCTCATATATGTCAACAAATCGATACTGTTTTCTTCTTCATCTGTTTCATATTCAGAAGTGATAACTTCTGGATATAATTGGAATTCACCATATCCAGGACTAAATTTAGTTATCCTTAGATAACCTAACGATTCAAACAAATTAATTATATGTTGATCTAAATTATGTTCTTTTTTATTATCATGTTCATCTTTATAATAATATGTATCATATACATTACCTGAGATAACTACAAGATTCTTTTCTTGCAGTTTAATTGCTAATTTCTTTAAAGAATTATACATTATTTTACTCCAGATTTTATGGTTTGCTGCATTGCTTTTAATAATGGTTTTGCATTGATAATATTACGAAGTATTTTAATATCTTTGTATAAATATCCTTTTTTAGAGACTGCTTGCTGAATCTTTTCTGATAATGTAACACACATATGTTTCTCATAATCCCCTATATCATATTGTACACTGTCATCTAGATTGAAAATAATTTTAAATCTATTATCTTTATTATTTTTAAAATTTAGAACATATGCAAATGAAACTCGCAATTCACCTTTGTCATCAGTAATTGTAATAACATCTGGTGTACCTTTTAAATGATACCCGTTTTCTTTTAAAACTTCTTTATAGGTATTTATTTTTCTTTGGGTTAAATTATTACGATAATTTAACTCTTGTATTACTGCTAATAAATCACTTATTTCTTGCGGAGAAGTCTTTGTATCTAGCTCATCAAGTAATTTGAATTTTATCTTTATATCTAATGTAGATTCTTCAATTAAGTTCTCAATATGTCTTTTAGTTTTATCCAATGTTTGCTTAGTAATCTCTTTATTTCTTATCTGAGAAATTTTGGCTTGCAGTGCATTCGTTGTAATAACTGTACCAGTTTCTTTTAGTTCATCTATAGCGATGTTTGCAATATAACCTTCTTTTAAAATTAGTCGATTTATTTCACTTTCATCTTGTTTAATTTGAGCAAAAATATCATCGATATAGTTTAAATTTAATTTAAGATTTTCTAGTTGTTTAAAAATTCTGTGTTTTTGGTATTGAAATTCTGTTTCTCTAGCAGTAACTTGATTTTCATATATTTGTCTTGTCTCGGAAAACGACTCGAGCGTATTTAAACTTGCAGCTACTGATTCTAAAATTTCTTTACATTGTTCTTGAAATAATTCAGATGAAGCATTGTTATAAAGTTCTGTAACTTCATCATTAATTTTATTTAACTCTTGTTTTTCTGCATCAATGCAGATGCTATGAGTAATTACTGCAGCATGTGACATTATTTTTCTCCTTTTTTACTGTTATCAAATTCTGATTCAAATCTTAACAATTGCTTCTCTTTTGTTAAATTAAAACTAAAATTTTCTTTTTCTTTGTTATGTATTTGCTCAGAAGTTCATTCATATGTTTTGGAAAAATTAGGATATCCTTTTTCTTTTAATAATTTAGAAACATTTTTTGTTGAATTTACTAAGGTTTCTAAACTTTGTCTTAGTTTTGCTGTTCTGCCTAAAAATGTTTCTTCAGACATTGTTGGAGCATCTTTTAGATAAATTTTAATTTTATTTATATTATTTGATATATATGGACTTTTTAAAGGACTGTAATTTATTGCAGTTAATTTATTTAATTGTGATTCTAATTCGCTCTTTGTCATTGATTTGTATTTTAGTAGCAATAAATTAAGAATCTCAAATGCTTTTTTAATATTTATTTCAGGTATTCAGTTGTCAAAATACACTTCGCCATTATCATAAAACCAAGGAAATGTCTCATAGAAAATGTTTAGCAATGTTGAATTTGTTATATCATATTTATATTTTGATGATACTAATTTTATAAATTCACCGTTATCTATATTCTTATAAATGTTATTTTTTTGCTTCTTTAAATATTTAATTAATTCATCATATTCAATTAATTTTTCTGTGTATAAATACATTAATTTATTTATATCTGTTATTTTATGATTTAATATTTGTTCTTTATTTTTAACAAAGAAATTATAAAAATAATTAACTGTGAAATTATAATCAATAATTTCCATAACATATTCCAGAACCTTAGCATCTTTTATCTGATGATTTATATCCTGTGTGTTTTCTTTTGAAAACTCACTTTTAATCCAATGTTTTAAATCTATTTCTTCTTTATATAACTGATAGGTATTAACAAAGTCAGTTTTTGGATTTCCCAAATTGTTATTAAGGTAATATTGCAGTTTTATTGGTGCTTTAAAGACTTGTCAATGCTTATTTTCAGCATATATAATTTTAATTGAAATGGGTCAGATTCAACTCTTTTGTTCATTACATTTATCTATCAAGTTTTGATTTTCTTCTAATGAATATTTTAGATCTTCTTTATCCTTTTGATAAAAATTCCCTTGAAAATCACTCCCATCAAAAACTTCATTAAATTTTTCTTGAAGTTTTTGTCTAAGTATATATGAAAATGAAGGAATATATTGATTATATGAATATATAAAATTTGTCTTGTTTCATTTAATTTTGTTATTATCTACTTCAAATTCACAATTTTCTTCTATAAGAACATTAACTTTCTCTAATTGATGTGAAATAAAGACATAATCCTTATTATCATCATATCCACCTGATTTATATTCTTTCCATTGCGAAACATTATCATCGTTTGTTTTTATATTTTCGCGCAGTTTAATTATGTTATTTAAATCATTTGAATCAGAAAAGTTAGGTTTTCAATTAATATCTGTTTTCTTTACAGCTATTCTGCGTTCTTTATTTATTAAATTAACATAAATTATATTTTTTACTATCTTTTCTTGTTCTTCAAGTGTTTTATACTCATCATTATCAAAATATTCTAATATTTTTTTATTTATCTTAATAAAATGAAATCTCAAATTCTTTCAATCTCCTTTATTATATTCATTAGTGAGTGTATATAAAACATTATTTATAAATAAATTATCTATTTTTTCTTCTATTAAAACAAATGATCTTTGTCAAATATTTAATACTTTTGTAATAACATCTTTAAATAAATCAGTAGATTTAATTTCGTAATTACTTCGAAAGTCTGGGTTTTCTAAATACTTAATAATTCCTACAAAAATCGCACTTAGTTCATCCATATCAATGAGTTTTCTGTATTTTTTAAATATTTTTAATTCTAAATATGGAACATTAATCTTAATCTTCATTGAATTGTTCTTCATCATAATTAACAATTGCTCCTTTGCTTGATGCTTCATCATATCATTTTCTGATAATGCTTTCGAATTTACTTCCTGTAGGTAGATCTATTTCTGAAACAATATCATTAAGAGGTTTTCGGAATGCACCAACTAAAATTAATTTATCCTTTGCGCGCGAAACTGCAACATTTAAACGTTCTATTTTTTTATAAAAATCATAATTTCTGGTATTAAGACTAACGAAACCGTTCTCATCGAAACTATTTTGTGCTCTGATTAAATCTACTATAACAATATCTTTTTCGCGACCTTGAAAGTTATCTACTGTATCTACTTTGATATTTTTTAGTGCCTTTATATGCGAGTATTCTTTGATGAAGCTTCTAACAACATTACTCTGATCACGGTTCATACAGATTACACCAATTTGGTTGGAGTTTATATTGTTATTTTTAAATAAATTATGAAGTATTTTTATAATAATATATGCATTATATTCATTGATTCTTCCGTTGTATTCTTTGTTTTTAAACATAGAAGATTTTTGATCAGCAGTGTAAGAAAGATTGCTAAGAGCATTAATTATTTTGTTTTTTTCTGAATGTTCTGAATTTAAAGAAAGAAATTTCATAAAATCTGTCGAATAATGTGTGGAATCAACTATGTTAAAATGATGATTAAAATTATTATTCTGATTCGTTTTTAAATTATAATTAATAAATTCGTGACTTTGATAAATGCTCGGCATCTCGAGTTTTTCATCATGATCATAAACAAAGTTAACTATATTCATTATCTCGGTAGCAAAACGGTGTTGAGTTTTTAAAAATGAATATGGTGAATGATTATTATATCTTCTTTTTATTTGCAATGCATGTTCTTTAAAGAAAGGAAATTCCAGTTCCTTTTTAAGATTATTTCAAAACTCTTCTGTTGCTGGTCATTTTGAGCTATTTTGAAGTTTCAACCAATTTCATCAATTATCCAAAATTCCTTTATCTGATTCTCCATATTGATTAAGTTTTTTGTCATTTAGGTTTTCAGTTAATTCAACATTAGGTGGCAGTTGCCGATAATCTCCAACTAATGTTACCTTATTAGCCATTAAAATACTATTAATCACTTCTAATGTTGTTGATTTTGATACTTCATCAAGAATTTGAAAATATATAGGATAATCTATAAATAACCTTTTAGAATTATCGCTATCATTAAAAATCGATATTTCTTGTCTGGCTGATGTAGTCATTCCTATAACATTGATTAAATCTGCATCAAATGCTTTCCTAGCAAAATTTTTAATATCATCAATACTGTTGTTTGATTTATCAGCATAATAATTTTTCATTTTATCAAAATATATACTTCATTTATCCTGGATTTTAGTTTGTGTTTTCTTTAGAATATCATCAAGATTTCAAAATTCGACTAATCTAATTTGTGATTTACTTGCTACATTTTTAAATTGTTGAAAATATTTATTTTCTTCAAATCCTTTATATTCATGGTTAGTTTTGATTGTAAAATCTAATATCTGGTGCAATATGTCATAATCTATAGTTTCTTTATAAGGGGATAAAGTTATTTTCATAACTTCATCTTTTGTGTGTTGAGTTATTTTTAAATATAAATCTGGTGCTTTGTCTTTATTTGATTCTAAATATTCAACACTTAATTTTATATCAATATATTTTAGTAAATTTTCTTCTTTATTATCTTTATACCAATTTAAAAAAGGTTGAAAATTCTTTTTTTCAGTAATTAAATTATTGAATAAAGAACTTGTAAAATTCTTTAACATCGCTTTATCGCTGAATTTTTCATTTTCTAGAATTTCAGGATTACTGTAATCTATATCTTCTCGTCTTAATAACTTAAAATATATAAAATTGGGATTCTTTTTATTAATTTCATACAAGCGATCAAGTGCATTATTAATTGCTTCATGTGTTGATGACATTATTAAACAGTTCTTTTTATTTTCATTTACTACATGCTCTATAATTGCACAAATAGTCTGTGTTTTTCCAGTCCCAGGCGGTCCTTGAATGTATGAAATACTTGATGAATTTAGTGCTTTTTTAACTGATTCTTCTTGTTTTTGATTTAAATTCAATGCTATCTGACTGTTTATTTTAAAATTTGCTGGTATGTTCACCTGAAAGAAATTTGGTTCTTCTACTGATTTTGCTAAATAAGGATTTCTGTACATCCCATCACTAAAGTTTTTTAACGAATTATAAAATCTTCTATATTTAATTACTAAACCTTCATCTTTATCAGACAAATAATAATGATTGCTATTAAAAAGATCTTTTATATTTAATAGAGAGTGTTCAGAATCATTAATTGATTTTATATTTATATTCTCTATTGACTCAGATTTTGTGTCTTTTTTTATCTTCAGTTCAGTCTCTATAATTTTATATATCTTAAAAAACTTATCTGCTATTAGTTTTTCAATATATTTTACTTTTTTTTCTTCTTTTTCTATACTTTCTTTATTTGATTTAATTAAAGTTCGTATATCAGATAATTTGGTGTTTGATATCCTTATATTTTCACTTATATTTTTGAGTTCTACATCGATCTTTTTTATCTTCTGCTCTAGTAATAATTTTTCATTATTTAAGTAATTTATTTTATCTTTATAATTATCAACATCATAATCATCTTCTCATGATTGTTCTTTAATTTTTTTAATTTCTTTTATTTGATTTGATACTTCATTAATTTTATTATTAAAATTGCTTATTTGTTGTTGTAAATCTTGTTTATGTTTTTCAGATTGTTTCTTCTCTTTTTCTTTTTCATTAATTTCATTTGTCAGATTTTGATTCTGATGTGTAAGCATATTTATTGATTCATTTGATGATTTTATAAATGAATTTAACTTACTTTTTATATACTCGGTTTTATCAACATCATTTTCGTTTTTGTTTGTAAATTCATATTTATCATCATAATCATTTTCAGCAAATATACTGATATTCTTACCGGAAACAAGTTTTTCTTTTTTATTATCTCTGCTCACCAAGCATCAATACTTATGATATGTATTTATATTATCAACTCTTCTGTCTTTGAATTTTAAAACAGGATATGAGTATGTCTTTTTATCACTTTCTTTATTAAAGATATGGAAAGAAATTAAAAAATCCAATGAATTCCTTAGTTTTAATCCATTTTCAGTTTTTGTATTTTTTGTTCACATTAATTCACTACTTTTTTCAAGAATTATGTTTCTTATTTTATGATTCTCTTTTAGAGTATTGTATATTCTAAAATAATTTTCTTCGTATTTAATATTTATAAGCTGAATGCAAAGATTAGAAATATTTTGATATTCTTTTTCTAATGATAAGTCCAAAAACTCTATTCTACTTAATTCAAAATATAAATCTTTAATACTCTCCAGTTTCTTTAATTTAGTAAAAAGACAAATGCTATTAAATCTGTCAATCTTAAATTCTTTAATATAGGAATCCTTTAGCTTTACAATAAAAACTACAGTTGAAACCAACGGTCCACCTGTTTTTAAATCATTCCAATCATTATTTAACAAAACCTTTTCTAACTTCTTTTTGCTTGATAGCAAATCAAGATTTATTACTTCCAAGTTATAATTATCTATATTCTTAAATACTCCATTAAGATAATTAATATACTGATTTATATCATTAGAATTCAAGTAATTTAAATTCCTTCGAAATGTTTCTTGAAGAAACTTCTCCAGGGTTTTCTCTTTTTGTTTTTCAGAAATATGTCCTGCTTGAATTCTTAAATCGCCATACGAAAGCTTACTATTAAAATTAACAGCTATATTAATAGTAGATGTGTGTGTGTGTGTGTAGCAAGTTATCCACAACCATATTTAATTTACCTCACAATTTCTCTTATTATGAATTATTTATTCATAAATTTTACTATAAAAATAGGCAATTTATTGCTTTTTACTGATATTTTTTAGGTTGTGTTCTTACACAAGTTAAAAAAATGCCCCTTAGGCATAGTCCTTTGAAAACTGAATAGTAATTATAATT
>NZ_JBTHHM010000018.1:0-7610 GCF_054353935.1 Mycoplasma sp. 246B
ATTCTTCCTTCTTAAAATGCCTTGACATTGCTTTCCTTTCTTTAATATTTTTGGGCGCGGACACCCCTAGGGGTGTTGGTTAATCCTATAAATAAAACAAAAAGATTAACAGAATTAGTTGTTAATCTTTTTGTAATACTTTATCATATGAATATGGTAAAATAAATCAAGGAGGAAATATGAATGAAATACAAAAATTAAAAGAAATGCAAGCAAGCTTACAAGTGTTTTATCAAAAAATTAATAACATCCACTGAAACATTAAAGGATTAGAATTCTTTGAAATTCATGCACAAAGTGATAAATTAAAAGATGATGTTTTAAATTTTGTAGATGAGATTGCTGAAAAAGTTGTTATGAAAGGTGAAGTCGCTTTAGGAAGTTATACAGAAGTGCTAGAAGCTTCTAAAATCACTGAATTAACTTCACAAATCTTTGATTATAAACAAGCTCTTAAAGTGCTTGTGAATGATTTAAAAATACTTTTACAACTTGCTGAAAGTTTTGAATGAAGCGCTAGAGTTCAACCTATTTTTGATGAAGTGCTATTATCATTAGATAAATGATTATGACAATTTGATGCGATGTCAAAATAGTATAAAAAATCCGGGGAACCGGATTTTATTATGCTTATTATAAGTTAGCAAAGTAAATAACTGTTCTAACAAGTTGTGATACATATGACATTTCATTGTCATATCATGAGAAGAGTTTATATAAGTTACCTTCTGACGATTCTTTGATTGAAGTTAATTTTGAATCAAATACTGATCCATGTGTTTCTTTAATAATATCAGAAGAAACAATTTCATCGGTTTCATATCTGAAACTTTCTGATTCTGCTGCTTTCATTGCTGCATTAATTTCTTCAACTGTAGGTTGTTTTTCTAATAAAACAGTTAAGTCTACTAATGAACCTGTAATTAATGGTACACGAATTGCTGAACCGTCTAATTTTCCTGCTGCTTCTTTAACTACTAAACCAATTGCTTTTGCTGCTCCTGTTGAAGTAGGAACCATATTTGCTGCTGCTGCACGAGCCCTACGTAAGTCTCTATGTGGAGCATCTTGAAGTCTTTGATCTCCTGTGTATGCATGGATAGTTGTCATAAATCCAGATTTAATACCAAAGTTATCGACTAAAACTTTAACCATAGGTGCTAATGAGTTTGTTGTACATGATGCTGCAGAGATAAGTGTATCATCACTTGTTAATTCATTGTGGTTTACATTAAATACAATAGTTTTAACATCTTTTTCTGATGGTGCAGAAACAACAACTTTTTTAGCACCCGCTTTTAAGTGTTTTGAAGCACCATCTCTTTTAGTAAAGAATCCAGTTGATTCAATAACTACATCAATTCCAAGTTCAGCTCATGGAAGATTTTCAGGATCTCTTTCTGCGAATACTTTAATTTCTTTCCCATCGACAACGATAGCACCATCTTTAGCTACTACTTCAACACCTAATTTACCAAATGCTGTATCGTATTTTAATAAGTGTGCTAGGGTTTTTGAATCTGTAAGATCGTTAACTGCAACAACTTCTAAGTTTGAATTTTGTTCTAATAATCTACGGAAAAATAATCTACCAATTCTTCCGAATCCGTTAATTGCTACTTTTTTCATATTTTACCTTTCTGTTAATTAAAATGTATATCTTGCATATTATAAACTTTTTTTAAAATAAAAAATATAAATATATAGATATGATGGATTGATGAGGATGGTGGGAAATAGTTGTTATTGTTGCCATTTTATTATATTTAGATAATTTAGATAACTTGTTAAATTCTCTTACAAATATTTTTTATAAAAGTGAGTTGAATTTCGAAGAATTAGATTATAATTTTATCTTATATTCAATTTATTATTGAATTTATATACAACTTTTTATATTCTTTATTTAAATAATTTTGTGTGTATGAAAGTAAAATAATTACGACAACAAGTAATATGATTATTCATAAATTTGTAAAATATATTGGTGTTTCTTTAGGTACATCGAAACTATTGATACTTCAATTTGGGTAACTTTCTCGGTGCCAATTTGAAAAGGCACTAATATTCATTAGTAGATTTAAATTAAACGGAGATAATACTAATACAAAAAGAATCATTAATACCACTAATAAAAAGAAAGATTTAAGTTTTTTTGTTAATTCAGATTTATTTATTATTGTAATTTTAACAAATAAAAATATGCTAATAAGAAATGCAGTTATAATAAAAACATAATTTAATACATTAATTCAATATTTCACCACATACACATCATCATATAAATAAAGAGAAGAAAGAAAAGTATCAATTAATAAATTAATAATTAAAATTACTAAATTCAATGTTACAAAAAATAATGCAGATATATTTAACGATTTAATGACTTTTAAATTAGATGTTTCTTTCTTGTCATTTGAAATTATATTAGAAACCAATGCACTTTCTATCTTAGGTTGTTGTAAAACTTTTTCCTCTTTTATAATTTCTTGTGTTTGTGCTTTCACTTTTGCTGGTTTTAATTTAACCATTGATATACCTAATAAAACTGTAATAGCAACCTGAATAAGCAATCCGATAATTGATATACCTGGTAATCAAGACACAGGTTGTGCAATAAGAATCAAAGCAAAATTTGATATAGCAAAAGCTCTTGTTTTTGCTATTGTTTCATCTTTTTTAGCATCTTGCAATGTAATTGCAAAAATTGATATCAACATTGCTATAACTGATAAATATATAAAGAAGTTCATAATTGTAAATACTGCATATGGTATACTGCTTGTAAAGACATATTCAGGGTTATATGAAACTCTACCATATGCATTTACTCGTGTAAAAATTAAAATAGTTGTTATTAATCAAAATAACATAGTTGCTGAACTTAACACCAAAGTTGATAAGTTCATTTTAAACAGGGTTAATTTTCTTGGCATAGTTTAGTTCCTTTCTTTCTTAATGATAGAAAAAAAAAAAAAAAAAAAACAGAAAGCCAAAAATGTGGGCAATTTTCTGTTTATTTGTGGAATAAAATTTGTATATTTTCATATTCAATGAAAAAGAGATAAAAATACATTATGCAGCTTGATTATTATGCTGTGTATTATTCACAACATCTTGTTCATTTGAATCAGCAGGTCATTCTAAAAGTGTGTCTAAAACTATCGGAATACCTTTTGGATCTTTTGATTCATTAAGTTTTTTATTTAATGAATAAATATCACTGTGACCTTTGAAATAAATAGGATTCTTAGGATCTGTTGATACATAAGCAATAATTAAACTAAAGTGCTTATTGTTTTCTTTAGTCTTTTGTTTTTGGTATGCTTCTACATATTCTTTATAAGCATTTTTGATGTATTCTGTTTTTGCTGGAGCATTTGTTGTGCTGTTATTTTGATTTAATGCTTTTACTTCAATATGTATTTCGTGATTGTTGTATTTAATGATAAAATCAACAAAAGATGTTCTTAGTTCTTGATCTGCGATGTATTCAAAACCAATTCCTTTAAAAGGAATGTTTTTAGTAAACATAATTTCTACATTATTTTTATCATCAGATTTTGCTTTAGAGTGTTTATTATCTCAAGCATTTAACTTCTCGATAAAAATTTTCTCAGGTACTGAATCATAAACAAGTTCTAATTTATTTGAATCCTTTTGATTTGGATCAAGTTTTTCTTTTTTATATGCATAATTATTATTAAAAATCTCTTGGGTTCGCTCTTCTTGTAAGATTTGGATGCGCTCTTTTAATGTTAATTTGTCATCAACAGTAAAAACTAAGTTATTTTGTTCATTTTTTTGTTTCTTTAAACTTTTCTTTAAATTAACAAAAACTGGTAATTTAATTTGAATAAATAGATACCACAGCATTGTGTGATTGATTTGCTGATTAAGTTTATTTTCAGTAAAGAAATTATTGATGTGTTTTTTAATGTTTTCATTTAAATAATCTTTATGTTTTTTGAGTTCTTTTAGGTTAAAAATTTCAATTTCAATTAAATTTTTAACCTTATATGTAACAAAGTGTCCATCACCATAATCTCTTTTTTCAGCTACAATAAATTTATTTTGCTTAAATTCATTTAGTATATTTTGATATTCTTTTGTAAAATCATCAACTAAAAACTTATTTATCTCATCGATAGCTTGTTTTTGATATTCATTTTCATCAACTTCATTTCATTTAACAAAGTTTTCTATATGCCCAGAGATAAAGGTTTTGTTTTTATATTTATCCTTAAGAACAAGTTTTTGGTATTGTTGATCTTTAATGTCTACATTACTATAAATATAGTATTCTAATGCAGCACTGTTTGCTGGTAAGTTGTCAACAGGAACAGGATTTCTTTTAATTCTTCCTAATGTTTGTGTATTTAGTGTCCCTGAATACACATTACGCAGTTGCACTAACATACAAGCTCTAGGAATATTCCATCCTGTTGCGGGTCCAATTTTGAAAATGATAACATCAACTGGTGAATTATTTCTAGAGATATCAAAAAGTGTATCACCACCTGCTAATCTAATATTAGAATCTATTACAGTAAAACAATCAGATTTAGTGTTATCAAAATATTTAACTCATTTTAAGTTATTTTCTTCTAATACTTTGATAATCATATCGATGTTTTGATTAAATTTTGCACTTTTTTCTTTGTCTTTGCTATCGTTATTAACTTGAATTAGCATCGCTGCATTGATTCCGATGAGGTGGGGTTGATTGATGTTATCATTGTATTTTTGTTTGATTTCTTTAAACTTTTCACAAGCTTTTCTTAAAATGATTTCATCATCTAAAACATCTAAACTACTAATGTTGACATTATAGTTCTTTTTAGTTTTTAAAAGTTGTATATTATCATTTTGTAAACTTTGATGTTCAAGTTCCACTAAGTTTTCACCACTCTTAGGTGAAGCACTCATTTTTACCACAAATGCGGCAGCTGATTGCATTTTGGCTTCATAATTCTTTTCTTCTTCAGATTCGCGGATTTTAATGTCTGCATCTCCTCCGTGGTGTGCTTCATCGCGGATGTAGATAAGTTTGTATTTATTGTTTCTAATTTGATCTAAAAACTTATCTACTGCTCCGTAGATGGTATAAAGACTTTTGGCTGTAAATGATGAACTACCAGCAATAAAAACATTGTTTTCTTCAGCAAAAAACTCAAATGTTTGTTCGGTCTTTTTAGTTTTTGCTTTAGCAGAAGGGGATTTAAGTCGTTTGATTACCAAGTCTTTGTTTTTGATGTATTGTTTGTAATTATTAAAACTCTTTTCAAGTTGTTGAGGTAAACAAGCAGTTGAGAGTGTATTTATATAAAATACTAATTTTTCATCAGGGTTATCTTTTGATCACTCAACAAGATGATCGATAAAATTTAAAATCATAAAAGTTTTACCAGAACCTGTAGGTGCTTTAAAAATTTGATAATCAACTGTATTGCTTTCTAAACTTGAAATAGCATAAGAAGTGAGTTCGCTAACAACTTCTGTTTGTGAATTAGTTAGTTCCATTATTCTCCTTTAATTTTCTTTGGTTTTTGTAATTTGTTGATATTCTTCTTCATTTAAAGGGATAAATTTATTATCTTGTATTATCAAATATTCAGTTAGCTTACCATTTTTTCTAAATTAGAATATTCATATGCTAATCAAAACATTTCACTATCGATTCCGTTAGTTAATAATTCTTTATCTAAAATATTTTTTAGTTCGGTTGTTTTGTATGCTTTAATCATTTTTGACTCCTTGTATTGTTTATGCTTTATCTTTCTTGTGGATTTAAAGAAAGTAAATCATTTAATAAATTCTTTATATGATTTTGATTATTTATATCTAAATTAGGTATACCAAAATCTTTTAGTAATTGTATAAGTTTTTTAATTATGTTATCTGTTTCATCCTTAGTATCAGGTGAAACATCCATATATTCAATATCGTAGACATTTAAATTGGTTTTATAAGGTTTGTTTTTGTTGATTCATTCAAAAGTTTGATTATCTGTAGAGACACCATTGTTGATTCGATATAAACGTTCATAATTAACACTTTTTGCTATTTCATTTTGATTATTAGTTACAAGTGTATATGTTCTACTACCACCATCTTCTCTGTTTAAATCTAAAACAGCATGACCTGTGGTTCCGGAACCAGCAAAGAAGTCTAGAACGCGCGAATTGCCGCTTTTTTCAACAAGTTTTATTAAATATTTTATTAACCTTACAGGTTTAGGTGTATCAAAAGCATTTTTATATAAAATTTCATTAATTTCGTTTTTTGATTCGTGAGTATGTCCCACTACTTCAAAGTTCAATATAGTTTTTGAAATAAGATCTGAAACTTCATTCAAGTATCTTTTTAATGTTGGTCTTTTATTTTCATCATCAGGTAAAACAATTCTGTTTTCTTTTATAAGTTCATATATTTTTTCTTTATTAAATAGTCAACCTGAATTTTCAGGACACTTATAAGTTTTATTATTTCAGTGGATATCAAATTTATTTTTTGAGTTTTTAGTTAAATCTGTAAGTTTATAAAATCCTATTTCGTCTTTACCTTTGTAACGCGAATTAATTTTTTCATTTCTTTTTAATCTATTAAATTTTTTTAACTCTTCTTTATTCTTAGCATAACATAAAATATAATCGTGATTAACGGAAACAAACTTATTATTATTCTTTGGTGAATAATT
Source organism: Mycoplasma sp. 246B (assembly GCF_054353935.1). NCBI lineage: Bacteria > Bacillati > Mycoplasmatota > Mollicutes > Mycoplasmatales > Mycoplasmataceae > Mycoplasma > Mycoplasma sp. 246B. Next base: position 6,701 of record NZ_JBTHHM010000018.1, read on the forward strand.
TTTTTCTCAAATAAAATTAGCGACAAAATTTTCTTCACCATATATTTCGTCCATCAAAACTTTTAAATACGCTTGTTCATTATCATCGATTGAAACAAAGATAACCCCATCTTCTTTAAGTAGTTTCTTTGCTAATCTTAATCTTTCATTTAGTAAGTTTAATCAACCGTTTCTTGCATATTTATCACGGTAGTCTTTGGTATTTGCGGCAATATTTTCTTTGTCGTTTGCAATTCCGTTCCCATCTTCATAAGAACTTTCGGTGTTATAAGGAGGATCGATATAAATTACATCGTAATTATATGTAAGTCCCGCTCTCTCTCTCTCTCTCTCTCTCAATTACTATTAAATTCTTTAAAGCATCATAGTTTTCACCTATAATTAGGGTGTTATCCTTTGTCTTTGATTCTTTAAAATCAAAGGATAATTCTTCATTTCTTTTTAGTAAAGCAATACTTTGAGTATTAGATTCTGGTGCTGCATCAAAGCGAAATCCGATTTTGATTCTTTGAGCAATGAACTGGAAAACATATTCTAGTCGACTCTCATCAAATTTCTTAATTATTTCTATTGCTAAATTCTTTTGATCAGCATTTAGTTGTTTAGATGAAATTCTATTAACTTCATCTAAATATTTTTGTTGTAATGGTGTTAAATTTATATCAGCTTTCATAATTCTCCTTAATATTTAAATATTTTACTACATATTATTTAACAAACGATTAAAGAGATGAATATATGGATTATTTTGCGAATTAAATTTCAAATTAAAGATTATAAAATAACTAAGATAAAATTTATTACTTGTTTGTTATATTTTGTGGGTTTAAAGCAAGTAAATCATTTAATAAATTCTTGACATTATAAAAATTCTTGTGTATTTTAATAAAATCTAAGTTATATCCTTAAA
>NZ_JBTHHM010000019.1:0-1902 GCF_054353935.1 Mycoplasma sp. 246B
TTATTTAAATAATGAAGATATTGATGAATTCTTTAAGACTAAAAATTTGTTAATGTATGAAACAGGAAATAAAAATTCTGGATTTTCTCAATATAACTTAGTCCCAGATTATAAAAGAGAAGATACAATGCATCATTTATATTTTTGACTGATAAATTTAGAGCAATTAGGTGTTAAATACAAAGCTGAAGAAAGTTCACAAAAAACCCGTATAACTATGAATGTAAAATATATTAATAAATCTAAGGCTATCACTGTTAATAAGAATCCAAGCGATCAGCAAGTAAGGGATCTTTTTGAATATTTATGAAACGAAATAAGTTTAGCAACTTCAGATGTCTAATAATTTAACATAAAGCATACATACAAGAAAGTATAAAACCAGCAGTTTTTAACTTTGAATCGTCATAGCAAATTGCTGTGGCAATTTTTAATTTAAATTTGTTTGCGTTTTTTATTCATTATATCGTTTCACTTTACTCTTGAGAATACTTAATAGTTTTTCATAAGTTGTTTTTGAATAACCTCTACAATCTCAACATTCAGATTTTAAGTTTGAAAATAAGTAATCTATTTCTCTGTTGTCTAAATAAAAATTTTTAATTTATTTATCTTAGTCATTTCGAAACTGCTTTTTCATATTTTTTACATATTTTCAAAATTTTTTACTATATTTTAAATTATTTTTTTAATTTCTCCTTTTTTATGTAAAATAAAAAAAGTAAGAAATTGAAAAGAAATTTATTTCTTACAAAAAAACACAAAAAGGAGTAAATATGAAAAAGCAAATTAAAAAAATATTTTTATTTAGTAGTATTTTAACTACATCAGTTGCTAGTATAGTAACATTAACAGCTACAAATGTGTTAAAAAATCAAGAAAAACCTTGATATTTAGGATATCAAAGCAATAAATTAGAAGTTCGTATAAACAAAAACGGACAACTATTTAATTCTGTGAGGAATGTTCCTGTAAACAATAATTATGAATTAAAACTTTTATTAAATTATGAAGCAAACAATTCAGTTATGGATGAAAACTTAACCGTCCAAAAAAATAATAAATTCATAGAAAACATTAAAAAATCAAATTTATATTTCAAAGGCTATCAAACAAGCTCGATGATGCCGATAGTTTGATTCTATTTTGATAACGAAAATCAAAGAAAAGAATTTGTCAAAAATATTATAGAAAAAAAAGAAATTTATAAGGGTATTTTATTTCCAAATGAAATACAAAATCTACAATTTTCTACCAACAGTTCAGATAAAGAAGAAGAAATTGATTGAGATGTTTATTATAATCGTGATATTATAATAGATAATTCAAAAGACTTAGATATAGTAAACTTTAAAAAACAAATACAAAGAGAAAATAGCAGATATCGAAATAAAAAAGGAAATGTTGGTGTTATAGAAGTAAAAGGAAAAATCGATACAACAAAATTACAAAACTTTCAAAGGTATGGTGTTGAATTACAAGATATTGATAAAAAGATTAAACTAAGTCATCATGCAAACGAAGTTTCAAATATCGCAGCAGGTGAAAAAGGATATGATAGATATTCAAAACTTTATTTTTCAGCATTTATTGATAATTATGAATGACAAAGTGCTATTGAATGAATGGTTAAAGAAAAAGGAGTAAGAGTTATAAACCATAGTTATGGTATGAAATATGATAATTGATGAACCACATATGATGAAAATAATTTATTTTTAGATTATATTTCTAGAAAATATGGAGTTGTTAATATCTTTTCATCCGGAAATGGAAATGATCAAAAAGAAAAAGAAAACGAATGGGTAGATGGGTATGCACTTTCACCTAATAACTTAATAGTAGGGGCACTTGATTTTAACGAATTCACACAAAAACCTACTGAATCAATAGCAGAATATT
>NZ_JBTHHM010000020.1:0-1383 GCF_054353935.1 Mycoplasma sp. 246B
ATAATACAAAACGAATGCAATCTGTTTTAGATTGAAAATCACCTCAGCAATATGCAGAGATGATACAATATTAATTTTCTGTTAATTTTTATGTCCTTGTTTAGTTTTTTTTTTTTTTTGTAAAATTAAATTATGGAAAAAGAAAAATTAGAATACTACTTTAAACCTGAGACATTATCAAAATTTGATGAAGGTCAAAAAGAAGTTTTAGAATTAATCATTAATACCAGAAATCTTAATAAGGATCATTTAAAAATCGCCGCAGATGTAAGGTATTCAGCAATACAGATGTTTCAGATATATCTAGCATTGAAAAAAGATGATAATATTGACAATCTTTTCTATATTAGACCAAAATATCCACTACAAGAAATAAGAGCAACAAGAAAGGATATTGAAAATATCGAACGGATTAAAATGCTTCAAAATATTTATGATTCTTTAAGTAAATCACATAAAATTATTGAATCAAAATTAAATGATGTCTATTCTGAGGCTTCAAAAAAATGATAGATGAATATGTATGCAAAAAGAACAAGAAAAATTAGAATACTATTTTAAACCTGAGACATTATCAAAATTTGATGATGACCAAAAGGAAATCTTAGAATTGATTATTAATAAAAAGGGATTTAATTATAAAGATTTATATCCAATAGCTGATGAGAGATTTTCTCCTTTACAAATGTTTCAAATATTACTTGCATTAGTAGAGGATGTGAAATATTCATTTTTTAAAAATGCAAAATATACATTTGAAGAAATAAGAAGTGTTAGAAATGACCTAGAGGATATAAAATTGTGAGAAATAATCGAAAAAATCAGCAGGGAAATAGATAGATTTAATCAAGTTTTTATCGAAAAACTTGATAATATTATATATGCAATACAAAATATTCGTATTGTGCATGTGCATAATACATATGTTACTCATAATCATTAATATATATTAAATTCTAGCTATAAATGTCAAATAAAAGAAAAACAAATTCCCTCAAAGTAGATGAAATTTTGGATGAATATTTTATCTTCGACATTATAAAAATTCTTGTGTATTTTAATAAAAAACTAAGTTATATCCTGTAAAAAGGTAAGTTGTATATATAGTAGCATCTTATCAGAAAATTTAAAATTTTTTTTGAAAAACCTGCAAAATATAAAACAAAAGAACAAAAGTAATCTTTTGTTCTTTTGTTTTATATTTTGCAGGTTTTTCAATGCCAAATTGAAGTTTACCCTATATTTCTAAATCCGTTTGTTGTTCTAAGACTTCTGTTAATATTTCAGTTATCAAAAATATGTGCTAAAAGCAATGATAAACTTTCCGTACTAGGAAATGAAACCTTTCTTTTTAAAATCAATTTCATATTCGAGTTTAAGGAT